>NZ_SSOE01000052.1:0-40143 GCF_029871175.1 Pseudomonas sp. BN607
GCGGGCTTGTCCCGCGAACACGGGCGAAGCCCGTGCCATGCACTGTGTTGGATTCTTCGCGGGACAAGCCCGCTCCCACAGGTACCCGCCGGTCTTCAGCCTTTCTTGACCCTGAACCACGCCGCATACAACGCCGGCAGGAACAACAGCGTCAGCGCCGTGGCCACGATCAACCCTCCCATGATCGCCACCGCCATCGGCCCGTAGAACACACTGCCCGACAACGGGATCATCGCCAGCACTGCTGCCAGCGCAGTCAGCACGATCGGACGGAAGCGCCGCACCGTGGCCTCGATGATCGCCTGCCAACGCTCCATACCCGCCGCAATGTCCTGCTCGATCTGGTCCACCAAAATGACCGAGTTGCGCATGATCATCCCCGCCAGGGCAATGGTGCCGAGCATGGCGACAAAGCCGAACGGCTGGCGGAACACCAGCAGGAACAGGGTCACGCCAATCAGCCCCAGCGGCGCGGTAAGGAACACCATCACCGTGCGCGAGAAGCTGCGCAACTGGATCATCAGCAAGCTCAGCACCACCACGATGAACAATGGCATACCGGCATTCACCGACTTCTGCCCGCGCTCGGAATCTTCAACCGTACCGCCCACTTCCAGCAGGTAGCCGTCCGGCAGCTTGGCACGTATCTCCCGCAGCGTCGGCTCGATCTGTTTCACCAACGTGGCCGGTTGCTCCTTGTCGTAGATATCGGCGCGCACGGTCACCGTCGGCAGGCGGTTGCGGTGCCAGATGATGCCTTCCTCGAAGCCGTACTCCAGGGTCGCTACCTGCGACAGCGCCACGCTCTGGCCGTTATCGGTGGGCAACGCCAGGCTGCCGAGGTTGCCCAGCTCGCTACGCTCCTGCAGCGTACCGCGCAGCAGGATCTCGATCAGCTCGTTGTCCTCGCGGTACTGGCTGACCGTGCTGCCGATCAACGAGCTCTGCAGGAAGCTCGCCAGGTGCGCGGTACTCACCCCCAGCGCGCGGGCACGGTCCTGGTCAATCTCGAGGAACACCGCTTTGCTCGGTTCTTCCCAGTCCAGGTGTACGTTCACCACATGCGGGTTCTCGCGCACCTTGTCAGCCACTTCACGGGCCAGGGCACGGGCTTGTTCGATATGCTCGCCGGTGACCCGGAACTGCACCGGGTAGCCCACGGGTGGGCCGTTTTCCAGGCGGGTAACGCGGGCGCGCAAGTCCGGGAACTGCTGGTCGACGGTGCTGATCAGCCAGCTGCGCAAACGCTCGCGGTCTTCCATCGACTTGGCCAGCACCACGAACTGGGCGAAGCTGGCTGCCGGCAGTTGCTGGTCCAGTGGCAAGTAGAAGCGCGGCGAACCGGTGCCCACATAGGCCACGTAGTTGACGATGCCGTCCTGCTGCTTCAACAGCGCCTCCAGTTGCTTGACCCGCTCGGCGGTATTGGTCAGCGAAGCGCCTTCGCCCAGCTTCAGATCGACCATTAGCTCCGGGCGCCCAGAGGCCGGGAAAAACTGCTGGGGCACGAAGCGGAACAGCAAAATGCTGCCGACAAAAGCGGCAATGGTCAGCAGGATCACCGTTTTACGACGCCGCACGCACCATTCCACCACCCGCCGGACGCGCTGATAGAACGGCGTGGCGTACGGGTCCGGTGCGTGGCCGTCCTTGCCATGGCGGGCGGCGTGCAGCCTGGCCAGGTCCGGCAGCAGGCGTTCGCCCAGGTAAGGCACGAACACCACGGCCGCGACCCAAGACGTGAGCAAGGCAATGGTCACCACCTGGAAGATCGAACGGGTGTATTCGCCGGTGCTGGAGGCGGCCGTGGCAATTGGCAGAAAGCCTGCCGCGGTGATCAGGGTGCCAGTCAGCATCGGGAAGGCGGTGCTGGTCCAGGCATGGCTGGCCGCCTTCAGGCGGTCGTAGCCCTGCTCCATCTTGATCGCCATCATTTCCACGGCAATGATCGCATCGTCCACCAGCAGGCCCAAGGCCAGCACCAGTGCACCGAGCGAAATCTTGTGCAGGCCGATACCAAAGTAATGCATGGCGGCAAAGGTCATGGCCAGCACCAGCGGGATCGCCAGTGCCACCACCAGGCCGGTGCGCAGGCCCAGCGAGAAGAAGCTCACCAGCAACACGATGACCAGCGCCTCGGCCAGTACCTGGACGAACTCGCCCACACCGGCCTTGACCGCTGCCGGCTGGTCCGAGACCTTGCGCAGCTCCATGCCGGCCGGCAAGTTGTGCGCCAGCCGTTCGAACTCGCCTTCCAGCGCCTTGCCCAGCACCAGGATATCGCCGCCATCCTTCATCGATACCGCCAGGCCAATGGCATCTTCGCCCATGAAGCGCATCCGCGGTGCGGGTGGGTCATTGAAGCCACGGTGCACTTCGGCCACATCGCCGATACGGAAGGTGCGGTCACCCACGCGGATGGGGAACTGGCGAATCTGCTCGACGCTGTCGAAGCGCCCGCTCACCCGCAGTTGCAGGCGCTCGCTAGGGGTTTCGAAGAAGCCGGCTGTGCTGACCGCGTTCTGCTCTTGCAGGGCCTTCTGCACAGCCTCCAGCGGCACACCGAGCGTGGCCAGCTTGAGGTTGGACAGCTCGATCCAGACTTTCTCGTCCTGCAGGCCGATCAGCTCGACCTTGCCCACGTCCTTGACCCGCTGCAGCTGGATCTGGATGCGGTCGGCGTAATCCTTGAGCACCGCATAATCGAAGCCCTCACCGGTCAGCGCGTAGATGTTGCCGAAGGTGGTGCCGAACTCGTCGTTGAAAAACGGCCCCTGGATTTCTGGCGGCAGGGTGTGGCGAATGTCCGCGACCTTTTTGCGGATCTGGTACCACAGTTCGGGGATGTCCTTGGAATGCAGCGAGTCGCGGGCCATGAAGGTGACTTGTGATTCGCCGGGGCGGGAGAACGAGACGATCCTCTCGTACTCGCCGGTTTCCATCAGCTTTTTCTCGATGCGCTCGGTCACCTGGCGTGACACTTCCTCCGCCGTGGCCCCCGGCCAAAGGGTGCGGATGACCATGGCCTTGAAGGTGAACGGCGGGTCTTCGCTCTGGCCCAGCTTGGTGTAGGACATGGCGCCGATGGCCGCCAGCAGGATCATCAGGAACAGGACGATCTGGCGGTTGCGCAGCGCCCAGGCAGAAAGATTGAAACCCATCGGGACTTACTCCTTGGCCGTCAGGTTCACTACACGGTTGCTGCGGTCAACCGGGCGTACCTCCTGGCCCTCCCGCAGTACATGGCCACCCGCGGCAACCACCCAGTCACCCGGGGCCAGGCCCTCGAGCACCGGTACACTGTCGCTGCCATAAGCCCCCAGACGCACCGTCACCCGCTCCAGCCGGCTTTCCTTGCTCACCCGCCAGACGTAGGCCTGACCATTTTCCGCAGTCACTGCCGACAGCGGTACCGCCAGCGGGATCAGCCCATCCTTGGCGATGAACACACGGGCGCTTTGGCCCAATTCAGCCGGTACGGCGGCCGTGGTAAAGGCGATACGCGCCGCGAACGTGCGCGAGCGCGGGTCGGCAGCCGGTGACAGCTCGCGAATGCGCCCCTGGAAACGCGCCTGCGGGTGCGACCACAACTCCACGCTCACCGGTTGGCCCACAGCGAAACGGGCGAACTGCTGCTCCGGCAGGCCGATGGCCACTTCTCGCTCACCATCAGTAGCCAGGGTGAACACGGTTTGCCCGGCGGCAACCACCTGGCCCACTTCAACCTGACGCTTGGCCACCACACCGGCCTGCGGCGCGCGCAGCACGGCATATTCGGCCTGATTGCCGGCCACATCGAACTCCGCCTTGGCCTGCTTCAGCCGGGCAAGGCCGGCGCGGTAGAGGTTTTCGGCGTTGTCGAACTGGGAGTGGCTGACCATTTGCCGTTCCAGCAGCTTCTGGTAGCGATCACGCTCGGCGCGCACCAATGCCAGGTTGGCTTCGGCAGCCGCCAGCTGGGCGCGGTTGGCCTCAAGTTGCAGGCGTACGTCCTGCGGGTCCAGCTCGGCCAGCGGTTGGTCGGCCTTGACCCGCTGCCCCTCCTCCACCAGGCGCTTGCTGACCTTGCCGCCAATGCGGAAGGCCAGCTCCGGCTCGAAGCGCGCGCGCACTTCACCGGGGTAACTGTCGGCAGCGGCTTCGGCAGGCTGCGGCTGCACCACCAGTGCCGGGCGTGGCGCGGCGGGTGGGGCAGCTTCCTGGCCACACGCCGCCAGAAGCAGGGCAGCGGCGGCGGGCAGAGCGATGGACAAGGCATGGCGCAACATGATGAATCCTTTCGCGAAGTGCACATTTAATATTTGTACTGGCTGGTATATTAAATCAGCGCAACGATGTCGGGAAGGGCATGCGCTGGTTTTTCGACGACTTGGCTGGAGCCCTCTGGCGCCTGTGAGATCAGGCGGCGGCTGAACGGCACCGCGCTTGTCGATCAACTGCCCGCTCATAGGCCGCAGGGAAATGTGCGCTGGTGTTTAGCCGGATCGCGGCTGACCCGTTAAGATGGTGATTCTTAAACCAGATGCAGACCACAATGCCCAACGACGCACCCATAGGCCCAGGCCGGCCAAAGGACCTGGCCAAACGCGAGGCGATTCTCGAGGCCGCCAAGGCCCTGTTCCTCAGCCTTGGTTACGCCAACACCAGCATGGATGCGGTCGCTGCGGCGGCAGGTGTTTCAAAACTGACCGTGTACAGTCACTTCACCGACAAGCAGACACTGTTCTGCTCGGCGGTGATGGCCACGTGCCAGATCCAGTTGCCTGACCTGCTGTTCGAGTATCCCGAGGGGGTACCGGTGGAAGAAGTGCTGCTGACCATCGCCCGCAACTTCCAGGCCCTAATCAGCAGTGACGAAGCGGTCAAGCTCAGCCGCCTGATCATGGCCCAGGGCAGCCTGGACCCCAGCTTTGGCGAATACTTCTACGAGGCCGGACCCAAGCGCGTACTGGCTGGGATGGAGGCGCTGCTGCGCGGGGCGCATGAGCGTGGGCTGCTGCGCATCGACAACCCGCTGCGTGCGGCGGAGCACTTCTTCTGCCTGGTCAAGGGGGCGCCGGATTACCGCTTGCTGCTGGGGTGCGCAGCGCCCTTGGAGGGGGACGAGGCCGAGGCGCATGTGCGCGAGGTGGTGGGGGTGTTCTTGCGGGCATTCAAACCCTGATACCTGAATGCCTGTGCGGGCCTCTTTGCGGCTTTGACCGCAAAGGGCCCACACACGCGCCAGAAATCAGGCTTTCAGCGCTTTCTTGGGGTAAATGTCATACCGGCTCGACTTGCCCTCCAGGCTATGGCTTGGCTTTGGCCCGTCGATGATCGGCGCTTTGCGCGGGCGCTTCACCACCACCCGGTGGCTGGCCAGCGCCAGGGCGGCTTCGAGCAGGGCCGGGGCATCCAGGTCGTCACCGACCAAAGGCCGGAACACACGCATTTCCTTTTTCACCAACGCACTCTTGTCGCGGTGCGGGAACATCGGGTCAAGGTAGATCACCTGCGGCGCATCGCCTTCCCAACTGCGCATGCGCTCGATAGCGTTGCCAGTCAGCAGGCGCATGCGCCCGACGATGGGGCCGACCTCATCATCCGTCCGCGCCCGCGCCAAGCCATCTTCCAGCAGCGCGGCAATCAATGGCTGGCGTTCGATCAGGGTCATCTGGCAGCCCAGGCTGGCCAGCACGAACGCATCCTTGCCCAGGCCCGCCGTGGCATCCAGCACCTGCGGCCGTACACCCTGGGCAATGCCCACGGCCTTGGCGATCATCTGCCCGTTGCCGCCGCCAAACTGCCGGCGATGCGCGGCCTGGCCTTCGACGAAGTCCACACGTACCGGCCCCGGAGCCTGCGGGCCCAACTGCTGGATCTGCAAGCCATCAACCCCCACCTGCACGGCAAAGCCAGCGCCCTCGTCCTGCAACGGTAGCGCCAGGCGCTCGGCCCACGCAGCGGCCTGCGCCTCGAATTCAGCCGACAGCGCCTCGACCCGGATACCTGTGCCCTGCTCTTCCATCTTCCACACCTAGAAATTGAACCCAGCCATTAAGGTATCGGCCATGACGGCCGATACAGGCAATATCCCGCTATTCTGCCAGAGCACAACGCGCACGACTGCCATGTCAGATACTCTTCCCATCGGCTTGACCTATTTGTCGCCTGTCGACAACTACAGCCAGCAGAATACCCAGGCACTCGGGGGCGTCAGCCACCTGTGGCAGGATTTCTTTGCCCGGGCCATGGCCGAGCAGCAGGAAGAGCCGGTAGACAGCATCAGCCAGTCGTTCGTGAAGTACGACCAGGACAGCGGCGAACCGATCGGTGGCGCCCGCGCGCTGGCCATGATCGACGCCCAGCGCGCCTGCCCGGTGCACGACACCATCGTGGCGCCGCCCGAACCGTTGTTTCTGCCCAAGGCCGAGCTTGAAGCCAAGCTGCTGCCGCCCGCCCCCGAGCCGTTCAGCGCCATGGAACTGATCGAGCAACAGCGCCAGCTCGACATCAACAACAGCTGGCTGCGCCCGGTGGTGATGAGCCAGGGTCAGCCGATCGCCGAACCCGGCCCTGGCCCTGCTCCGCGCTCGCTGTTCCTGCCCATCGCCGAGCTGGAAAGCAACCTGCTGGACCCGGCCCCGGAACCCTTCGACGACGCCACACTGGCGAAGCAGCAGAATGACCTGGAGTTCGACATCCACTGGGCGCGCCCAGTGGTGCTGAACAACGTGCGCGCGCTCGCCTGAGGCTAACGACAGATCTGCCAGCGCCCCATGTCCAGGTGGAAGTGGTTGCGGTGCGCAGCGTTGTAGTCCGGCCCCAGTACCGTGCTGAAGCTCTCGCAAGCCGCCCGCTGTACCCGGCGCAGGAACGCCGCCTTCTGCCCACCCGCCTGCCAGTCACGCGCCAGGACAATCCGCTGCCCGTCCTGCAGGCGAAAGCCGCTGATGTCCAGAGCATTGGCCGTGGCGTGCTGGCTCAAACGGCCCTGCTTGCGGTGGTAGACATTGCGGCAGGCAAAGCTGCCCAGGTGGTCGACCTGCGTCACCGCTTGCCCAAACACGTCCTGGGCCGCCGGCTGCAAGCCATGGTTTTCGAACAGCGCGTAGGCCACCGCCAACGGGCAACTGGCCAGGAAACTGCTGCTGAGGCGCGCCTGGCCGCTTTCGATACGCCATATGTTTTGCAGCGGGCAGTTGGCCGAGGCCGGGCTGTCGGCCTGTGCGCGGTAGCGCAGCTGGCTGGTTTCCAGTGCCTGGCGGCACAGCGCCGGGTCATTGCGCAAGCGCGAAAGCTTGTAAGGCGTCAGCAGGTTGGGCGGCTGGCGTACGTCCAAGGGCGCCCATGGGTTCCACACCGCAGGCAGGCGCCAGCCGAAGTACCATGCCATGCCGGTCGCTAACAGCAGGCCGGCCAGCAGCACCATCGCGCCCCGCATCAGCGGCGGAACAGGTCGTTTAGCTGGGCGAAAGGCAGGGCCTGTTCACCGTAGCCGAACGTACCCTCATCGCGAATTTCCAGCGCCGCCCGCTGGAAGGCCCCCAGTGCAGCACGGGCCAGCGACGAACCGACGCTGATACGACGCACACCCAGGTCCTGCAACTGGTTCACGCTCAGCGGCACACCGGGCATGCCCATCAGCACGTTCACTGGCCGCGGGGCAACGGCCTGCACCACCGCGCGGACTTCTTCGACAGTTCGCAGCCCGGGGGCGTACAGTACATCGGCGCCAGCCTCCGCATAGGCTTGCAGGCGCAGAATGGTGTCGTCCAGGTCCATACGCCCGTGCAGCAGGTTTTCTGCCCGGGCGCACAGGGTGAATGGAAATGGCAGGCCACGCGCGGCCTGGACCGCCGCGCGTACGCGCTCCACCGCCAGGCCAAAGTCATAGATAGGCGCATCGCTCCGGCCACTGGCATCCTCGATGGAACCGCCCACCAGGCCCACTTCCGCAGCGCGTAGGATGGTCTGCGCGCAATTCTCTGGCAGGTCGCCAAAACCGTTCTCCAGGTCTGCAGCGACCGGCAACGGCGTGGCATCCACGATCTCACCGGCATTGTCCAGCGTGTCGTCCAGGCTCAAGGCGCCTTCGGCATCCGGGCGGCCCAGGCTGAAGGCCAGGCCGGCACTGGTGGTGGCCAGCGCCTCGAAGCCGAGGCTGGCCAGCAACTTGGCAGAGCCGGCGTCCCACGGGTTGGGGATGACGAACGCTCCGTCGCGTTCATGTAGAGCCTTGAAGGCTTCGGCTCGCAGGGTTTGCACATCCATGGTCAACCTCCGGCAGTCAGGGAAAGGTCAGAGTAGCCCCAGTTGTTCGACCTCGGGCGCACGCGGCAATTCCGGCAAAGGTGCCAGGCCCGGCAAACGTGCCATCAGGCGCTGGTGAAAACGCTGGGCCAAGGCTGCGGCCAAACGGTTGTCCGAGGTATGCAGGAAGATATAGGGGCTGCGGCCTTCTTCAATCCAGCCGGCCACCTTGTCTACCCAAGGGGTGAGGAAGGGCTCGTTGGCCTCCAGCTCGGGATGGCCGATGAAGCGTACCTGCGGATGCTGGCTGAAAGCGGCCGGACGGGGCGGTACCTTGGGCTTCTTCGACTGTGCATGCAGCACAGCAGGGTCACGCGAGGTGCAACTGAACAACGCACGCGGGTCAAGACAGATGCGCTCCACGCCGCGCTCATGCAGCAGGCGGTTGAGCAACCGTTCTTCCTCCCCCTTGGCGAAAAACGCCTGGTTGCGCACTTCCACGGCCACCGGCACGGCTATTTCATCGAGAAACCGGCAAAGCTCGCCCAGCCGTGCGGGGCCGAACTGGGCGGGCAGCTGCAGCCAATACGGCGATACGCGCTGGCCAAGCGGGGCCAACAGGCGGGTGAAGTCGAAGGCGGGCTCAAGCTGCTCGCGCAGGTCGCCTTCGTGGCTGACGTCGCGGGGGAACTTGGCGGTGAAACGAAAGTGCTGGGGCATTACCTGCGCCCAGCGGGCGATGGTGCCTGGGGCTGGGCGTGCATAGAAGGTGGTGTTGCCCTCGACGGCATTGAACACCTGGCTGTAGAAACCCAGCATCTGATTGGTGTTGGCGTCGGCAGGATACAGGTACTCACGCCAGGCGTTTTCGCTCCATGACGGGCAACCGAGAAAATAAGGCAGTGGGGATGGGCTCATCCCGTCAAATGTACAGGTCGAGCCCCAGTACTTCCATGTCCCAGTCGGTGAAACCGGCGGTGCTCAGGTAGCTGGCCAATGCGGTGGCGGTGCGGCGGTCACGGGCGCGGGGGAAGATCATGTCCTGCTGGCGGGCTGGCAGGCCACCGCCAGGACGTCGGGCGGCGGCTTCCTGCGGAGCGACTTCTGCGTCGTCGATCAGCTCGGCATCGTCGATGGCCTCGTCGCGCACCACTGCCTTGCGCGGAGTGCGCTTGATCGGGTAGGACTGCGATGAGAAACCGTCGATACGCATGGCATGAGCACTCAGGACCAATGATGGCAATTTAGCAGCATCAGAGTTCCGTCGCTAATGCTTAAGTGATAACTGGACCACAGATCGCACAGAAGGTTTCAGGGCCACCGACGAACAGCACTCAGTGCTTCTTCGGCGTAGCTACATTATCGCGCAGATACACCGGTTGCGCCTGCTCGGCGACAATGGCCTCGCCACGCGCCCAGGCGAAGCTGGCCAGGCTGAGAATGTCCAGCGCGTTGGGCAAAGCGCCAGGGTTGCTGGCCGCCACCTGTACCGCTAGGCGCTCGGCATAGCCCCAGCCGGTACCAGCACCGAACCACTCGCCGTTGCTGCCAACCGGCAGCGCTACCTGCTCGGGCGGCAACACCGCTTCGCGGCCGACAAGGCGCATTTCACCCGCCGTGGCCTGGTAGCAGCCCCAGTACACTTCATCCATGCGCGCATCGATGGCGGCCGCCACCTGCTGCGCGCCATGCTCACGCCAGGCACCCTGGGCCAATGCGGCCAGATTGGACACCGGCAGCACCGGACGCTCCAGCGCGAAGGCCAGGCCCTGGACCACACCGATGGCGATGCGCACACCGGTGAATGCACCCGGGCCACGGCCGAAGGCAATGGCATCCAGTGTATTCAGCGCGACGCCGGATTCGGCCAGCAACTGCTTGATCATCGGCAGCAGCTTCTGCGCGTGCTGACGTGGAATCACCTCGTAATGGCTGGTTACCTTGCCGTCATGCAGCAGCGCGACGGAACAGGCTTCGGTGGCGGTATCCAGGGCCAACAGGGTGGTCATCGAACGGGTATCCAGGTGCGAGTGAAAAAGAGCGGCAGTATAGAGCAGCAGCGCCGTTGTGTCCCGAGGGGCCGCTGTGCGGCCGTGGGTTGCAGCCCTGAAACGACAACGGCCCGCTAGCGGGCCGTTGTCGGGGTGCGTCAGGCGTGGATCAGCTCAGGGCTGCCAGGACCTTGGCGGTGATGGCTTCAACCGAGCCAACGCCTTCGATGTGGCTGTACTTCGGCTTGCCGGCATTGGCGGCCGACAGCTTCTGGTAGAAGTCCACCAGTGGCTTGGTCTGGCTGTGGTAAACCGACAGGCGATGGCGAACGGTTTCTTCCTTGTCGTCATCGCGCTGGATCAGCTCTTCGCCGGTCTCATCGTCCTTGCCTTCCACTTTCGGCGGGTTGTACTGAATGTGGTAGGTGCGGCCCGAGGCCAGGTGCACGCGGCGGCCAGCCATGCGGCCGACGATTTCTTCGTCGTCCACGGCAATTTCGACCACGGCATCGATGTCGACACCGGCAGCGACCATCGCTTCGGCTTGCGGGATGGTGCGTGGGAAGCCGTCGAACAGGCAGCCATTGGCGCAATCAGGCTGGGCGATGCGCTCCTTGACCAGGCTGATGATCAGCTCGTCGGACACCAGTTGGCCGGCATCCATGACTTTCTTCAGTTCCAGGCCCAGCGGGGTCCCGGCCTTGACGGCGGCACGCAGCATGTCACCGGTGGAAATCTGGGGGATACCGAACTTTTCGGTGATGAACTTTGCCTGAGTACCTTTACCGGCCCCGGGAGCTCCCAGCAGAATTACGCGCATCTCGTGCTCCTCAAATTTTTTTATGAAATTCAATGGATTCGGCAAACTGGGCCGAGTCCGGAAAATCGGGTATGACCACAAATCGGTCAGAAGGCTGCTCAAGATACACAGCGCCCGGCAGCCAGACAAGCGTCCCAAAGTTGCAGGAATGCGCCACTTGCGGCTGAGCGGGCTGGCGGTTGCGCCCAGTGCAACCACCCGCCCCGTCGTTGGGCCGGGCCTGTATGGCACTCGCCAGACATGACCCGGGCTTGCCCTTAGCCGGTGTTGCGCAGCCCGGCGGCAATGCCCGCCACGGTCACCAGCAGGGCCTGCTCCAACGGGCTGTCCAGAGCGGCTTCGCGGCTGCGCGAGCGGGCCAGCAACTCGGCTTGCAGGCGGTGCAACGGGTCCAGATAGGTATTGCGCAGGCTGATGAATTCCAGTGTCTCGGGGCTGTGCGCCAGTAGCACCGGTTGCCCGGTCAGGCCCAGTACCACCTTGCACGACTGCGACAATAGGTCGCGCAATTGCGCACCTAAAGGAAGCAAGTGCGGTTGCACCAGACGTTCGTCGTAGGCCTCGGCGATTTGCGCATCAGCCTTGGCCAGTACCATCTCCAGCATGTCGATGCGGGTGCGGAAGAAGGGCCACTGCTCGCGCATTTGCGCCAGCAGGTGACCTTGGCCCCGCGCCAGGGCATTGTTCAGCGCCGTCTCCCAGCCCAACCAGGCCGGCAGCATCAGCCGGGTCTGGGTCCAGCCGAAGATCCACGGAATGGCCCGCAGGCTTTCGATGCCGCCCGCGCGGCGCTTGGCCGGCCGGCTGCCCAGCGGCAGGCGCCCCAGTTCCTGCTCCGGCGTCGACTGGCGGAAGTACTCGACAAAATCGGGGTTCTCGCGCACTACGCTGCGGTAAGCCTTGACGCCATCGGCGGCCAATTGGTCCATTACTTCGCGCCAGGCTGGCTGCGGTGGCGGTGGTGGCAGCAGCGTGGCTTCGAGCACGGCAGCCAGGTACAGGTTGAGGTTTTGCTCGGCGATGCCCGGCAACCCGAACTTGAAACGGATCATCTCGCCCTGCTCAGTGGTGCGGAACCGCCCCGCCACCGATCCTGGTGGCTGCGACAGGATCGCCGCGTGGGCCGGGCCACCACCCCGACCTACCGTGCCGCCACGGCCGTGGAACAGCAGCAGCTCGACCTGATGCTCGGCACAGATGCGCACCAGGTTTTCCTGCGCCCGGTACTGCGCCCAGGCCGCTGCCGTGGTGCCGGCGTCCTTGGCCGAGTCGGAGTAGCCGATCATCACTTCCTGCGGGCCACGCAGGCCAGCACGGTAACCTGGCAGGCCAAGCAGGCGCTGCATCACCGGCCCGGCGTTGTCGAGGTCGGCCAGGGTTTCGAACAGCGGCACCACACGCATCGGCCGGGTCAGCCCAGCTTCCTTGAGTAGCAGTTGCACCGCCAGTACGTCCGAGGCCGCACCGGCCATGGAGATGACATAAGAACCCAGCGAAGCAGCCGGTGCTGCCGCCACCTCCCGGCAGGTGGCCAGCACTTCGGCGGTATCGGCCTGTGGTTTGAAATGTGCGGGTAACAGTGGCCTGCGGTTTTTCAGCTCGGCCTGGAGGAACTGGATGCGCTGGTCTTCATCCCAGTCGGCATAACGCCCCAGGCCCAGGTAATCGGTGATTTCGGTCAGGGCATCACGGTGGCGGGCAGCGTCCTGGCGCACGTCCAGGCGGCCGAGGAACAACCCGAAGGTGACGGCTCGGCGCAGGCAGTCGAGCAGCGGGCCCTCGGCGATCACGCCCATGCCGCATTCATGCAGCGACTGGTAGCACAGCTCCAGCGGCGCGATCAGGCCGCGGTTGTCCACCAGCACCTCGGCACTGGCCGGCTGGCTGCTGGCCAGTGCCGAATGGGCCCAGGCACGTGTGGCGCGCAGGCGGTCACGCAATTGCTTGAGCACGGCGCGGTAAGGTTCGGCGCTGTCACCCACCCGTTCGCGCAGCGCGTCATTGGCCTGCTGCATCGAAAGCTCAGCGGCCAGGGCATCGATATCGCGCAGGAACAAATCGGCGGCCATCCAGCGCGCCAGCAGCAGCACTTCGCGGGTGACGGCGGCGGTCACGTTGGGGTTGCCATCACGGTCGCCGCCCATCCACGAAGCAAAGCGGATCGGCGCTGCCTCAAGTGGCAGGCGCAGGCCAGTGGCCTCGAGCAAGGCCTTGTCGACCTTGCGCAGATGGCTGGGAATGGCGTGCCAGAGCGAATGCTCGATGACTGCGAAGCCCCACTTGGCTTCATCTACCGGCGTCGGCCGGGTGCGGCGGATTTCTTCAGTGTGCCAGGCTTCGGCGATCAGCCGGCGCAGGCGCTCGCGCACCTGCTGTCGTTCGGCCGGGATCAGGTCGCGGTGGTCTTGCGCGGCCAGCTGGCCGGCAATGGCGTCGTATTTCTGGATCAGCGTGCGGCGGGCCACCTCGGTGGGGTGCGCGGTGAGCACCAGCTGGATGTCCAGCTTGGCCAGTTGCCGGGCAAGGGCATCGTTGCTGTGGCCCGCCTGCTTCAGGCGCGCCAGCAGCTCAGGCAGCACCCGCGCTTCGAAAGGCTCGGGCTGGTCGGCGTCGCGTCGGCGGATCAGCTGGTATTGCTCGGCCATGTTGGCCAGGTTGAGGAACTGGTTGAAGGCCCTGGCCACGGGTAGCAGGTCTTCTTCGGCAAGGTCGGCCAGGGTCGAGCTCAGTTGCTCGCCGGGGCCGCGGCGGTCGGCCTTGGCGCTGTGGCGGATATCCTCGATCTTCTGCAAGAACGCATCGCCATGCTGCTGGCGAATGGTTTCGCCCAGCAGCTCACCCAACACATGGACATCTTCACGCAAACGCACATCGATATCGGTCATTGGCCCTCTCTCCGGCGCGGCTCTGGCGCACTGCTTCCCTTTCAGCCTTTACCCGATCCCTGTGGCAGCGAGCATGCCCGCGGAGCATTCCACGCGGTGCCCGCACACAAAAGGCCGAGACATGCACCCAAGAGTGCCCACAGCCGGCCGACGATGGCAAGCCGTGATCGGCCAAAGCAAACTAAAGTGAAAGCACACACTCCCATGCAGTACAGCCTTCACAGGCGTCCATAGAGGTCATCATGAAAATCCGTGAACTCGCCCAGCACTGGGAACAGAACGCCGCCGGCACCCTCAGCCGCACGGGCCATGTGTTGCACCTGGACCTGGAATCCGAGGCGCGCCTGGCCGCGTTGATCGACATGTACCCCAAGCGCACCGCCGAGGAACTGCTCGGCGAACTGGTGGCGGCCGCCCTGGAAGAGCTGGAGGCCAGCTTTCCGTACGTGCAGGGCCGCCAGGTCATCGCCACCGATGAAGAGGGCGACCCGTTGTACGAGGATGTTGGCCCTACACCGCGCTTCCTGTCGCTGTCGCGTCAGCACCTGCACAGCCTGAGCAACACCGGCGACGACAGCGAAAATTAACCCCCCCGCCCCGTCATTCCGGGCCTCGCACAGGCCCGGAATACCGCTGAGCCCTGCTAAAGTTCCGCACCCCCTCCGCTGACTGATCAGTCAGAAATAGTTATCCGATTACACGACTTTTTTCTGAACTATTGGAAAAACACTCCAGTCGGAGCCAATAGCCATCACGCTAAAACCCTGCACACCTGCACTTGTGCACCGATCAGCTGAAGCGCACGGAAATTGTCAGGGAATGAGCGATGGACTGCTACGGACATCGTCGTTATCAGGAGTGATCCAATGGAGCTGACCAACATGAAAACCCGCACTTTCAAACCGTCATCCACTCACGTGCGCGGGTTCAAGCTGGCCGCGCTGGCGCTGGGCAGTAGCCTGGTCCTGGCCGGCTGTGCGGGCAACCCGCCGACCGAGCAGTATGCGGTTACCCAGTCCGCCGTGAACTCCGCTGTCAGCGCTGGCGGCACCGAATTTGCCGCTGTTGAAATGAAAGCGGCGCAGGACAAGTTCAAGCAGGCCGAAATTGCCATGCACGACAAAAAGTACGACGAGGCCAAGCGCCTGGCCCAACAGGCCGAGTGGGATGCCCGCCTCGCCGAACGCAAAGCCCAGGCAGCCAAAGCCCAGAAGGCCGTGCAGGATGCCCGTCAGGGCGTTCAGGACGTACGTGAGGAAGGCCTGCGCAGCGCTCAGTGAGCCCTGCCCCGCCAACCTTAGCCTTCGCACACGATCAAAGGATGAACACTATGCGCAAACACGTCATGATTCCCGCCCTGCTGGCCCTGAGCGTAGGTCTTGCTGCCTGCTCGCACGACCCTAATGCCAATCTGGAAGCGGCCCGCACCAATTTCTCCTCGCTGCAGAGCGACCCGCAAGCGAGCAAAGTGGCTGCACTGGAAACCAAGGACGCCCAGGACTGGCTGAACAAGGCCGACAAGGCCTACATGGACCGTGAAGACGAGAAGAAAGTCGACCAACTCGCCTACCTGACCAACCAGCGCGTCGAAGTGGCCAAGCAGACCATCGCTCTGCGCACCGCCGAAGGTGAGCTGAAAAACGCCTCGGCTGAACGTGCCAAAGCCAAGCTGGACGCCCGCGATGCGCAGATCGCCAAGCTGCAGGACAGCCTCAACGCCAAGCAGACCGACCGCGGTACGCTGGTGACCTTCGGTGACGTGCTGTTCGACTTCAACAAGGCCGAACTCAAGAGCAACGCCTACCCGAACATCACCAAGCTGGCGCAGTTCCTCCAGGAAAACCCGGAGCGCAAGGTGATCGTCGAGGGCTACACCGACAGCGTCGGCTCGGCCAACTACAACCAGACCCTGTCCGAACGCCGCGCCAACAGCGTGCGCATGGCACTGGTACGTGCTGGCGTAGATCCTGCGCGCGTCGTGTCTCAGGGCTACGGCAAGGAATACCCTGTGGCTGACAACGGCAGCAACTCGGGCCGTGCGCAGAACCGTCGCGTGGAGGTGACCATCTCCAACGACAACCAGCCAGTGGCACCACGCTCGGTGAGCCAGGTTCAGCAGTAAGGCTGGCTAGCTGACATGAGAAGCCCCGCAAGCGACGCGGGGCTTTTCTTTGTCCGCCAAAAATGCGGCGTCAAACACTCACTGCACCCGCTGCGGTGTTTCCTCGCCCATGCAACGCACTGCACGCTTGCGGTTGTCCACCAGCACGCCGGTCAGGCCCTTTTGCTGGGTGTCGAACAGCACCAGCACGCCATCCAGACACTGAGCCACCTGCGGCGCGGGGTCGAGCGAGACCTTGTAATCCTCGCCCGGGATCGTCTTGAGCATGGTGAAATCCTGCAGCAACAGGGCATCCTCGGGCTTGGCAAAATGCAGGTAACCGTAGTACCACAAGGCCCCCACCGTCACGATGATGCTGCCAACCCCGGTCAGAATCAGCGGGATGGCGTTGCGTTCTTCACTCATTGCTTGTTCTTCTCGTCTGGGAAATTGGGCACTTCGGCAAGCCGCCGCAGGCCGTTGAAATGGCTGGGGTCGTCGAGGAAACGCAGCATCACCTGGCGCCACGTAGGGTCGGCGAAGGTCTGCACGTGGCCGCCCCGGGTCAGTTGCAGCACCCGCGGCGGCGGCGCGTGCTGGTACAGGCGGATGCCATTGTCCAGCGGCACCAGGTTGTCGTCGATGCTGTGGAAAAACAGCTTGGGCGGACTGCTCAGTTTCTCGATCGAGCGGATCGCGCTGTCACCGTCCGGCACCAGCCACGACAGCGGCACCTGCAACGGCCAGGTCATCCACGAGGTGCTGAGCGCATAACGCCCCACCGCCCGGTAGCTGGCCGGCACGCCATCGAACACCAGCGCACTGAAGCGCTGGCGCTGCTCGGGATGGGCAGCCAGGTAATGAATGGCCATGGCGCCGCCCAGGCTCTGCCCCAGCAGCACCAGCGGCTTACCCTTGACCTCGGGAGCCCGGTCGAGCCAGGCGATGGCCGTGGCGATGTCCTCGTAGACGTCCGGCAGGCTCGGCTGCCCCTCGGACAAGCCATAGCCGCGATAATCGATCATCAACACCTGGTAGCCCTGCTCCGGCAGCCAGTAGCTGCCGCCCAGGTGCCCGGGGAGGTTGCCGCCGTTGCCGTGCAGGTGCAGCACCGTGCCCTTGACCTCGACCCCCGCCTTGGCCGGCAGCCACCAGCCATGCAAGCGAACGCCATCTGCAGTGGTCAGGGTCAGATCACGGTATTCCAGCCGGGCCCGCTCGGGAGTGAAAGCTTGGCCAGGCTCGGGGTAGAACAACAGGCTGCTGCAGCCGCCCAGCCCCAGCAGCACCAGGCTCACGGCCAGCAGACGGCAGTACTCAGAGAATGTTCGCGTAGTCGGCTTCAATGCGATCCAGGCTCAGGTGGTTGAGGAAGTTGGAGAAGCACATCCAGGCCGACAGCGCGTTGAGGTCGCGGAACTGCTCGGGCAGGTACTTGGGCGGCTCGACCAGCCCTTCCTCGACCAGTTGGCGCAGGGTGCGCATGTCTTCCAGCGTGGTTTTGCCACAGAACAGCAACGGGATCTGCTCCAGCTTGCCCTTCTTCACGGCCAACTGAATGTAGTTGTAAACCATGATGAAGCCCTTGAGGTAGGACAAGTCCTTGGTGAATGGCAGCCCGTTGGGCACCGAACCGCGGAACACCCGGCTGGCGTTGCTGTAGCTCTGGGCCATTTCAAAGCCCTGCTCGCGGAAAAAGCCGTAGACCTGCATGAAGTCTGCGCCCTCCTCGACCATATGGATGGCACGGGTGCGGTTGGTGAGCTTGCGCAGGCGGCTGGGGTAGGAGGCAAAGGCAATCACCTCCATGAGGATCGCCAGGCCTTCCTGGGTCACCGTCGACGAGGGCGGGCCCTTGGCCAGGAAGGTACAGATCGGCTGGTTCAGGCCGTTGAGTGTGGTGCCAACGTGCACCAACCCTTCGTGCACCTCCAGGGCGCGCACGTCGCGGGCGTTGAACATGGCGTCGGCACGCACCTTGATGTAGTCGGCCCCGGCCGCAGCGTCGGCGACGATGCCATCGGACTCGAATACGCGAATGGTCCCCTCGGCTTCGCCGAACACCTTGTTCAGGCGCCGCTGAAGGATGTCCACGGCCTCCTTGGCGGTAAGGTTCTTGGGCTCATCCTTGAGGTCGCCACGGCCATCGATGTTGTTCAGATAGTCCGACAACATCAGGCCGAGGTCGGCCAGGGTCGGGTCACCGGCATGGAAGGCATCGGAGGCAGCGCCATACAGTTCCTGAGAGATCAGGCCGAAGTCTTCGGTGCCGCGCGCTTCGAGCATGCGCACCACCATGCGGTATTCGCGGCACATGCGCTTCATGATCTGCCCGACCGGGTTGAACTGGCCGAGCTGGCGGATGATATCGCGCTCGATGCCTTGAAACTCGGCCTTCACCGCACTGGAGTCGAACGACAGTGGACGCGACTGGTAGTAGTCGCGATCGACGGCAGGCGGCTCCTTGCCCTTGGCATTGAGAAAGCCCTGGCGGATGTTGTCGTCCCACTTCACCGCGTCCAGCACCCGGATCGGGGTCTGTGCCGCAACGATGCGGTCGGACAGGGCACGGATGGTTTGCTGGTATTCGTCCACCGGGGACTCCTTTCTAGTACACGAAACCTGTGCTTGCCCGCGAAGCCGCCAGCACGGTCATTTGCCGGAGCGCTGGAACCGCGCTACTTCGACGAACAGGTCGGAGTTGGCCGGGTCATCCAGGTAGGCCAGTACCCGCGCCGCCGGGCTGTCGATCAGCACGCCGTCGCCGTTGTCTTCCGGCACCTCGGTGCTGCGCCCGTTCAGTTCCTTCTTGTCCACTGCCTGCTGTACCTGCTCGACATCCAGGTTGTACACCACCAGTTCCTTGCCATCGACGATATCGAAGCCGCCAATCAGGAAATTGCCGCCCAAGCGTTTTGGCACACCGGCCGACAGGTACCAGCGGTTGCCGTGGCGCGACACGGTGAACACGTATTCTTCAGGGGCCTTGCCCTTGGGCGTGGCGACCGCCTTGTAGGCATCGCCGCCACTGCGGCTGATGGTAAGTTTCAGCGGCTCGCCCCAGGCATCCTTGCTGCTCCACTTGCCAAGCAAGGCCTTGGGCGCCGCCTGGTTGCTCGGCAAGGGCTCATGGAAGGTCACCAGACAACCGCCCAGCAGCAGGAATGACAAAGTCAACGACACCACACGCCAGGCTTTCATCAGGTTCTCCTAGAAAAGTCGGTCTCGCTCAAGCCGATGCCAGCACCAGTTGCAGGTATCGGGTAAGCATAGCGAGCATCTGCCCATCGGCTTGCGCACTGGCATCCTTGAGCAGGCCCTGATATTCCATCTGCTCGATAATCGCCGTCAACATTTGGGCGTCCTGTTCCGGTTGCCGCGAGCCCACCACCTGCAGCAATTGCCGTGTGCCGTGCAGCAGGATCTGCTCATGGGCGCACACCAGCTCGGCCAGGCGCGGGCACAGCAGTGCCTCCTGGCGGAAGGCCTGCTCGGCCATGAGGAAATCACGGCGGTTGAGCAACTGGCGCTGAACGTAGTCGGCGGTCATCCGCGCCACTTCGTCCGCCAGCCGCGCACGCGCCTGCCGGCTGCCATCACCCTGTGCGAGCAGTTGGCGCAACACCACCTCGGTATTGGCCCACAGCTTGGCCATGTAGGCAGCACTGCGCTCGACGTACTGGGCGAAGGTGTCGGTGAGCAGGTCTTCGATGTCCTTGAAGTAGTAGGTGGTGGCTGACAATGGCACACCGGCCTCGGCGGCCACCGCACGGTGGCGCACACCGCGCACGCCATCGCGCACGACAATTCGCATGGCGGCGTCGAGAATCAGCTGGCGACGCTGTTCGCTGCCTTGGCGGGCAGTCTTGCGGCCTTGGTATTGCACGCTTTCGGCGACGGCGGTGGCGATGCCGGCGGCGCCTTGGTCAGGCATGGCGGGTGTCACGGGGGATACCTCATGGGCAGTGTTTCATCAGTGCCGGCTTCTTCGCAGGCACGCACGCCCCCACAGGGACCCCGCAACATTCAGGTGTGGGAGTGGGCGTGCTCGGGAAGAGGCCGGTACAGGCAACATAAAGCTTAGGGCAAGAAAAAGCCGCCTCGAAAGGCGGCTCGTTCAATGTCTTCAGCCCTGCGGACGCATGTGCGGGAACAGAATCACGTCGCGGATCGACGGCGAGTTGGTCAGCAGCATCACCAGGCGGTCGATGCCGATCCCTTCACCGGCGGTCGGCGGCATGCCGTACTCCAGCGCACGAACGAAGTCGGCGTCGTAGTGCATGGCTTCGTCGTCACCCGCGTCCTTCTCTGCCACCTGGGCCAGGAAGCGCTCGGCCTGGTCTTCGGCATCGTTGAGCTCGGAGTAGGCGTTGGCGATTTCGCGGCCACCGATGAAAAGCTCGAAACGGTCGGTAACAGCCGGGTTGTCATCGTTGCGACGGGCCAGCGGCGACACTTCGAACGGGTACTCGGTGATGAAGTGCGGCTGCTCCAGTTTGTGCTCGACCAGCTCTTCGAAAATCATGACCTGCAGCTTGCCCAGGCCTTCGTGGCCCAGCACCTTGGCACCGGCCTTTTTGGCGATGTCGCGGGCGCGATCGACATCTTGCAGATCGGCAGCGGTCAGCTCCGGGTTGTACTTCAGGATCGAGTCGAACACCGAGAGGCGTACGAACGGTTCGCCGAAGTGGAAGACCTTGTCGCCGTACGGCACGTCGGTAGACCCCAGTACAAGCTGGGCCAGCTCGCGGAACAGTTCCTCGGTGAGGTCCATGTTGTCGCGGTAGTCGGCGTAGGCCTGGTAGAACTCAAGCATGGTGAATTCAGGGTTGTGACGAGTCGAAACGCCTTCGTTGCGGAAGTTACGGTTGATCTCGAACACTTTTTCGAAGCCACCCACGACCAGGCGCTTGAGGTACAGCTCCGGCGCGATACGCAGGAACATGGCCATGTCCAGGGCGTTGTGGTGGGTTTCGAACGGCTTGGCTGCCGCACCGCCCGGGATGGTCTGCAGCATCGGCGTTTCGACTTCAAGGAAGTCGCGCTCGATGAGGAACTTGCGAATGTGCGAGATCACCTGGGAACGCACACGGAAGGTGTGGCGGGTTTCTTCGTTGACCATCAGGTCGACGTAACGCTGGCGGTAGCGCTGCTCGGTGTCGGTCAGGCCGTGGTGCTTGTCGGGCAGCGGGCGCAGCGACTTGGTCAGCAGGCGTACGTTGGTCATTTCAACGTACAGGTCGCCCTTGCCGGAGCGGGCCAGGGTGCCTTCGGCGCTGATGATGTCGCCCAGGTCCCAGGTCTTGACCGCAGCCAGGGTTTCTTCCGGCAGGGTCTTGCGGTTGACGTAGACCTGAATACGGCCAGTCATGTCCTGGATAACCATGAACGAGCCACGGTTGAGCATGATGCGGCCGGCTACCTTGACCGGGATCGCGGCTGCTTCCAGCTCTTCCTTGGTCTTGTCCGCGTATTGCTTCTGCAGGTCGTTGCAGTAGCTGTCGCGACGGAAGTCGTTGGGGAAGGCATTGCCCTTGGCACGCTCGGCGGCAAGTTTTTCCTTGCGCAGGGCGATCAGGGCGTTTTCTTCCTGTTGCAGGTCTTGCGATTCGGTCTTCAGGTCGCTCATGTCGTCATTCTTTCCATCAGGTATTCGTTGCCCGTTCCGGGCAGGGCACGCGCTACCGGCGGCTGGCCAGGTAGCGCGGCATGGGTGTGCGGCTTACAGGCCCTGCTTGAGGCTCGCTTCCAGGTACTGGTCAAGGTCGCCATCGAGGACCTTCTGGCAGTCGCTGCGTTCGACGCCGGTACGCAGGTCCTTGATGCGCGAGTCATCCAGCACGTAGGAGCGAATCTGGTGGCCCCAGCCGATGTCCGACTTGCTGTCTTCCAGCGCCTGCGAAGCGGCGTTGCGCTTCTGCATTTCCAGCTCGTACAACTTGGCCCGCAACATTTTCATGGCGGTGTCCTTGTTGGCGTGCTGAGAACGTTCGTTCTGGCAAGCCACCACGGTATTGGTCGGTACGTGAGTGATACGTACTGCCGAGTCGGTGGTGTTCACGTGCTGGCCACCGGCACCGGAGGAACGGTAGGTGTCGATGCGCAGGTCGGACGGGTTGATCTCGATTTCGACCTTGTCGTCGATCTCGGGCGAGACGAACACGGCCGAGAACGACGTGTGGCGGCGGGCGCCGGAGTCGAACGGGCTTTTGCGCACCAGGCGGTGCACGCCGATTTCGGTGCGCAGCCAGCCAAAGGCGTATTCACCCTTGATGTGCACGGTGGCACCTTTGATACCCGCCACTTCGCCTTCGGAAAGCTCGATGATGGTGGCGTCGAAACCACGCTTGTCGGCCCAGCGCAGGTACATGCGCAGCAGGATGTTGGCCCAGTCCTGTGCCTCGGTACCACCGGAGCCGGCCTGGATATCCAGGTAGGCGTTGTTCATGTCCATCTCGCCGCTGAACATGCGACGGAACTCAAGCTGGGCCAGGTTTTCTTCCAGGCCTTCCAGCTCGGTCACGACGTCGCCGACGGCGCTTTCGTCATTTTCCTCGACAGCCATGTCGAGCAGGTCCTGGCAGTCGCCCAGGCCGTTGGACAGCTTGTCGAGGGTCTCGACGACCTGGGCCAGCATGGCGCGCTCGCGACCCAGTGCCTGGGCGTACTCGGGCTTGTTCCAGACGTTGGGGTCTTCCAGCTCGCGGTTGACTTCGATCAGGCGGTCATGCTTGTGATCGTAGTCAAAGATACCCCCGAATTGACTGGGAACGTTCGGTGAGGTCCTTGATGGTGTTCAGAATCGGTTGGATTTCCATGGGTTGCCTACTCGCGCGAATTCGGTGAAAAGCCCGCGAGTATAACGCAGTCGGAGGCGCGGCGGCAGGCCCGCCCGGCAGGGAAACCCCACAGGTTTGGAGCATGCCGTTCACGGCGAAAATCACAATCGCAGACGAGCGCCAGAAATGTGCTGACTGGAAATAGTTGGACCGATGAATTTCAGGCGTTTTGCATGCGCGCTCCCTGTCGGAACTGGCATTTCTGCCAGTTGCACGCATCAGCGGCAGCTATTCAACTCTTACCTCGTAATACCGACCTGCAATCCCACCCAAGCGAGGCCAAAATGAATACCACCAAAATCATCGAAATCTACCCTAGATCAGCCACAGATACCGAATGGAGACTTAAAGGCGAGTTCGGCACCCTGACCATCCCGAAAGAAAGAAACGGCTCGCTCAGCCTTAAAGCCATAACCAACCCAAGCGGCTCCCCTACAAAATACAAATTCGAGATGAATATTCTCTTCCCTGGCGTCGAGGGTGGGTCCCAGGAAAGCCTGGAGCAAGTCAGGACGGAGTTCATCTTCGCCAGCTCAATCAACCGCATAGGACATAGCGTCGACCAGGAATTGGTCACCTATGATTGCTACGCCGATGACGATACGCTCAAGATCAAGTCCATTTATCCCTGCAAGGTCGCGTACCAGCTCGTCTACAAGAATGGCGACATGGTTATCTTTCACGGCCCTACAAGGTACATAGAAATCGTGGAGTGAGCGTTATAAAAACCGGGGTATCGATACCGCCAGCCATCCGCGTCAACATTCTGAACAGTACGCGCTGGCGGTGTTCGACCCTCAAGCAACGCCCACTTGGTTCCGGCCGCTGTTCTTGGCCAGATACAGCCCCTTGTCCGCCGCCGAAATCAGCTGCCGGCAATGGCTGCCGATGGTCGGAGTCTGGGTCGCCAGGCCGATACTCACCGTCAGGCACGAGTCAGCCACCGGTGCGGAATGCGGGATGCCCAGGCCCAGCACGGTCTGGCGAAGCTTCTCGGCGACCAGCCTTGCCCCACCTGGCGAGGTGTTGGGTAGCACCAGAGCGAACTCTTCGCCACCGTAGCGCGCCGGCAGGTCGGTTGGGCGCGAGCAAGAGCCACGAATGGCCTCGGCGACCTGGCGCAGGGCCTCGTCGCCCGCCAAGTGGCCAAAGCTGTCGTTGTAGGCCTTGAAATAATCGACATCGATCATCAGCAGCGACAACTGCTGCTGTTCACGCATGGCCCGGCGCCACTCCAGTTCCAGGTACTCGTCAAAGTGGCGACGGTTGGACAGCCCGGTGAGGCCATCGGAGTTCATCAGCCGCTGCAGCATCAGGTTGGAATCAAGCAGCTGCTGCTGGCTGACGCGCAGCGCACGGTAGGCTTCGTCACGTTGCAGCAGCGTCAGGTAGGACCGTGAGTGGTAGCGAATTCGCGCCACCAGCTCGATGGTATCCGGCAACTTGACCAGGTAATCATTTGCCCCCGCGGCAAACGCCGCGCTCTTGACCAGCGGGTCTTCCTTGGTCGACAGAACGATGATCGGGATGTCCTGGGTGGCCGGGTTGTTACGGTACTCGCGCACCAGGGTCAAGCCGTCCAGGCCAGGCATGATCAAGTCTTGAAGAATGACCGTGGGCTTGATACGCATGGCCTGGGCCACGGCCTGGTGTGGGTCGGCACAGAAGTGGAAATCGATGTTGTCTTCATTGGCCAGGCCGCGCCGCACTGCCTCGCCGATCATGGCCTGATCGTCGACCAGCAGCACCATCGCCGAGTTCTCGTTGGTGGTCGCGAAACCTTCGATCGGTAAATCACTCATACCTGTTCACCTGATCACTACCGGCTTGGCGGCGTGATTCAATACCTGTCGTCATTTTCCGAAAATTTCCATCAAGCGGCTGGCTATCCGTTCCAGCGGGCGAATCTCAACTGCAGCATCGATGGCTGCAGCCGCCTTGGGCATGCCATACACCGCGCTGCTGGCCTGGTCCTGGGCAATGGTCAGAAAGCCTCGCTGACGCATCAGCTTCAGGCCTTGGGCACCGTCGCGGCCCATGCCGGTGAGCAAGACCCCCACCGCATCACCGCCCCAGTAGCGCGCGACACTCTCGAAGAACACATCGATCGAGGGCCGGTAGATTTCATTCACAGGCTCGGCAGTGTAGGCCAGTTGGCCGTTCTGTAGCAGACGGATGTGGTGATTCGTGCCGGCCAGCAATACCTGGCCCGGCTGCGGCGGCTCGCCTTCACAGGCCAGGCGCACCGGCAGGCCGGCGGCGCTGCTGAGCCATTCGGCCATGCCCGCGGCAAATACCTGGTCGACATGCTGGACCAGCACGATGGCCGCCGGAAACGCCGCCGGCAGGCCCTTGAGCAACACTTCGAGGGCTGCTGGGCCACCGGCCGAAGAACCGATCGCCACCAGCCCGCGGCGCTGCGAAGCCTCACGCAGCGGCGCAGCCACCGGCCGTGCTGCCGGCACCCGCTGCTGGCCGACCAGCCAGCCGATATTGAGGATTTTGCGCAGCAGTGGCGCTGCCGCTTCGCGGGCGTCACCCGCCCCCAGCGCCGGGGTGTCGACCACATCGAGCGCGCCATGGCCCATGGCCTCGAAGACCCGGTGCACGTTCTGCTTGCGGTCGACCGTGACAATGACGATGGCACAGGGGGTTTCAGCCATGATCCGCCGGGTCGCCTCGACGCCGTCCATCACCGGCATGATCAGGTCCATAAGGATCAGGTCTGGAAGCTGCTCGGCGCAGCGCTGCACCGCCTCCTGGCCATTGCTGGCCACCCACACCACCTGGTGTGCAGGCTCGAAGGCAACCGCCCGGCGAAGCGCCTCGACGGCCATGGGCATGTCATTGACGATGGCGATCTTCATCCTTGAGCACCTCCGATCAGTTCGACTACCGCATCCAGCAACGCATCATCGTGGAAGCTGGCTTTCGCCAAATAGTAGTCGGCCCCCGCATCCAGACCACGCCGTCGATCTTCCTCACGGTCCTTGTAGGACACCACCATCACTGGCAGCGATTGCAAGCGCTGGTCGCGGCGCACCAGCGTGACCAGCTCGATGCCGTCCATGCGCGGCATGTCGATGTCAGTGATCAGCAGGTCGAAGTCTTCGCTACGCAAGGCGTTCCAGCCGTCCATGCCATCCACCGCTACGGCCACATCGTAGCCACGGTGGCTCAGCAGCTTGCGCTGCAGTTCGCGCACGGTCAGCGAATCGTCGACCACCAGAATGCGCTTGCGGGCCAAACCGCGGGCGGCGCTGTTGCCGCGCTCGACGCGCTCCAGGCTGCCGGTGCTGAGGAGTTTTTCCACCGAGCGCAGCAAGTCCTCGACATCGACGATCAGTACCACTGAGCCATCATCGAGCAAGGCCCCTGAAGAAATGTCCTGCACCTTGCCCAGCCGCGGGTCGAGCGGCATCACCACCAGCACCCGTTCGCCCACCAGCCGCTCCACCGCCACGCCGTATAACTGCTCGCGCTCACGGATCACCACCACCCGCAGGCTGGCTTGGTCGCTTTGCCCGGCCGGGCGGTTGAGCAACTGGCTGGCCGCCACCAAGCCGATATGTCGGCCTTCGTGCCAGAAGTGCTGGCGCCCTTCGATCTGCACGACCTGCTCGGCAGTCACTTCCAGCGTGCGCTCGATATGGGCCAACGGGAAGGCGTAGGCCTCACCGCCCACTTCGACCACCAGGCTGCGCACCACCGACAGGGTCAGCGGCACCTGCAGATGGAAGCGGCAACCCTGCCCGGCCACCTGGGTCAGTTCGATCGAGCCGCGCAGCTCGCGAATCATGTGCTGCACGGCATCCAGCCCGACGCCGCGCCCGGACACTTCGGTGACCTTGTCACGCAGGCTGAAGCCAGGCAGGAACAGGAACGTCAGCAGTTCCGCCTCGCTCATGCGCGCCACGGTCTCGGCAGGCGACAAGGCGCGCTCGACGATGCTGCTGCACAGGCGCTCGAGGTCTATGCCAGCGCCATCATCGACCAGCTCAAGGCTGAGCATGCCAGCCTGATGCGAAGCACGAAGGCGGATCACCCCCTCATCCGGTTTGCCCGCCAGCAGGCGTCGTTCCGGCAGTTCGATGCCGTGGTCGACAGCATTGCGCAACAGGTGGGTCAACGGTGCTTCAAGCTTTTCCAGCACATCGCGGTCGACCTGGGTCTTGTCCCCTTCCACCACCAGCCGCACCGGTTTGCCCAGCGAGCGGCCAAGGTCACGAACCATGCGACTCTGCCCGGTCAGCACGTCGGCAAAAGGCCGCATCCGGCAGGCCAAGGCGGTGTCATACAGCAACTGCGCGCGCTGGCTGGCCTGCCAGCCGAATTCATCGAGGTCGGCGGCCTGCTGCTGCAGGATCTGCTGGGTTTCTGCCAGCAGGCGCTGAGTCTGGGCCAAGGCTTCAAGCACTTCGCTGCTCTGGCCGCTGTCTTCCAGCTGCATGCGCAAGCCGTCGAGCGCCTGCATGCCCTGGCCGTGCATCCGCTTGAGGCGCTGCAGGGTAGACAGGTAAGGCTTCAGCCGCTGGGTTTCCACCAACGACTTGCTGGACAGGTCGAGCAGGCTGTTAAGGCGATCGGCGGTGACCCGCAGCACCCGCTCGCCCCCCTCGCCCGCACGTTTGCCCGCCTTGCGCCGCAGCGTCGGTTCGGGTTCTGCCTCAGGCTCCGGCGGCTCGACTGGCAACACCAGCGGTTCCGCCGGCCGGCTTGCCTGCGGCGGCTCTGCCAGTACGGCAGGCAAAACCGGCGGCACCCTGGGCATGGCCGCTGCCCCCGGGTCGAGCAGGCTGGCCATTTGTGCCAGGAACACCGGCAAGGTCGCTTGCGCCGCGGCGTCACCGGGCGTGGCGATGCGCATCAGCAGATCGGTACCCTGCAACAGCGCGTCGATATGTTCGGCGGTCAGCCGCAGGCGGCCCTCCTGAGCGGCCACCAGGCAATCTTCCATGACGTGGGCGACACTGACCCCGGCATCCACCCCGACGATGCGCGCCGCCCCCTTAAGCGAGTGCGCCGCGCGCATGCAGGCCTCAAGTTGGTCAGCCTGGGTAGGGTTGCGTTCCAGTGCCATCAGGCCGGCGCTGAGTACCTGGGTTTGCGCTTCGGCCTCCAGGCTGAACAGTTCGAGCAACGATGCGTCGCGCATTTGCTCTGGGGTCATGACAGGCTCCGCTGCACTTCAGACATTAAGTGTTGATCGTCCAGTACCCGAACGCTGCGGCCGCGCCACTGCAGAACGGCGGCGGTGAAGCGCGTGGCATCCTGGCCGTTGCCCGACAGCAGCGGATCGAGGCGGTGGATGCCGTCGACTTCCTCGACGGCCATGACCACTGGCCCACCTTCGGCGGCCAGGATCAGCATGCGTGGCATCGCCCGGCCGCTGCGCTGCTCGACGGCAGTAGCCTGCACGCCCAGCAAATCAGCCAGCGACAGGCACGGCACCAGCGCACCACGCACGTTGACGACCCCCTGCAACAATCGCGAACGCTGGTGTGGCAACGAATGCACGGCCTGCAACGGGGCGATTTCGGCCAGGCAGGCGGTAGCCAGCGCCAGCCACTCTTCGCCCAAGCGGAACAGCAGCATCGAACGGCCGATGTTTTCCTCGACCACCGGCGCTGCTGCAGCCTGATGGTCCTGGGTCAGTGCATAGCGGTCCAGCAGCCGCGTGGCCGCAGCGGCATAGACCTCGCAGTTGCGGCAATGAACATGCCGTTCCAGCAGCGGGCACTGCTTGTCGCCGTGCACGCCAATACGGTTCCAGCAGTCGTCGATAGGCGCGTCATGCTCAGCCAGCAGTTGCATCGCCGATTCACCGCTCATCGTTCAGACTCCCGGCCAGCCCGCGCCGCCCGTTCCTGCAGACGCCGGGCACCGACCAGGTCGCCCTGCGCCGCCAACAGGGCTGCCAGATGCACCAACGCCTCGGGGTGCTGTGGTTCCAGGTACAGGGCCTTGCGATAGTGGGTTAGCGCCTGCTGCGCATCGCCTTCGGTATCACTGAGCAAACCCAGCCAGTAGTAGACCTGCGCCGAAGGGGCGTGCTTACTCAGGTAGCGCTGGCATTCCGCACGGGCCTGCTCACTGGCGCCGGCGTTGGCCAGCCGGGCAATGCTGGCCAGCAACTCGCTGGCGCCCTCATGGTTGTGTTCACGGGGCGACACTGGCTTGGCCGCCACCGGCAACACACGCAGCGGGCGCGGCAATGGCGAGCTGACCGGCGGATAAACCGGTGTGGCCGGTGCCATCACGGGGCGCCTGGCGGGTGGCGCAGGCGGCGCTGGCACAGGGCTGCTGGCGCCTTCATGACGCACATAGGCAAACGCCTGAGCGATCCCCAGCGGGCGCATGCCCAGGCGTGACAGCAAGCTGCCTTCGGCCGGGCCGATAAACAGCACGCCCTGCGGGTGGAGTAGGCGCTTGAGCACTTCGAACACACGTTGCTGGGTTGGCACGTCGAAATAGATCAACAGGTTGCGGCAGAACACGAAATCGTACAGGCCATCACGGCTGGCCAGGCCCGGGTCGAGCACATTGCCCACTTGCAGGCTGACTTGCTGCTGCACCCGCTCATGCAGGCGGTGGCCGTCGTCGAGGGCTTCGAAGTAGCGCTCGCGAAACCCCAGGTCGCGGCCACGGAAGGCATTACGCCCGTACACCGCCTGCCCGGCCTTGGCCACCGAACTGGGGCTGATGTCCATGCCATCGATCAGAAACGCACCGGGTGCCATGCCTGCGTCGAGCAGGGCCATGGCCAGTGAATAGGGTTCCTCACCGGTCGAGCACGGCAGGCTGAGCAGGCGCAACGGGCGCGCCCCGGCCAGTTCGGCCAGGCGTTTGTGCGCCAGGCTGGCCAGGGCACCAAAGGATTCGGGGTAACGGAAAAACCAGGTTTCCGGGACGATCACTGCCT
This sequence comes from Pseudomonas sp. BN607, assembly GCF_029871175.1. NCBI lineage: Bacteria > Pseudomonadati > Pseudomonadota > Gammaproteobacteria > Pseudomonadales > Pseudomonadaceae > Pseudomonas > Pseudomonas sp. BN607. The sequence goes on from NZ_SSOE01000052.1 coordinate 29,791, forward strand.
CGATCAGCGCCTGTTGCTCGTCGTTGGACTGCTGCAGGCGCAACCAATAGTCGTCCAGATCGGTGGCGCCCACGGCCACGCTACGCTGGCGCAGTGCACGCTCCACCATTGGCGCGCCCACCGACTCCACGTCCAGGCCTATACGCTCGCGCAAGAAACGGAAGAAACGCTGTTCGATCATGTCGGCATCCCTGTCGGGGCTTGCGTGTACAGCAAATCGTGCACGGCGTCGGGCAGCAAGTCATTGACCTCGATGCGCTGCACCATGCCTTGGGCATCCTGCCGCACCGGGCCCAGATACGGCGCCTCGCCCGTGTCCACGCCATAGGGCTGGAACTCGTCGGGGTGGCAACGCAGGGTTTCGGTGGCCTGCTCCAGGATCAGGCCAAGCTGCTGGCCACCACGGTAGTGCACCAGCACCAGACGGGTGCTGGTGCGCTGCACCGCCGGCAGGCCAAAGCTCAGCGCGGCAAGGTCGATCACCGGTACCAGCAGGCCACGATGGGCCAGGATTCCGGCAACCCAGGCCGGCGCCTGGGCAATCGGCTTGAGCGGCTGGCGCGGCAACACTTCGATCACCTCGTGCACACTCAGGGCAAAGCGCTGCTGCCTGATGCGAAACTGCAGGTACAGCGCCCCCTTGGCACTGTCTGCCCGGGTGGCGTGCGGTTGCATGTCGTTCATCGTGGTCAGACTTTGAAGCGCGACACGCCGCCACGCAGGCCTGCGGCCACTTGGCTCAGCTCGTCGATGGCAAAACTGGCCTGGCGCAGCGACTCCACCGTCTGGGTGCTGGCATCGCTGAGCTGCGCCAGCGCCTGGTTGATCTGCTCGGCACCGGTGGCCTGGGCCTGCATGCCTTCGTTGACCATCAGCACGCGCGGCGCCAGGGCCTGCACCTGGTGGATGATCTGGCTCAGTTGCTCGCCCACCTGCTGCACCTCGAACATGCCACGGCGTACCTCTTCAGAGAACTTGTCCATACCCATGACCCCGGCCGACACCGCCGACTGGATCTCGCGCACCATCTGCTCGATGTCGTAGGTGGCCACGGCGGTCTGGTCGGCCAGGCGGCGCACTTCAGTGGCCACCACGGCAAAACCACGGCCGTATTCGCCGGCCTTTTCCGCTTCGATGGCGGCGTTGAGCGACAGCAGGTTGGTCTGATCGGCGACCTTGACGATGGTCACCACCATCTGCGTGATATTGCTGGCCTTCTCGTTGAGGATGCCGAGCTTGGCGTTGACCAGGTCGGCCGCGCCCATCACCTGGTGCATGGTTTCTTCCATGCGCGCGAGCCCCTGTTGCCCAGAGCCGGCCAGGCTGGACGCCTGGTCAGCGGCCGAGGTGACTTCGGTCATGGTGCGCACCAGGTCTCGCGAAGTCGCGGCGATTTCCCGCGATGTGGCGCCGATTTCGGTGGTGGTGGCGGCGGTTTCGGTGGCGGTAGCCTGCTGCTGCTTGGACGTCGCGGCAATTTCGGTCACCGACGTGGTCACCTGCACCGACGAGCGCTGGGCCTGGGACACCAGGTTGGCCAGGGCCTCGGCCATTTCGTTGAAGCCGCTTTCGATAGCGCCGAACTCGTCCTTGCGGTCCAGGCTCAGGCGCATGCTCAGGTCGCCCGAGCGCAGTTTGTCGAGGGCATGCACGATACGCTGCATGGGCGCGGTGATGGCGCGCATCAGCAGCAGCCCACAGATACCTGCAGCGACGATTGCCAGCAGCAGCGACACCACCATGCTGCCCTTGGCGGTGCTCACGGCGCTTACGATTTCGTTGGTGGCAGCGTCGGCGGCCGTGCGGTTGTACTCGATCACCTCGTTCAGGTGCTTGCGACCGTCAACCCAGGCCGGGGTGAGCACTTCGGAGATCAGCCGCTGCGCTTCGTCATAGTTGTGCTGACGGTAGGCGTCCAACACCTGGCTGACGATCTTCAGATAGTTTTCTTCCAGCTGAATGAACTGGTCGAAACGGGCCTGGTCATCATTGTCCTGGATGGTGGACTGGTAGCTGGCCATGTGTTGCTTCAGCCGGTCCTCGAAGCTCTTGAACAGCTCCATGTCGGCCGAAGTGATTTCCCGGTGGTTGGAGAGACCAACCAGTTGCTGGCTGGTGACGTAACTGTCGACCCAGGCACTGCGGATCATCGAGCTGTAGTAGACCCCGGGAATGCTGTCGGTCCCCACTGCCTCTTCGGCGGTTTCGATGGCCACCAACCGCGAGTAGGCGGCCACGATCATCAACAGCATGATGGCGATGATCACGGCGAAACTTGCCAGGATCCGTTGGCGCAAGGTCCAGTTCTTCACATTCAGCCCTCAGGAATTCACAACGAGCGGGAAAATCGCCGGAGTATAGCCTAGAGGTCGTATGGTTTTGCGGGTGAAGTGCATGACGCACTATATGCAGCGACTGTGAGATCGAGCGCCGCCCGCGCGGCGCATCGCGAGCTGCGCTCGCTCCTACGTTTGTTTCGGGCCAATTATGCCTGTGGGGTTCGCGCGCGAACGCCTTGGTGCATGGCGCGATATCGCGTCGTACAAACCAGGCGGTCGCGCGCGCCTGTCACAGACGTTACTGGCCCGAAACAAACGTAGGAGCGAGCGCAGCTCGCGATGCGCCGCGCGGGCGGCGCTCGATCTCACCGACGCCGACTATTTCCAGACAGGCCTATTACTGAGCCACCGCCTGGCGTACCTGGCTTTCCAGCTCCTGACGCAAACCCGGGTCCAGCCGCAACTGACGGGCCAGTTCGTCCAGGTAAGCCCGCTCCATGAAGTTTTCCTGGTCGACCATCATCACGCTGGCCAGGTACATCTCGGCAGCCATCTCCGGCGTTTGCGCCGCACGCGCCACCTCCGCTGGGTCCAGCGGCTTGTTCAGCTCGGCATGCAGCCAGTGCTGCAGTTCGCGGTCGCTGTCCAGTCGGGTGAACTCGCCCTCGATCAGCGCCCGCTCGCGCTCATCGATGTGGCCATCGGACTTGGCCGCTGCCACCAGCGCCCGCAACACCGCCTGGCTGTGCTGCTCGACCTGAGCCGGCGGCAGGCGGTCGACGGTCTGCGGTTCGCCGGCCGTAACCTGCTGACGCGCCTGCCAGTTGCCGTAAGCCTTGTAAGCCAGGACGCCGAGCGCAGCCAGGCCGCCATAGGTAAGGGCCTTGCCGCCATATTTACGCGCCTTCTTGCTGCCCAGCAGCAAACCCAGCGCGCCACCACCCAAAAGGCCACCGCCGGCCCCGGAAAGCAAGCCGCCAAGCCCGCTCGCGCCCGCCGCAGGCTTGCCGGAAGCCGATTGTTTGTTCAGCAACTCCTGGCCAGATTTCAGCAGTTGATCCAGTAGGCCACGGGTGTTCATGTGCAGCTCTCCAGGTGAAGGAAGTCAGCCGCCAGAGTAAAGCCTGCCTGCCCATGGGCCATGCACGGATTTGCTTCTGGATGTTGCATTGGCTGGCAAAAAGCCAACTAGACTCGACCACTGCCGCGACCAAAATCTCCAAGAAGAGGGAACACCATGTCAGTGCACAAGACCGCATTGCTCGGCGCCGCCACCTGCGCCGTACTGGCCAGCGCCAGCCTGCAGGCCGCCGAACCGCCCAAGGCCCTGGGTGCCGGCGAAGGGCGCCTGGACATCGTCGCCTGGCCCGGCTACATCGAGCGCGGTGAAAGCGACAAGGCCTACGACTGGGTGACCGGCTTCGAAAAGGAAACCGGCTGCAAGGTCAGCGTGAAAACCGCTGCTACCTCGGACGAGATGGTCAGCCTGATGACCAAGGGCGGCTACGACCTGGTCACCGCCTCGGGCGATGCGTCGCTGCGACTGATCGCCGGCAAGCGCGTGCAACCGATCAACACCGCACTGATCCCCAACTGGAAGACCATCGACCCGCGCCTGCAGAATGGCGGCTGGTACGTGGTCGACAAGCAGGTCTATGGCACCCCGTACCAGTGGGGGCCGAATGTACTGCTGTACAACACCAACATTTTCAAACAGGCGCCGACCAGTTGGGGCGTGGTGTTCGTGCCGCAGGACCTGCCCGATGGCAAGCCGAACAAGGGCCGCGTACAGGCCTACGACGGGCCGATCTACATTGCCGACGCCGCGCTCTACCTGAAGTCGGCCAAACCCGAACTGGGCATCAAGGACCCGTACGAACTGAACGAAGAACAGTACAAGGCCGTGCTGGAACTGCTGCGTCAGCAGCAGCCGCTGATTCACCGGTACTGGCATGACGCCACGGTGCAGATGAGCGACGTGAAGAACGAAGGCGTGGTCGCCTCCAGTTCCTGGGGCTACATGGTCAATGGCCTGAAGGCAGAGAACCAGCCAGTGGCCTCGACCATCCCCAAAGAGGGTGCAACCGGCTGGGCCGACACCACCATGCTGCACGCCGAGGCCAAGCACCCCAACTGCGCCTACAAATGGATGGACTGGTCGCTGCAGCCCAAGGTGCAGGGAGACGTGGCAGCCTGGTTCGGCTCGTTGCCGGCAGTGCCGGCGGCGTGTACCGGCAGCGAACTGCTGGGCGCCGAGGGCTGCAAGACCAATGGTTTCGATAACTTCGACAAGATCGCCTTCTGGAAAACCCCGCAGGCCCAAGGGGGCAAGTTCGTGCCGTATAGCCGCTGGACCCAGGATTACATCGCCATCATGGGTGGGCGCTGAGGTTGCCTGAATGCCTGTACTGGCCTTTTCGCGGGCAAGCCCGCTCCCACAGGTTCTTAACCGCCTGCAAGGGTGGCGCTTCTCCTGTAAGAGCGGGCTTGCTCGCGAAGAGGCCGGCACAGGAGAACCCTTGTTGTCCGGAGCCCACGCATGCCCCTAGCCGTCCAGTTCACCCAGGTTTCCCGCACCTTCGGCGAGGTCAAGGCCGTCGACCAGGTCAGCATCGACATTATCGATGGCGAGTTCTTCTCCATGCTGGGCCCTTCCGGCTCGGGCAAGACCACCTGCCTGCGCCTGATCGCCGGCTTCGAACAACCCAGCAGCGGCTCGATCCGCATCCATGGCGTGGAGGCCGCTGGCGTGCCGCCCTATCAGCGTGACGTCAACACCGTGTTCCAGGACTATGCGCTGTTCCCGCACATGAACGTGCTCGACAACATCGCCTATGGCCTGAAGGTAAAAGGCGTAGCCAAGGCCGAACGCCACAGCCGTGCCGAAGAAGCCCTGGCGATGGTAGCCCTGGCCGGCTACGGCGCGCGCAAGCCGGCGCAGCTGTCTGGCGGCCAGCGCCAGCGCGTGGCCCTGGCCCGGGCGCTGGTCAACCGGCCACGGGTGCTGCTGCTGGACGAACCGCTTGGCGCGCTGGACCTGAAACTGCGCGAGCAGATGCAGGGCGAACTGAAAAAACTCCAGCGCCAACTGGGTATCACCTTCGTCTTCGTCACCCATGACCAGACTGAGGCGCTGTCGATGTCCGACCGCGTGGCAGTGTTCAACCGCGGCCGCATCGAGCAGGTCGACACCCCGCGCAACCTGTACATGAAGCCCGCCACCCCATTCGTCGCCGAGTTCGTCGGCACCTCTAACGTGGTGCGTGGCGAGCTGGCCCTGGCACTCAACGGCAGCCCGGCGCCCTTCTCCATCCGGCCCGAACATATCCGCCTGGGCGACCCTGTGGTAACCAGCCATGAAGTGCAGGTCAGCGGGCTGCTGCGCGATGTCCAGTACCAGGGCAGTGCTACCCGCTACGAATTGCAGCTGGACAGCGGCCAGTTGCTGGCGGTAAGCCAGGCCAACGACCGCTGGCAGGCGCAGGCCCAGGGCTGGCAGCCGGGGCAACGGGTGCAGGCGCACTGGCCACGCGAAGCGATGACGCTGTTGCAGGAAACCGAGGGCCGCTGACATGAGCACTTTGCGCGGCCTGTCCAACCTGCTGTACCGGCGCCCCAACCTGTATTTGGCACTGCTGTTGATCCCCCCGCTGACCTGGTTCGGCGCGATCTACCTCGGCTCGCTGCTGAACCTGTTGTGGCAGGGGTTCTATACCTTCGACGACTTCACCATGGCGGTGACCCCGGACCTCACCCTGGGCAACTTCGCCGCGCTGTTCAACCCGTCGAACTTCGACATCATCCTGCGCACCCTGGGCATGGCTGTAGCTGTATCGCTGGCCAGTGCGGTACTGGCTTTCCCCATCGCCTACTACATGGCGCGCTTCACCAGCGGCAAGACCAAGGCGTTTTTCTACATCGCAGTGATGATGCCGATGTGGGCCAGCTACATCGTCAAGACCTATGCCTGGACCCTGTTGCTGGCCAAGGGTGGGGTGGCCCAGTGGTTCGTCCAGCAACTGCACCTGGATGCCCTGCTGCAAGCCGTGCTGACGGTGCCGGGCGTGGGCGGCAGCACGCTGTCGACCTCGCACCTGGGGCGGTTCATGGTGTTCGTGTACATCTGGCTGCCGTTCATGATCCTGCCGATCCAGGCGTCGCTGGAGCGCTTGCCGCCGTCACTGCTGCAAGCCTCGGCGGACCTCGGCGCACGGCCCGGGCAAACCTTCTTGCAGGTGATTCTGCCACTGTCGATCCCCGGCATCGCCGCCGGCTCCATCTTCACCTTCTCGCTCACCTTGGGCGACTTCATCGTGCCGCAGCTGGTCGGCCCGCCCGGCTACTTCATCGGCAGCATGGTCTATGCCCAGCAAGGGGCGATCGGCAACATGCCGATGGCTGCCGCGTTCACCCTGGTGCCGATCGTGCTGATTGCCGTGTACCTGTCCATCGTCAAGCGCCTGGGGGCTTTCGATGCACTCTGAAAAAGCCTCCACGGGGCTTCGCCTGGCAGCCTGGGGCGGGCTGCTGTTTCTGCACTTCCCGATCCTGATCATCTTCCTGTATGCCTTCAATACCGAAGACGCGGCGTTCAGCTTCCCGCCCAAGGGCTTTACCCTGAAGTGGTTTGCCGTGGCCTTCTCCCGCCCCGATGTGCTGGAGGCGATCAAGCTGTCGCTGCAGGTAGCCTGCCTGGCCACGCTGATCGCCCTGGTGCTCGGCACCCTGGCCTCGGCAGCGCTGTACCGGCGCAGCTTTTTCGGCAAGGAGGGCATTTCGTTGATGCTGATCCTGCCCATCGCCCTGACCGGCATCATCACCGGCATCGCCCTGCTCTCGGCGTTCAAAGCCTTGGGTATCGAGCCCGGGGTATTCACCATCGTGGTCGGCCACGCCACTTTCTGCGTGGTGATCGTCTACAACAACGTCATCGCCCGCCTGCGGCGTACTTCGCAGAGCCTGATCGAAGCCTCGATGGACCTTGGCGCCGATGGCTGGCAAACCTTCCGCTACATCGTCCTGCCCAACCTCGGCTCGGCACTGCTCGCCGGCGGCATGCTGGCCTTTGCCCTGTCGTTCGATGAAATCATCGTCACCACCTTTACCGCCGGCCACGAACGCACCCTGCCGATCTGGCTGCTCAACCAGCTCAGCCGACCCCGCGACGTACCCGTGACCAACGTGGTGGCCATGTTGGTGATGCTGGTAACCATGCTGCCAATTCTTGGCGCCTATTACCTGACCCGTGGCGGCGAAAGCGTTGCGGGCAGTGGCAAATGATCCTGGAGGAGTCCCCGATGCAAACGCAGATGCTGATCAATGGCCAACTGGTCGCTGGCCAAGGCCCTGCCTGGACCGTGCTCAACCCGGCGCTGGGCACCGCCCTGGCACAGATCAACGAGGCCACCGAGGCGCAGGTGGACAGCGCCGTGCGCGCCGCCGACCAGGCCTTTGACAGCTGGTCGCAGACCAGCCCCAAGGAGCGCGCGCAGGCCTTGCTGGCCTTGGCCGACGCCATTGAAGGGCATGGCGATGAACTGGCCCGGCTGGAATCGCAGAACTGCGGCAAGCCGCTCAGCGCCGCGCTCAATGACGAGATCCCGGCGATTGCCGACGTCTTCCGCTACTTTGCCGGTGCGGCACGTTGCCTGGGCGGTTCGGCGGCAGGCGAATACCTGCCGGGCCACACCTCGATGATCCGTCGCGACCCGTTGGGGGTGGTGGCCTCCATCGCACCGTGGAACTACCCGTTGATGATGCTGGCCTGGAAGATCGCCCCGGCCCTGGCAGCCGGCAACACGGTGGTGATCAAACCCTCCGAACTGACCCCGCTGACCGCCCTGCGGCTGGGTGAACTGGCCCAGGACCTGCTGCCGCCAGGCGTGCTGAACATTCTTTTCGGCCGGGGCCAGACCGTCGGCAACCCGCTGGTCAGCCACCCCAAGGTGCGCATGGTGTCGCTGACCGGCTCGATCCCCACGGGCGTGCACATCATCAGCGCCACCGCCGACAGCGTGAAACGCATGCACATGGAGCTGGGCGGCAAGGCGCCTGTGCTGGTGTTCGACGATGCCGATATCGACGCCGCCATCGACGGCATCCGCACCTTCGGCTTCTACAACGCCGGCCAGGACTGCACCGCAGCCTGTCGCCTGTACGTACAGGACGGGATCTACGAGCGCTTTGTCGAGCGCCTGGGTGCAGCAGTAGCGAGCCTGAAACCTGGCCTGCAGGAGGCCGAGGACACCGAGCTGGGGCCATTGATCAGTGCCCAGCATCGCGACAAGGTCGCCGGGCTGGTGCAGCGGGCCATTGCCCAGCCACACATTCGCCTGGTGACGGGTGGCAAGGCGATTGATGGCGAGGGTTTCTACTTCGAGCCGACCGTGCTGGCCGACGCCCTGCAGGACGACGAAATCGTGCGCAACGAAGTGTTCGGCCCGGTGGTGTCGGTCACCCGCTTCACAGACGAAGCGCAGGCGCTGGAATGGGCCAACGACTCCAACTACGGCCTGGCCTCATCGGTGTGGACCCGCGACACCGGCCGCGCCCACCGCCTGGCGGCGCGCTTGCAGTATGGCTGCACCTGGGTGAATACCCATTTCATGCTGGTCAGCGAAATGCCCCACGGCGGGCAGAAGCATTCCGGGTATGGGAAGGACATGTCGATGTATGGGCTGGAGGACTACACCTGTGTGCGGCATGTGATGATCAAGCATTGAGGAGGCACAGGGGTACGTCGGTAGATTTGTAACGCCAACGAGATCGAGCGCCGCCCGCGCGGCGCTCGATCTGAGCCCCAAACAAAATCCTCGCCAACCCCCGGCAAACTCGACGCCCCTAGTCCCGCAAATCAGACTCGTGAATCGGGTTGGCCCTGCTCGTGGCGCGTTGGTACTGCGCCGGCCAGGTGGCTTTGTTGCCGCCCAGATCGTCGTCGGCATGCAGCGGCCAGTACGGGTCGCGCAGCAGTTCGCGGGCCAGGAAGATGATATCGGCCTGCCCGGTGCGCAGGATGTGCTCGGCCTGGGCCGGTTCGGTGATCATGCCCACAGTGCCAGTGGCGATTTCCGATTCCTTGCGCACGCGCTCGGCGAAACGGGTCTGGTAGCCGGGGCCGGTGGGGATTTCGGCGTTTACCGAGGTGCCGCCAGAGGACACATCGATCAGGTCCACACCCAACCCGCGCAGGCGCCGGGCCAGTTCGACGGTTTCATCAGGGTTCCAACCATCTTCCACCCAGTCGGTTGCCGATACACGCACGAACAGTGGCAACTCCGCGGGCCAAACCTTGCGCACTGCCTCGACCACCTGCAGGGTCAGGCGGATGCGGTTTTCAAAGCTGCTACCGTACTCATCGCGGCGTTGGTTGCTCAGGGGTGATAGGAACTGGTGCAGCAGGTAGCCGTGCGCGGCGTGGATCTCCACCACCTTGAAACCGGCCTTCAAGGCGCGCTCGGTCGAGGCGACGAAGGCGCCAATCACATCCTGAATCTCGTCCTGGCTCAACTCACGCGGCGCGGTGTGTTGAGGGTCGAAGGCGATTTTCGACGGCCCCACCGGCTGCCAGCCGCCCTCTTCCAGTTTGACGCTACCTGGTTTGCCCAGCCATGGGCGATAGGTGCTGGCCTTGCGCCCGGCGTGGGCCAGCTGGATGCCAGCCACGGCGCCCTGGGCGGTGATGAAGCGGGTGATGCGTTGTAACGGGGCGATCTGCGCGTCGTCCCACAGGCCAAGGTCTTCGGCGGTGATGCGGCCATCGGCGGTAACCGCCACAGCTTCGGTGATCACCAGGCCCGCGCCACCTACGGCGCGGCTGCCAAGATGAACAAGGTGCCAGTCGTTGGCCAAGCCATCGACGGCGGAATACTGGCACATCGGCGACACGGCGATGCGGTTGGGCAGGGTCAACTGACGCAGGGTGTAAGGCTCGAGCAGCAGGCTCATGAGGGCACCTCCCAAGGACTCCAATGGTGATCCGGCCCGGACACTCAATTGCACGTCCCTGGCCCAGGTCCGGTCATAACTTCAGACTAGACCAGAATGGGTGGGGGGGAGGTTCCATGGGATTTGG
>NZ_SSOE01000053.1:0-122863 GCF_029871175.1 Pseudomonas sp. BN607
CTCGACGAGCAGCGCCAACCGGTGCCGCAAGGGGTGGCGGGGGAGCTGTACATCGGTGGCGTACAGGTCGCCCGCGGCTACCTCAACCGGGCCGAGCTTACTGCCGAGCGCTTCATCGATGACCCGTTCGTGCCTGGCGGGCGCCTGTACCGTACCGGCGACCTGGCCCGCCACCGGCCAGACGGCAACCTCGAATACCTCGGCCGCAACGATGACCAGGTCAAGCTTCACGGTCTGCGCATCGAGCTGGGTGAAATCCAGGCCAGTCTCACCTGCATCGAAGGGGTGAAGGAGGCGGTCGTAGTCGCACGCGAGCAACAACTGCTCGCTTACTACACCGGCCAGCAGCAGCCGTTGGAGGCGTTGCGTGCGGCGCTGCTCAGCCGCTTGCCGGCGTTCATGGTTCCGGCGGTTTTCGTGCATCTACAGACGTTGCCGCTGAGCCCTAACGGCAAACTCGACCGCAAGGCGCTGCCAGAGCCCGGCGTGCTGCATGACCGCCCATTCGAAGCCCCGCAAGGCGAAACCGAAAACCTGCTGGCAGCGATCCTGGGTGAACTGCTGGAGGTGCCACAGATGGGCCGCCACGACAATTTCTTCGAGCTCGGCGGCCATTCCCTGGCGGCCATTCGCCTGGTCGACAGGCTCAACAAGGCGGGCCTGCGGGCTGCGCTCAACGACGTGTTCCAGCAGCCCAGCGTGGCGTCGCTGGCAGCCCGGCTGTGCGATCACGCAGGCCAAGGCGAGGGCGCCATCACGGTACGCGAGGGCGGGACGCAAACCCCGCTGTTCCTGCTTCACGAGTTCACCGGGCTGGACTTCTACTTCCCGGTACTGGGCCAACAGCTGGGTGGCGATTTCGCCATCTACGGTTTGCCTGGGGTGCCTGCCGGCCAGGCCCAACCGCGCACCATGGAATGCCTGGCCCGTTACCAGATTGCACAGATGCGCAAGGTGCAACCCCATGGCCCGTACCGCTTGGCCGGCTGGTCGTTTGGCGGGGTCGTGGCGTTTGAAATGGCCAACCAGTTGCTGGGGGCGGAGGAAACGGTCGAGTTCGTTGGCCTGATCGACACGCATGTGCCGCGCCTGGCTGACCAAGGCAAGGCGCGCTGGTCGGGAACACATGCACTGGAGCGGCAACTGTTGCTGAACTGCAGGACCTTCTGGCGCACCCAGGGCCCGGCAGCCGCGGAAAAACGGGCGCAACTGCAACGCCTGGAGTCAGCGCAGGCCGATTTTGCCGGGTTGCTGGCCAGCTGCCGCGAGCACGGGCTTCTCTACGGGTTGTGGGCGAGCATGAGTGATGCGCAACTGCTGCATTACTTCAGCCGTGAGCTGGCTCACGGGCATGCGTTGGCCCATTACCGCCTGTCGCCCCTGAGCATGCCGGTGCACTTGTTCCGGGCCGAGCAGGGCAGTGACAGCCTGCCGAGCCTGGGCTGGCGCGAGGCTCTGCCGACGCAGCCATTGTCGGTCATTGCCGTACCCGGTGACCACCGCAGCTTGATGGAGGCACCCCACGTGACGGCGGTTGCGCAGGCGCTGACCGAGGCCCTCGCCACCTGCAGCGCGGGGCCCCATACGGGTTATTCATCGCCTGTAGCCATCCAGACCGGCCAGGCGGGGCACACGCCGCTGTTCTGCGTGCCCGGGGCCGGTGACAGCGTGACCAGTTTCATTGGCCTGGCCGAGGCACTGGGGCCGGAATGGCCGCTCTACGGGTTGCAAGCTCGGGGCCTGGACGGTGCTGGCGTGCCGCACAGTACGGTCGAAGCTGCTGCCGACTGCCATGTGCAGGCCATCGAAGCCTTGTACCCGCAAGGCCCGCTCAGTTTGCTGGGGCACTCGTTCGGTGGCTGGGTGGCGCACGCCATCGCAGCCAGGCTCGAGGCCAAGGGCCGGCAGGTACGCTCGTTGACGCTGGTCGACAGCGAGGCACCGGGCGCAGGCGGCACCTGTGGCCAGCCCTACACCTTCGGAGAGGCCTTGCAGCGGTTGATCGATGCCTTGCAACTGGCCACGGGCAAGGCCTTTGGGATCGATCCGGCCGCTTTTGCCCAGGCCACGGATGACCAGCAGTTGCAGCAGTTGCATGCAGCCATGGTGGGCAGTGGGCTGCTGCCTGCGCGCTCCACCCCAGGTGTTCTGGACGGCACGGTGCGTACCTTCGCGACCGCACTGCGAACGGTCTACCGGCCGCAGCTGGCCTACAGCGGCCCGGTGGGGTTGGTGCTGGTGGATGACCCGCGCCTGGATGCACTGGGTAACGCCCGCGAGCACGCGGGCATGCAGGAGGGCTGGCAGCAGCTCATGCCACGCCTGGCGCTGTGGCAGGGCCCGGGGGATCACTTCAGCATTCTCAAGGTGCCGGATGTGTTCAGCCTGGCGGCCTGGTGGCATGACGGGCAGGCATTGCAGCACGGCAAGGTTACCCCATGACCATTGGCGGTGATTGCCCCTTGGTCGAGTGAATTTTTTGGAAAGTGAGTGTTCATGGACAAATCCAGATTCCGCAAATACAGCCTAGGCGTTGCCGTGGCCCTGGTCGTCGGCATCAGCCTGTACGCCATCCAGGCCCCGGCCAAGCCGCCGCAATACATCACCGCTACGGTCGAGCGGGGCGACATCGAGAATGCGGTGCTGGCCAGTGGCATGCTCGAAGGTATCAAGCAGGTGGATGTCGGGGCCCAGGTCTCGGGGCAGCTGAAGTCGCTGAAGGTGAAGCTGGGGGACAAGGTCAGCGCGGGCCAGTGGTTGGCCGAGATCGACCCGCTGGTACTGCGCAACACCCTGCGCCAGGCCGAGGTCGATGAAGACAAACTGCAGGCCGAGCGGCGTTCGACGATGGCCCAGCTGAAGCAGGCCCGGCGTGTGTACGAGCGTTACCGCGAGTTGCAAGCCGACGAATCGGTGTCGCGCCAGGATTTCGAGAACGCCGAGTCCGAGTACGAAGTGCAGCAAGCTGCCGTGCGCTCGCTGGATGCGCAGATCCAGAGCGCCCGGGTCGAAATTGACACCGCCAGGGTCAACCTGGGCTACACCCGTATCAACGCGCCAATCACCGGCCATGTGGTGGGCATCGTCACCCAGGAAGGGCAGACCGTGATCGCCAACCAGTTGGCCCCGGTGCTGCTCAAGCTGGCCGACCTCGACACCATGACGGTCAAGGCGCAGGTGTCGGAGGCCGATGTGATTCACATCAGCCCTGGCCAGGAGGTGTACTTCACCATCCTCGGCGAAGACAAACGCTACTACGCGAGGCTGCGCGGCACCGAGCCTGCGCCGCAGAACTACGCGCAAAGCAGTGACAAGAGCGAGGGCGGTACCAGCAAGGCCAGCGGAGCGGTGTTCTACAACGCCCTGTTCGAGGTACCGAACCCGGATCACCGACTGCGCATTTCGATGACCGCTCAGGTGCATATCGTGCTCGATACCGCCCAGGCCGTGCTCACCGTGCCGGTGGCGGCGTTGGGCGCGCGCAACGGTGATGGCAGCTTCCCGGTGCGGGTGCTGGATGCGAAGGGCTTTGCCCAGGTACGCAACGTGCAGGCGGGCATCAACAACAACGTGAAGGTGCAGATCAAGGACGGCCTGGCCGAAGGCGAAAGGGTGGTGATCGGCGAGCCGGTGTCTGGCGAAACAGGGGCGTGAGCATGAACATGAATGTCCAGCCGTGCGCCGGCATGGCGGTTGCCTGCAGCAACGCCGAACCCTTGTTGCATTTGCGCGGTGTAACGCGCAGCTTCCAGGCCGGCGACCGCGAGTTCCTGGCGCTCAAGGGCATCGACTTGCAGATTCACAGCGGCGAACTGGTGGCGATCATCGGTGCCTCTGGGTCTGGCAAATCGACCTTGATGAACATCCTTGGCTGCCTGGACAACGCCAGCAGCGGCAGCTATCAGGTGGGTGGGCAGGAAACCCGCGCGCTGGACGATGACGCACTGGCGGCACTGCGCCGTGACCACTTCGGCTTCATCTTCCAGCGCTACCACTTGCTGCCGCACCTGGACGCCCTGCACAACGTCGAGATACCGGCGGTGTATGTCGGCACGCCGCAGGGCCAGCGCCATGCACGGGCGCGGGAACTGCTGTCCCGCCTGGGCCTGGCCAGCCACCTGGCGCACCGCCCCAGCCAGCTGTCGGGTGGCCAGCAACAGCGGGTGAGTATCTGCCGGGCGCTGATGAACGGTGGCCAGGTGATTCTTGCCGACGAACCGACCGGCGCGCTGGACACGGCCAGCGGCAAAGAGGTGATGAACATCCTGCTGGAGCTGCACGCAGCCGGGCACACGGTGATCCTGGTGACTCACGATCCGAAGGTAGCGGCCCATGCCGAGCGCATCATCGAAGTCAGTGACGGGCAGATCGTCAGTGATCGGCGCAGTGCTGCAGTGCCTGTGCCCAAGCCCGAACCGGAGCCCGTGGCGCAGGGGCCGCGGCGCCTGCTGGTGAGCCTGGGGATGTTCCGCGAAGCGTTCAAGATGGCCTGGATCGCGCTGATCTCGCACCGCATGCGTACCTTGCTGACCATGCTGGGGATCATCATCGGTATCACCTCGGTGGTGTCCATTTCGGCCATCGGCGAAGGCGCCAAGGGTTACGTACTCAAGGACATCCAGGCGATCGGCAGCAATACCATCGATATCTATTCGGGCAGCAACTTCGGTGACAGCCGGGCCAAGACCATCGAAACCCTGGTGCCCGCCGATGTCGCTGCCCTGAATGAACTGTACTACGTGGACAGCGCGACCCCGGTGATTGGCCAAAGCACATTGGTGCGTTACCGCAACCTGGATGTGGACGTGCAGCTCAATGGCGTCAGCGAACACTACTTCCAGGTGCGGAACATCCCGTTGGCGGCAGGTATCGTGTTCAGCGCCGACGATGCCCGGCGCCAGGCCCAGGTGGTGGTGATCGACCACAACACGCGCAAGCGCCTGTTCGGCGCGAACATCGACCCGCTCGGGCAGGTGATTCTGGTCGGCAACCTGCCGTGTACGGTGATCGGCGTCACGGCCGAGAACAAGAACCTGTTCGTGGCCAGCAACCAGCTGAACATCTGGGTGCCTTACGAAACGGCGGCGGGGCGTGTCCTGGGGCAGCGCCACCTGGACAGCATCAGCGTGCGCATCAAGGACGGCGTCCCCAGCAAGCGGGTGGAGGAGGAGGTGACGCGGGTGATGCTGCAACGGCACGGTACCAAGGACTTCTTCACCAACAACCTCGACAGCATCATGCAGACCGTGCAGAAGACCAGCCGCTCCCTGACGTTGCTGTTGTCGCTGATTGCGGTGATTTCGCTGGTGGTCGGCGGCATCGGCGTGATGAACATCATGTTGGTGTCGGTCACCGAGCGTACCCGCGAGATCGGTATTCGCATGGCGGTAGGGGCCCGGCAGTCGGACATTCGGCAGCAGTTCCTGGTCGAAGCAGTGATGGTCTGCCTGTTTGGCGGGCTGGTGGGGATAGGCCTGTCGTATGGGGTGGGGTATCTGTTCGAGTTGTTCGTCAAACAGTGGGAAATGGTGTTCTCACCTGCCTCGATCGTGATGGCATTTGCCTGCTCGACGTTGATCGGCGTGGTGTTCGGGTTCGTGCCGGCCAGGAATGCGGCGCGGCTGGACCCGATCGAGGCGCTGGCGAGGGACTGACACAGCCCCGTGCGCCCGAGACAGACCCGCGACGTGCAGGCGCAGCGCAAGGCTGCCCCTGCAGGGGACCGTGCCGGGTCAGCAAGGGTGCTCAACCGGTGCGAAGAAGGTCGGCACTGGTTACGCTATTCAGGCCTCGGCATACATCCAGCGCATCAACGAATGCCGACCGCTGATCCCTAGTTTGATGGCTGCCCGGCGCAGGTAGCTTTCCACGGTATTGACCTTGAGCCCCAGCCGATCGCCCTGTTCCGGCGCAGTATGCCCGGCCAGCAGACCCAGGCACACCTGGCGCTCGCGTTCGGAAAGCGTCAGCCCTGACTGCGCCAGCCGGTCGACAAAGCGCTGCTCCAGGCTTTCCTTGGTGTGCCGTTCAGGAGTGGGCTGCAACGCATCGACGTGCTTTTCCAGCATCGGCAGCAGCAACGGCGAAATCGCGTCCAGGCGGCTGCGCTCGAAGGCCGAGAAGCCATAGGTGGAGTCGGCGCGGATCACCTGGATTTCCAGGCGGGCGTTGCCTTTACGGGAGATGCGGTGCAGCCGTGAGGGGTCGTTGAAATCGCCATCCGGCTGTTCGTCCGAGGAAAACACCGTCTCGTCGATCAGCGTCGAATCGCAGGGCAACAGTGGCAACTGGCGGATCTGCGTGGCGTCGATGGACAAGTGGGCCTGGATCAGGTCGTGCAGCATCCGCGGGAACTGGCGGCTGCCGGTGCTGGCAATGACTTTGCCAATTTGCGGGTAGAGCAGGTTCGAATTCATCGTGTCATCCATGAAGGCCAATGAGGGTTATCCCGCCGCGGTATTGCCGGCCCGCATCCAGGGCGTGCGAAGGGAAGTGGTTGGTATCCTAGTACAACGAATGAGTGACGCTTAAATGAAGCAGGAATAATGGCAGAATAATGGCATCTATGCGTGCCCGGCTGGCACTGCGCGGGTTGTCGGGTATCATGCGGCTCCCCACCATTGTCACGAGGCCCGTCCCATGTCCCTGAGCGCTGAACAGATCGGCGAATTTCGCGTATTCGCCGAGCAATTGGCCGATGCTGCCGCTGTGGCGATCAAGCCGTACTTTCGTGCCAGCCTGGCTGTCGAGGACAAGGGCGGGCGCCTGTACGACCCGGTGACCGTGGCCGACAAGGCGGCCGAAGACGCCATGCGTGAGCTGATCCAGGCACGTTACCCCGAGCATGGCATTCTTGGCGAAGAGGCCGGCGTTGCCGTGGGCAGCAGCCCGTTGACCTGGGTGCTGGACCCGATCGATGGCACCCGCGCCTTCATTACTGGCTTGCCACTATGGGGCACGTTGATCGCGCTGAACGACGGCACGCAGCCGGTGGTGGGGGTGATGAACCAGCCGTTCACCGGCGAACGTTTCGTCGGCACCCCGGAAGGCGCCTGGCGCAGCGGCACACCGCTGCAGACCCGTGCCTGCGCCGACCTGGCGTCGGCCACGCTGATGTGCACCACGCCGGACATGTTCGACACCGCCGAGCGCAAGGCGGCATTCGAAGCAGTCGCCGGCAAGGCGCGATTGATGCGGTACGGCGGTGACTGCTATGCCTACTGCATGCTGGCCTCGGGTTTTGTCGACGTGATTGTCGAAGCGAGCCTTCAGCCGTATGACGTACAGGCACTGATGCCGATCATCGAAGGGGCGGGTGGCGTGATCACGGCGTGGGATGGCAGTTCGGCGCAGGATGGCGGGTGCGTGGTGGCCTGTGGTGACCCTGCGCTGCATGCGCAGGTGCTGGAGATGCTGCGCCAGGCACAATGAAAGCGCTGGCATGACCGCTGCATGTGACGAGCCACTGCGTGCATGCAATGGCTTGTCACTGGCTTTAGCGGGGCTCAGATCAAGAGTTGCATTGCGCAATAACCGCTGTCGTCACTGCGCAATGCAACGAATCGGAGGCCGTTGGGCCCTAACTGCGCAGCGGATATTCTCGTCACCTCATCGGGCACCAGATAGCGCCCTCCCGTCCCGAAGCTTACGTCCGGTTTACCGTCGTGGGTAATTCTGTAAATGATGCCTCTGTGGGAAATCGAGTCGCCGTCGAGCATGTACAGGTTTCCGGCAATGTAGATGGCACCGGTTGGGCCGATGATGACCGTTCCTGCATTGAACGCCCTGATCTTCGCATCTAGACCAAGGTCGATACTCAGGGTGCCGGTCCCGTTGAACGCAGTATCCGGCTCGCCTGTGTGCTTGTCGCAGACCTTGACCAACAGCTTCACGGAATCGCTCGATAGAATGCTGCCCAGCGCGACAACGATTCTGTGCTCATCCGCGCCAAGCTGAATGTTGTGGCTACCAAAATTCAGGTACCCGATTTTGTTGAAATCCAGATCCAGTTGCCCATTACTCTTGTACCTGGCTACAAAGCTCTCGGTCTCCTCCATGCCTGTCAGGGCAAACCCGCCGTCCTCGAAGAAATGGGCGTCCGTAGGTCGGAATGGGGCATCACCGCCCCTAAAATCTTTAATCTGCCACTGGCTCTGGTCTTCATTCGGGCCGAGACCGGCAACTGGCTCACCGGTCTGAGCATCATGCAAGGCAAGCCAGAACTTCTGACTGTTCGGTTGCAAATAGATCGAAGAAGCGTACAAGGTTTTGATCGTCTTGCCGAATAATACACTACGGGAAGCTGCTCCCGAAACGGTGGCCTCCTTGACTTCTGCCTGTTGCAGTGGGTTTGAATGGCTTGTTATTTTCGAAGCGTCTGTTTCTGAACGGTGGTATTCAGAGAGCCCGCTGGATGCAGCTGGCGTGGAGGACCACTCCTCGGGTTGGACCCGTATCATGCCCTTCGTGCCGAAGCCTTCAAGGGGGAGGTAATTGCTTTGAAAGTGGCCAACGACGGCGTGGTATGACAAGTCGTTATTTTTTTGGGTGAGACATTGAGAGTGGGTGATGAACCTCAAACTGTCGTCGATTTTTGCACGCGTGATGAAACGGATTTCTCTTTCACCTCTAAGCTCAGGGTCTATAGAGGAATTTTCAATTTCGACGAAGACGGATTCGGGTTTGCCCTGGGCATCCAGTGATGTCCAGTAGGTATAGATATCGTTATCAACGACGGTTTCGGCGATCCATATCATTCGGCCCGCGGCGTCAATGTTCCAGGAATAGGAAGCTGGGAAGGCTTGGGCGTTCTCAGGTTTAGGTAGAGCGGCATAGCCCTGGTCGCCAAACTTCAGATCCAACGTTCCCGCTTTATTACCAAGCTCGCTCATGATGTTTCCTCCGAGAATTGCAGCGAAGTATCAACTCATTCTGGCAGGCCTGGGTACTATCAAATTTGTCAGGTGGTGCTCGCTGTCCGGTGTGCTAGGCTGTGTACGAAAAGTCTTAAGACGCAGGTCAGGCAAGGCGAAAACAGCCGAGGAACGGCCGGGGTCGCGCCCGACTGTACTGGAGTACATGAGCATTCCGAGGCTGTTTTCAACGCAGCATGAACAAGTATCAAGGCTTTTTGTACAGCGCCTAAGGTGAACCGCGGGGTAATGTATATAATTCTTGCTTTAGATTTAAGTGGCGGGTGTGGGATGACATGACCGCTGACTGCGACAAGCCACTGCGTGTCATGCAATGGCTTGTTCCTTGCTTCAATGACGATCAGATCATCAGTTTCATGGCGCAGTAACCGGCATTTTCATCCAGTTGTGCAACGAACTGGAGGCCGTCGGGCCGTAACTGCGCCTCTTCTAATTTAGTCACTTTATCGGGAAATACGTAGCGGCCTTCCGACGCGAAGCTGACGTCCAGTTTTCCGTCGCGGGTGACTCTGTGAATGATGCCACGATCCGACATTGAAGGGCCGTCATAGTAAAACAGGTTTCCGGCGATGTAGATGTCACCGGTTTGCCCAATGATAACGCTTTTTGTACCAATACCTTTTATCGTCATGCCGAGATCAATTTCTATACTTAGCGTCCCGGTTTCGTTGAAGGTCGTATCCGGCGCCCCTGTGTGCTTATCATAGACCTTGAGCAACAGCTTCACGGGTTCGTATAGCAAAGGTGTGCTCACCGCGATAACGATTCTGTCTTCATTCGCGCCAAGCTGTATGGTGTGGGCACTCAGCCTTATGAACCCGACTTTGTGGAAATCGAGATCCAGTTGCCCATTGCTTTTGTATCTGGCGACAATACTTTCGCCCGCTTCAGTGCCTACCAGGGCGAATCCGCCGTCCTCGAAGAAATGGCATCCCTCAGGTACGAATACGCTATCACTGTCAAAAAAATTTTTAATCTGCCATTGGCTCCGACTTCCATCCGGCCCGAGCCCGGCGACTGGCACGCCTGTCTGTGCATCATGCAAAGCAAGCCAGACTGTCTGGTTCGGTTGCGAATCGAACGAAGAAGCGTACAAGGTTTTGATCGTGTTGCCGATCAAAACGCTCGGGTGGCTGGCGCCATTGCGCGATCTCTGTCTTCTCGTTGCAGCTGCTCTGGAGTACTGGCATCGCTGAGACAGTGTGCTTCCGAACGGCGATGTTCAATGGCAGTGCTGGGCGCAGTTATCGACGTGGGATGGCCGTCAGGTCGAACCACTATCATGCCTTTTGTGCCGAAGCCGTCAAGCGGGGTGAAGTTGTTTTGAAAGTGCCCAATAGCGGCGTGATAGAGCAGGTCGCCATTTTCCAATATATTACATTGGGAGCAGGTGATGAAGGTCGAATTCCCTTCTGCTGTCGCGGGCGTGACGAAATAAATTTTTCGTTCATTGGAAAGCGCGGGATCTATGGGGGAGTCTTCGATTTCGACGAATCCGGGCTTGGGTTGCCAAACACCCTTTGCATCCAGCGTTGTCCAATAGTAGAAGAGCTTGTTATCAATGGCGGTAGCAGCGGTCCAGACCATTCGGCCCGCTGAGTCAATTGTCCAGGCGTAGGACGAGGGCGTATGGAGGGCGTTGGGTGGTTCCGGTAGCTTGGCGTAACCCTCATCGCCGAACTCGAGATCCAGTTCACCCGCTTTATAAATACGTGTGCTCATGGGGTTTCCTCCGTTTGAGCGCAGAGTATCAACGCATTCGGGCAGGCTGGAGTACTGTCAGATTTACCAGGTAACGGGAGTGACCTGCCGGGGCTGCTGAAGCCGGTCTATCGCCAAATCGGCCGGTTAAGGTCAGTGCAACAGTCATTCACGCGTCGTTGGTGCTGGACCGCGCCGCAGGGAGGAAAAGCCGTCGTGGTGTACCCCTGGCTGCATCAACACTGAAACCGGGACTTGCTATCAACGTCAGGTTCATTGATCCCACCGCAGTGCACTTTTTCCATTTTCCGGGCTCTATGCTTGGCCAGGCCCTATTTATCTCCAATGTGGCCGCCGAATTTCGAACCTGTGCCGATGGCTTTAACCGACTCCAATTTCTTTCCCCGCCTGCTACTGACAAGTGCCCTCGCATGCCTGTGCGCCTGCACGCAGCAGCAGGGGCGTGACATGGTCAACCAGCTCGGCAACGGCAAGCCCAGCGAACTGTTCCAGACCAGTGTCGACCGCCTGGCCACGCTGTCGATGCGCGACAACCTGCAAAGCCTGTACCTGCTGATGAACAAGCTTTACCTGCGTAACCCCAACCAGTGGAAGCTGTCCGGGTACGTCGACGCCGCCACGGCCGAGCGGCAGATCCGTATCGCCATCGAGCAACGTCAGCCGCTGCCGCAACTGGGCAACCGCCGCGACCTGGCTGCCTTGAGCTACGCCCTGAGCCCGGAGTTCCGGGGTGACCGCGTGGGCGCATTCATCTACGCGATCGGCAGCATGCTGATTACCGCGCACGGGGGGCGTAGCGAGTTCTACATGACCGACACGATCGACCCGTTGTTCATCAACAACGCGGCGCGCAATATCGAGAAGGCCACCTGGATGCTGAGCCAACGGCAGGATGCCAATGGCGTATTGCTGTTGTTCTCCAATGAAATTTCGGAGGAGGGCAGCAACCTGAGCTTTGCCGTGGAGTTCGGCAAGATCGTGGCGCGCCTGGATTTGCTGGCCGAGTTGCTGGATGAGCGGTATCGGCGGATCGGGCTCAACTATGCCCAGAGCCTACTGCTGATGAATTTCCTGCCCGTGCAGTGACATTGCCTCCAGCATGGGGCGAAACTCGTCCAGCAACCAGTCGCGCAACCTTTGGCAGCTGGACTCATGTTCCTTGTCTTCATTGAAGGCCAGGAAGTGGAAGGTGTCCTTGAGCACCAGTTCTTCTGCCACCGGCCTTACCAGCAGCCCCTGCGCCACCAGCGGCGCCACCAGGTGGTGCCAGCCCAGTGCCACGCCCTGGTTGCCCAGCGCCAGTTGCACCAGCAGGTTGTAGTCGTTGGCATTGAAAAAATGCGGTGCGGTGTTGGCGCGGCTTTTCAGGTCGACGTCATGGAAGGCCAGCCACACGTTCCAGTCCACATGCTCGGCCACCTGCGAACGGCCATAGGGGCTCAGGTTGAGCAACGTGGCGTCGCGCAGCCCCTGCAGGGTGCGTATCTCCGGGTGCTGCGCTAGGTAGTGCGGCGTGCACACCGGGTAGATCACGTCATGGTTGAGCGGGTGCGAGCTGTAGCCTGCCTGCACTTTGCCCAGCTTGGTGATGTAGATATCAGGGCGAACCCCCGGCTCCATCGACAGGAAGTTCTGGGTGGTCACCAGGTTGATGTCGATGTCCGGGTTCTCGTCGAAGAACCTTGGCATGCGTGGCCCCATCCACAGCGCGGCAAAGGCCGGTGAACAGCACAGGGTGACCACCTGCTTGGTGTTGGTGTTGCTGCGGATGCGCTCGGCCGCCTGGGAAATGTTGACGAACGATAACTGCACCGCATCGAAGAAGATCGACCCGGCGACAGTCAACTCTACCGCGCGCCCCACCCGGGTGAACAACTCTGCACCCAGGTAGGTTTCCAGCTCACGGATCTGCCGGCTTACGGCGGCTTGGGTCACACACAAGGCTTCGGCTGCACGGGTGAAGTTCTGGTACTTGGCGGCAGCGACGAAGACTTTGACCGCGCGCAGCGAGGGCATCTTGATCAGCGTCTGATCGGGTTCGGAGTGTCTGACCATGGCGTTGGGTGCAGGTCCTTGGTGATACCTGATGGGAGCAGCCTTGTGCTGCGCAAGGCCCCGTCCAGGCCCCGCTAGCGCAGTGTATGAGCGGGCATCTTCCCAGCACAAGGCTGCTGCTGGATTCGACTGTTTCCAAGCGCTCTGCGGCGGGGCTTGCCCTGCGATTGATAACTTCAGGTAATGGTTTGCGTGCTGCAAATGTCGTTGGACCCGCTTTGTATCAGGCCCTAACGTTAATCACACGGCGCGACACCGAGACATCGATGTCGAACAATTTTTCGAAGCAGGACATTCTGCGTGCCGGTTATGACTCACGTTCGAATTTGAACGGACTGCCAAGCGTACTCGCACTGATCGCTACCCGCCTTATTGAAAGTGCGATGTTGATAGATTGGTTAATAAGCATAATAAAGAGGGTCGTATGAGCCATGCCGATGAGATTCTTTCGGTAAACAATATCTTCAAGGTGTTCGGTCCCAACCCGAACATGGCCATGGAGATGCTCCGCAAGGGCGCCGACAAGAACGAAATCTTCAGCAAGACCGGCCACGTCGTCGGCGTGTTCGATGCAAGCTTTTCCGTCAAACGTGGCGAGATCTTCGTCATCATGGGGCTGTCCGGCTCGGGCAAGTCGACCATGGTGCGGCTGTTCAACCGCCTGATCGAACCTACCTCCGGCAGCATCCACCTCAACGGCAAGGAAATTACCGGGCTCTGTGACAAGGCCCTGCTCGATGTGCGCCGCAAGGAAATGGGGATGGTGTTCCAGTCCTTTGCCTTGATGCCGCACATGAGCGTGCTGGAAAACACCGCGTTCGGCCTGGAAATTGCCGGCGTACCGGAAGGCGAACGCCACCGCCGTGCCAGTGAAGCCTTGAGCCAGGTTAGCCTGGCGGGCCACGAGCACAGCTATCCGCACCAGCTCTCAGGTGGCATGCAGCAGCGCGTGGGCCTGGCCCGGGCGCTGGCCAACGACCCGGCGATTCTGCTGATGGACGAGGCGTTTTCTGCGCTCGACCCACTGATCCGCAGCGAAATGCAAGGTGAGCTGATTCGCCTGCAGGCCGAGCAGCAGCGCACCATCATCTTCATTTCCCACGACATCGAGGAAGCCATTCGCATCGGCCACCGCATTGCGATCATGGAAGGTGGTCGCGTGGTGCAGATCGGTACACCGCAAGAACTGATCAACCAGCCGGCCAACGATTACGTGCGCACCTTTTTCAAGAGCTTCGACAGCTCGCGCGTGCTCAAGGCCGGGGATGTGGCCCGGTTCGACCCGGCGGTGGTGTGCAAGGTCAACGGCAAGGCCCCGAGCTTCCAGGCCGGTGTCCCGTTCGGCTACCTGGTCGACGACCGAGGGCAGTTGCTGGGCGTGGTCGACACCGACGCCAACGGCGCCACGGCCAGTGACCGCTACAGTCTGCATGAGCAGCGCCCGGTGTACATCGACACACCGCTGCACGAGGTGCTGGGCATTGCAGCCGACCTGCCGTATCCGGTACCGGTACTCGACCGCCAGGGCGCCTTCAAAGGCACGCTGTCGAAGAACGAGCTGCTGCAGACCCTGAGCCGCAATTAAAACAACAAAGAGGTAAGCCCTCATGTCCGAATTCAGCCTTCTCGACCCGTTCCAGGCGGCCACCATCCCCTTGGGCGACTGGGTCACCGCGACCCTGAATTTCCTGGTACACAACTTCCGTGAGGTGTTCCGCGCCATCCGCTGGCCGATCGACCAGGTGCTCAACGGTATCGAGTTCAC
The DNA here is from genome assembly GCF_029871175.1 of Pseudomonas sp. BN607. NCBI lineage: Bacteria > Pseudomonadati > Pseudomonadota > Gammaproteobacteria > Pseudomonadales > Pseudomonadaceae > Pseudomonas > Pseudomonas sp. BN607. The sequence goes on from NZ_SSOE01000053.1 coordinate 14,476, forward strand.
CTTGCAGAGCATCCCGCCCACCATCGGCATCATCCTTTCCTCGTTGCTGGGCTGGCAGCTCGCCGGCAAGCGCATGGCATTGCTGTGTTTCGTCACCCTGACCCTGCTTGGCCTGATCGGCGTATGGTCAGAGTCGATGACCACCCTGGCGCTGGTACTGACCTCGGTGTTTTTCTGCGCGGTCATCGGTATCCCGCTGGGCATTGTCTGCGCCCGCAGCAACCGCCTGGAAAGCATCATCCGGCCGCTGCTGGACGCCATGCAGACCCTGCCGGCGTTCGTCTACCTGGTGCCGGTCGTGATGCTGTTCGGTATTGGTAACGTGCCTGGGGTGCTGGTGACCATCGTGTTCGCCCTGCCGCCCCTGGTGCGCCTGACCAACCTGGGTATTCGCCAGGTGCCGGAGGACAAGATCGAAGCCGCACGCGCCTTTGGCTGTACGCCACGGCAGATGCTGACCCGCGTGCAGCTGCCGCTGGCCACCTCGACCATCATGGCCGGCCTTAACCAGACCCTGATGCTGTCGCTGTCGATGGTGGTGATCGCCTCGATGATCTCGGTCGGCGGGCTGGGCCAGATGGTGCTGCGTGGCATCGGCCGCCTGGACATGGGCCTGGCTACCGTGGGCGGGGTAGGGCTGGTGCTGCTGGCAATCTTCCTCGACCGCCTGACCCAGGCCATGGGCGCCCGCACCAGCGGTGACCCGAGCCTGCGCTGGTACCACACCGGCCCGGTCGGGTTAGTGCTGCGCCTGATTGGCGCAGGGCAAGCGCAAGGGCGGCGCAAGACCGCCTGAGCACTGCAAGAACCTTGAGACGTTCGATCTGCCGCACTTGAAGATAAAAATGAGAAAAAGGTAAGCGACGATGCACGAATCCAAATTCACCCGCAGCATCCTCAAATGCGCCACGGCGCTGACCCTGGCGGCCGCGGCCCTGGGTGCACACGCCTCGGCGGAAAAGCCCGGCGATGGCGTGAAGGTAACGCCGATCTTCCCCTCCATCGCCGAAGAGCGGTTCCGGGGCGAAGTGGCCATGGAAGGCCTGCGCGAGCTGGGCTACAAGGTGCAGGAGCCGAAGGAGACCGAATACGGCGTGATGATGGTGGCCTTGGCCAACGGCGATGCCGACTTTACCGTGCACCTGTGGGAGAAACTGCACAACCAGTTCTACCAGCAGGCCGGTGGTGACGAGGTGATGGTCAAGACCGGCAACATCCTCCCGGGCGTGGCCCAAGGCTACCTGATCGACAAGAAAACCGCCGACCAGTACAACATCAAGTACATCACCGACCTGAAAAAGCCGGAAATTGCCAAGCTGTTCGACACCGACGGCGACGGCAAGGCCGACATGACCGGTTGCAACCCAGGCTGGGGCTGCGAGCTGGTGATTGCCCACCATATGAAGGCCTACGACCTGGACAAGAGCATCACCGTCAACCAGGGCTCGTACTTCGCGCTGATGGCCGACACCATCGCCCGTTTCAAGGAAGGCAAGCCGATCTTCTACTTCACCTGGGTACCGCAGTGGATCGCCAGCGTGCTGGTCGAAGGCAAGGACGTGGTCTGGCTGGAAGTGCCGAAAACCGACCTGCCAGACGGCAAGAACGATGTCGACACGATGTACCACGGCAAGAACCTGGGCTTTGCCATCGACAAGGTGGTGGCTGTGCTGAACAAGGACTTTGCCGATAAGAACCCGGCAGCGCAGAAGTTCCTGTCGCTGGTGCAGATCAGCATCGACGACGAGAGCAACCAGAACCTGAAAATGCAGCAGGGCGAGAAGAAGCCTGCCGACATCACCCGCCATGCCAAGGAATGGGTGGCAGCGCACCGCCAGCAGTTCGACCAGTGGCTGCAGGCCTCGCGCGACGCTGCGGCCCAGGCCGGTAAGTAACCGGATCCATCAGTGTTGGCTCATTCGCGGGCAGACCGCACCTGCAGGAAGTTGCAGGGGCGGGCTTGCTCGCGAACGAGCCAACGCTAATTTTGCTGTTGAGTCAAAGCCATGAGCCACTTCGAAAGCACCCTCAAAAACACCAACCTGGCCCACCTGGCCCCCGCCATCCGCACCACACTCAGCATGCCCTGCCAGCGGGTGGCCTTTATCCTGCGCGAACACTTCTCGATGATGGCTTTCACCGCCGCCATGGACAGCCTGGTCACCGCCAACCTGATGAGCGCCACGCCGTTGTTCCAGGTCCAGGTGGTAGGCGAGGGCGAGCAAGTGCTGAGCGACCTGGGCATTGCCTTGCCCGTCAACACCCAGCTGGCCGACCTGGACGTACAGGGCCTGGACTGCCTGTTGGTATGCGGCGGTTTTCGCGTGCGCCTGGAAACCGCAGCGCTGCTACGCGCCAGGTTACGCCAGGCCGACCAGCACGGCTGCCAGCTGGGTGGCCTGTGGAACGGTGCCTATTTCCTGGCCGAAGCAGGATTGCTCAATGACCACGATTGCGCCTTCCACCCCGATGGCAGGGCAATGATGAGCGAACTGTTCCCCAAGGTGCGCATCAGCCGTCAGGCCCATGTGCTGGACCGCCGCCGGATGAGCTGCGCCGGTGCCAGCAGCGCCCTGGACATGATGTTGGCGCTGCTTGAGCAGTGCGGCGGAGTGCCGTTGCGCCGCGCCGTGGAGCAGATGCTGGCATGTGATCGGGCGCGGGTGATGAGCGATGCCCCGGCCAGCACCCCGGAAATCGACCCCGGCCTGCCCAAGGGCGTGCGCCTGGCGCTGGAACTGATGCACGCCAACATCGAGGACCCCATTGGCATCGATGAGATTGCCCAGCATGCCGGTTTGTCCCGCCGCCACCTGGAGCGGTTGTTCCGCCGACATGTACAGGCGACCCCTCCGCGTTATTATCTGGAACTGCGCCTGACCCATGCGCGGCAGTTGCTGCAGCACACCAGCAAGTCACTGACCGAAGTGGCGGTGGCCAGCGGGTTCGTGAGTTTCCCGCATTTCTACCGGCGTTTTCGCGAGTTGTTCGCCATTGCGCCACGCCAGTACCGGGCACGCAGCCAGGGATGGACGGCGCGGCAGGATGTGGCAGTGCATTGAGTGATGGGCTGCCTGTGCCGGCCCATTCGCGGGTAAACCCGCTCCCCCACAGTTCGAGGTAGCAGATTTACCCCGAGAAGAGGGAGTTGCCGGAAAAAACGTTCGATAACCGAACATTTACAGCATTTGAATTGTTCGCTATCCGCCCAGCCAATCCCATCGTTGCATTGCCCAACCCCCCCCTTTTTGCTGTAGTGTCCCCCATTCGCCGGCTGTCGCCTGCCCCTGCGACGCGCTGCCAGCCCGATAGAATGACCGTGATGACCGCAACCACAGCCCACAAGGCGGTAGGACGCGGCGACCAGAACAATAACGATACCGAGTGCCTTGCCTATGGAAAGCCGCCTGCTGAGCGAGCGCAGTAGCGTGTTTCACCACGCCGACCCTTATGCTGTGTCCGATTATGTGAACCAGCATGTCGGCCAGCATTGCATCGGTCTGTCCCGTACCACCCACCCCCAGGCTAGCCTGAGCCATCGCAAGTTCGCCGAACTCGACCTGTGCCGTATCAGCTACGGCGGCAGTGTTCGCGTTACTTCGCCCGCGCTGGAAACCATCTACCACCTGCAAGTCCTGCTCAATGGCAACTGCCTGTGGCGCGGGCACAAGCGCGAGCAACACCTGGTGCCGGGTGAATTGCTGCTGATCAACCCCGACGACCCGGTTGACCTGACTTACTCGGAAGACTGCGAGAAGTTCATCCTCAAGGTGCCGACCCGGCTGCTGGACTCGATCTGCGATGAACAGCGCTGGCAGCGCCCTGATGGAGGCGTGCGGTTCTTGCGCAATCATTACCGGCTGGATGAGCTGGATGGCTTCGTCAACCTGCTGGCCATGGTTTGCCACGAGGCGGAAGTGGGCGATTCACTGCCCAGGGTGCAGGGCCATTACAGCCAGATTGTCGCCAGCAAGCTGCTGACCCTGATGAGCACCAATATCCGCCGCGAGAGCCTCAGCTCACCGGGTGCAAGCCTGGAGCGGATCATCGATTACATCGACCACAACCTTAAGTTCGAGCTGACAGCGGAGGCGCTGGCGGAGCAGGCGTGCATGAGCTTGCGCTCGTTGTATGCGCTGTTCGATCGGCACCTGCAGACCACACCCAAGCAATACGTGCGACAACGTAAGCTGGAACAGGTGCGTGCCTGCCTGGGCGATGCCAGTTGCTCTGTGCGTAGCGTGACCGAACTGGCCATGGATTATGGCTTCCTGCACCTCGGGCGTTTTTCCGAAGTGTATCGACAGCAGTTTGGCGAATTGCCCTCCGAAACCTTGCGCAATCGGCGTTGAACCGTACCGGTCTCTCGCGGGTAGGGCCGCGAAGAGACGCTTGAGCCTGTCACCTCAACCTGCACAAAACGGATAGCACCCCGCACAAACCGGATATTGCGACCCAATCCCAGCCTCTAACCTGACCAGGTCTAAACAATAACAAGGGAGACCCTGGCCATGTCCCTGGGATTCGACTACCTCAATGCCATGCTTGAGGACGACCGTGAAAAGGGCGTCTACCGCTGCAAGCGCGAGATGTTCACCGACCCACGCCTGTTTGACCTGGAGATGAAACATATCTTCGAGGGCAACTGGATCTACCTGGCCCACGAAAGCCAGATCCCCGAGAAAAACGACTTCCTCACCCTGACCATGGGGCGCCAGCCGATTTTTATCGCGCGCAACAAGGACGGTGAGCTCAATGCCTTCCTCAACGCCTGCAGCCACCGCGGCGCCATGCTCTGCCGCCACAAACGCGGCAACCGTTCCAGCTACACCTGCCCGTTCCACGGCTGGACGTTCAACAACAGCGGCAAACTGCTGAAGGTGAAAGACCCGAGCAACGCCGGCTACCCCGACAGCTTCAACTGTGACGGCTCCCACGACCTGACCAAGGTGGCACGCTTCGAGTCGTACCGGGGCTTTTTGTTCGGCAGCCTGAACGCCGACGTGAAACCGCTGGTCGAGCACCTGGGTGAGTCGGCCAAGATCATCGACATGATCGTCGACCAGTCGCCAGAAGGCCTGGAGGTGCTGCGTGGTGCCAGCTCGTACATCTACGAAGGCAACTGGAAGCTCACCGCCGAGAACGGCGCTGACGGCTACCACGTAAGCTCCGTGCACTGGAACTACGCCGCTACCCAGAACCAGCGCAAGCAGCGCGAGGCGGGCGACGAAATCAAGACCATGAGTGCGGGTGCCTGGGCCAAGCAGGGCGGCGGTTTTTACTCCTTCGACCATGGCCACCTGCTGCTGTGGACCCGTTGGGCCAACCCGGAAGACCGCCCGGCCTATGAGCGCCGCGACCAACTGGCCGCCGACTTCGGCCAGGCCCGCGCCGACTGGATGATCGAAAACTCGCGCAACCTGTGCCTGTACCCGAACGTGTACCTGATGGACCAGTTCAGCTCGCAGATCCGCGTTGCCCGGCCGATTTCGGTGAACAAGACCGAAATCACCATCTACTGCATCGCGCCGAAAGGCGAGAGCGCCGATGCCCGCGCCAAGCGTATTCGCCAGTACGAAGATTTCTTCAACGTCAGCGGCATGGCCACCCCGGACGACCTGGAAGAATTCCGCTCGTGCCAGACCGGCTATGGCGGCGGCACTGGCTGGAACGACATGTCCCGTGGCGCCAAACACTGGGTAGAAGGCGCCGATGAGGCAGCCAAGGAGATTGACCTCGAACCCCTGCTGTCCGGCGTGCGCACGGAGGACGAAGGCCTGTTCGTGCTGCAGCACAAGTACTGGCAGGACACCATGATTCAGGCCCTCAAGGACGAACAGCAGCTGATCCCCGTGGAGGCCGTGCAATGAGCCTGTATGAAACCGTACGCGACTTTCTCTACCGCGAAGCGCGCTACCTGGACGATGCCCAGTGGGACCAGTGGCTGGAACTGTACGCCAGCGATGCCAGCTTCTGGATGCCGAGCTGGGACGATGACGACACCCTCACCGAAGACCCACAAAGCGAGATCTCGCTGATCTGGTACGGCAACCGTGGCGGCCTGGAAGACCGCGTGTTCCGCATCAAGACCGAACGCTCCAGTGCGACCGTGCCCGACACCCGCACCTCGCACAACATCAGCAACATCGAGATCGTCGAGCAGGGCGAGGGCAGCTGCCAGGTGCGCTTCAACTGGCACACCCTCAGCTTCCGCTACAAGACCACCGACAGTTACTTCGGCACCAGCTTCTACACCCTCGACCTGCGCGGCGAGCAGCCGCTGATCAAGGCCAAGAAGGTGGTGCTGAAGAACGACTACGTGCGCCAGGTCATCGACATCTACCACATCTGATACAGGGTTTTGCGAGCATTGCCCGGTGCGTCTTGTGATGCGCCGTGGCCCGGCTCGCCCGCGAGGTGCAACATGAGCTACCAGATCGCACTGAATTTCGAAGACGGGGTTACCCGTTTCATTGAAGCCACCGGTCAAGAAACCGTGGCCGATGCCGCTTACCGCCAGGGTATAAACATTCCGCTGGACTGCCGCGACGGCGCTTGCGGTACCTGCAAGTGCAAGGCTGAGTCCGGGCGTTATGAGCTTGGCGACAACTTTATCGAAGACGCACTGAGCGAGGACGAAATTGCCGCAGGCTACGTGCTGACGTGCCAGATGCGCGCCGAAAGCGACTGCGTCATCCGCATTCCGGCCTCGTCGCAGCTGTGCAAGACCGAGCAGGCCAGTTTCGAGGCAGCCATCAGCGCTGTGCGCCAGCTTTCGGCCAGTACCATTGCCCTGTCGATCAAGGGCGAGGCCCTGAGCCGCCTGGCCTTCCTGCCAGGGCAGTACGTCAACCTCAAGGTGCCGGGCAGCGAGCAGAGCCGGGCCTATTCGTTCAGCTCGCTGCAGAAGGACGGCGAAGTCAGCTTCCTGATCCGCAACGTGCCGGGCGGGCTGATGAGCAGCTTCCTGACCAACCTTGCCAAGGCTGGCGACAGCCTGAGCCTGGCCGGGCCGTTGGGCAGTTTCTACCTGCGGCCGATCCAGCGCCCGCTGTTGCTGCTGGCCGGTGGTACCGGGCTGGCGCCGTTCACGGCGATGCTGGAGAAGATCGCCGAGCAAGGTAGCGAGCACCCGTTGCACCTGATCTACGGCGTGACCAACGACTTTGACCTGGTCGAGCTCGACCGCCTGCAGGCGTTGGCAGCATGCATCCCCAACTTCACCTACAGCGCCTGCGTGGCCAACCCGGACAGTCAGTACCCGCAAAAGGGCTATGTGACCCAGCACATCGAGCCACGCCACCTCAACGACGGCGATGTCGATGTGTACCTGTGCGGGCCGCCGCCGATGGTCGAGGCGGTCAGCCAGTACGTGCGGGAACAGGGCATCACCCCGGCCAACTTCTACTACGAGAAGTTTGCGGCTGCGGCCTGACAGCCCCCTCTGATTCAACGCAATACCCCGACCCTGTGGGAACGGGCTGCGCGGTGGAGGGCACGGGCTTCGCCCGTGTTCGCGGGCATGCCCGCTCCCACAGTCATCGCGCAGCCTTTCAGGCTTTGAGCAAGACAGTGGCTGCCACAGGGTCTCTCGCGAACTGGAGATTTGCATATGAACAACAGATTCCAAGGCAAGGTCGCCCTGGTCACCGGTGCCGCCCAAGGCATCGGCCGGGGTGTGTGCTGGCGGCTCAAGGCCGAAGGTGCGCAAGTGGTAGCGGTGGACCGTTCCGAACTGGTCCACGAGCTGGCGGGTGAAGGCATGCTTACCCTCACCGCCGACCTGGAACTACACAGCGACTGCGCCCGGGTCATGGCCAGCGCGGTGGAAGCCTTTGGGCGCCTCGACATACTGGTCAACAACGTAGGCGGGACCATTTGGGCCAAGCCCTTCGAGCACTACGATGTCGAGCAGATCGAGGCCGAAGTACGCCGTTCGCTGTTCCCGACACTGTGGTGCTGCCACGCCGCGCTGCCATACATGCTTGAACGCAGCAGCGGCGTCATCGTCAACGTTTCTTCCATCGCCACCCGTGGCGTCAACCGTGTGCCCTATGGCGCGGCCAAAGGCGGCGTCAATGCGCTCACCGCTTGTCTGGCCTTCGAAACGGCGGGCCGCGGGATCCGGGTCAACGCCACCGCGCCGGGTGGCACCGAAGCGCCGCCCCGGCGCGTACCCCGCAACAGTGCAGCGCAAACCGAGCAGGAAAAGCACTGGTACCAGCAGATCGTCGACCAGACCCTCGACAGCAGCCTGATGCACCGCTACGGCAGCATCGACGAACAGGTCGGGGCCATTCTGTTCCTGGCGTCCGACGAAGCCTCGTACATCACCGGCGTGACCCTGCCGGTAGGGGGCGGTGACCTCGGCTGAGCAACACCTTCAGGGCAACAGCTTTCCAACACAACAAAAACAAGAGCGACAGATGCCATGCGAACCCTTGACGTACACCCGATCATCGATAACGCGCGCTTTACCTCGTTCCACTGGATGGTCATGGCCTGGTGCGGCCTGCTGCTGATTTTCGACGGCTATGACCTGTTCATCTACGGTGTGGTACTGCCGGTCATCATGAAAGAGTGGGGCCTGACCCCCTTGCAGGCCGGAGCACTGGGCAGCTATGCGCTGTTCGGCATGATGTTCGGCGCCTTGGCCTTCGGCAGCCTGGCCGATCGCATCGGGCGCAAGAAAGGCATTGCCATCTGTTTTGCATTGTTCTCGGGGGCGACCATCCTCAATGGCTTCGCCAGCAGCCCCAGTGAATTCGGCATCTATCGCTTCATCGCCGGCCTGGGCTGTGGCGGCCTGATGCCCAACGCCGTGGCATTGATGAACGAATACGCGCCCAAGCGCCTGCGCAGCACGCTGGTGGCGATCATGTTCAGTGGTTATTCGCTGGGTGGCATGCTGTCGGCGGGTGTCGGCATTTTCATGCTGCCACGCTACGGCTGGGAATCCATGTTCTTTGCCGCGGCCGTGCCGCTGCTGCTGTTGCCGGTGATTCTCTACTACCTGCCAGAGTCGATCGGTTTTCTGGTGCGCCAGGGGCGTAGCGACCAGGCGCGAGGGCTGCTGAAGCGACTGGACCCAGGCTGCGATGTACAGGCCGATGATGTGCTGCAGGCAACTGATCGCAAAGCCGGCGGGGCATCGGTGCTCGAGCTGTTCAGAAACGGCCTGGCCATTCGCACCTTGGCGCTGTGGCTGGCGTTCTTCTGTTGCCTGCTGATGGTCTATGCGCTCAGTTCGTGGCTACCGAAACTGATGGCCAACGCCGGTTACAGCCTGGGCTCCAGCCTGTCGTTCCTGCTGGCACTGAACTTCGGCGGGATGGCCGGGGCGATCCTCGGCGGCTGGTTGGGCGACCGCTACAACCTGGTCAAGGTCAAGGTGGTGTTCTTCATTGCGGCCGCGCTGTCGATCAGCCTGCTGGGTGTGAACAGCCCTATGCCGGTGTTGTACCTGCTGATCTTCATTGCCGGTGCCACTACCATCGGCACGCAGATCCTGCTGTATGCCGGCGCTGCACAGATGTACGGCCTGTCGGTGCGCTCCACCGGCCTGGGCTGGGCTTCTGGCATCGGCCGCAACGGCGCCATCGTCGGCCCACTGCTGGGTGGCGCGCTGATGGGCATCAACCTGCCGCTGCAACTCAATTTCATCGCATTCGCCATTCCTGGTGCGATCGCCGCGCTGGCCATGGCCGTACACCTGGCCAGTGGGCGGTCACGGGCTTTGCAGGAGGCCTAAGCCACCGCGAAGCAGGCAACACACCACCAAAGCCAGCCACCAGGCCGGCAGCTGCCTTGCGAGAAATTCATGAAAACCTTGATCAGGGACAGCTCGCTGTCCGCCATCGTGGCAGGCTGCATCGCCACGATGATTTCCTATGCCGGGCCATTGGTGATCATCTTCCACGCCGCCGAAGCCGCCGGCCTGTCGCACCGGCAACTGTCATCCTGGGTCTGGGCGGTGTCCATGGGCAGTGCGGTGTTGGGTGCGCTGCTCAGCCTGCGCTACCGCGTACCGGTGGTGATCGCCTGGTCCATCCCGGGCTCGGCACTGCTGGTCACCGCGTTGCCGCAATTGGGCCTGGCCCAGGCCGTGGGGGCTTATCTGGTGGCCAACCTGATCCTGCTGCTGATCGGCATCAGCGGGGCGTTCGACCGCATCATCGCGCGCCTGCCAGGGTCGATCGCTGCGGGCATGCAGGCCGGCATCCTGTTCAGTTTCGGCATCGAGGTGTTCCGGGCATTGCCGGTGCAGCCGTTGCTGGTCCTGGGGATGTTCGTCACCTACGTGCTGATGCGCCGGTTACAGCCCCGTTATGCCGTGGTCGCCGTGCTTTGCGTGGGCACGTTGATAACAGTCGCCAGCGGCGCATTCCGTAGCGAGGCGCTGGTGCTGGAGCTTGCCTCTCCCCAGTGGATCACCCCGCAGTTCAGCCTGCCAGCCGTGTTCAGCCTGGCACTGCCCCTGGTGCTGGTGGCGCTGACCGGGCAGTTCATGCCCGGCATGGCGGTATTGCGTAACGCCGGCTACAGCACGCCGGCCAGCCCGCTGATCGGCGCCAGTGCCCTGGCCGGTACCGTCCTGGCGCCGTTTGGTTGCCACGGGCTGAACCTGGCGGCGGTCACTGCCAGCCTGTGTACCGGGCATGAAGCCCACGAAGACCCACGCCGGCGCTACGTGGCGGCAGTAGCTGGCAGTGGGCTGTACCTGCTGCTGGGCATCGCGGGCGCCACCTTGATGTCTTTGTTCGCGGCCTTTCCTGCCGCATTGATCGCCGCCCTGGCTGGCCTGGCCCTGTATGGCGCCATCAGCGAGGCCTTGGCCCGCAGCCTGGCAGAGCCGGCAGAGCGTGATGCCGGGCTGTTCACCTTCCTGGTCACGGCTTCCGGGGTGGCGTTCCTCGGGCTGTCGGCAGCGTTCTGGGGGTTGCTGTTCGGCCTGCTGGCACACGCACTGCTCAGGCTGCGCCGGCCACGTGTCCGGGAGGTGCTGCGCCGTACATCCTGAATTGCCGTGTTCCCAACGCTTTACCCATAACAACAAGATCAAGAGAGCTTCGGAATGAATCACACCCCTTGCGTCGCCCTGGGCCTGACTTTGCTCAGCCAACCATTGCTGGCTGCCGAAGGCGGCTTCTTCGAGGACTCGAAGGCCACCCTGAGCGCCCGAAACTACTACTTCAGCCGCGATTTTTCCGACATTGTCGGGGCCAACCAGCAGTCCAGGGCCGAGGAGTGGGCCCAGGGCTTCATCCTCGACTTCAGGAGCGGTTACACCCCGGGCAGGGTCGGCTTTGGCGTGGATGCCCTGGGCCTGTTGGGCATCAAGCTCGACAGCAGCCCCGACCGGGCCAACACCGGCCTGCTGCCGGTGCACGGTGATGGCCGCGCTGCCGATGAGTACAGCCGCCTGGCACCGACCTTCAAGGCGCGCCTGTCGAAGACCGAACTCCGTGTGGGTGAGCTGCAACCCAACCTGCCGGTACTGACGTTCAGTGATATCCGCCTGTTACCACCCACTTATCAGGGTGCCAGTATCAGTTCGGCGGAGATCGACGGGTTGACCGTACAGGCCGGCCACCTGAAAAGCACCCACCTGCGCAACGAGGGCGGCGACGGCAAGATGAACGCGATGCTTGGCCATGTGCCGATGCGCCAGGCCCAGAGCGATGCCTTCAACTACGTTGGCGGCGACTACGCGTTCAATGCCAACCAGAGCAGTGTCAGCTTGTGGTACGGGCAGCTAGAGGATATCTACGAGCAGGGCTTTGTGGGCTTCAAGCACAGCAAGCCAGTGGGGGAATGGGTGCTCAGCGCCAACCTGGGCTATTTCACCGCGCGTGAAGAGGGCGGTGCATTGCTGGGCAACATCGACAACCAGGCGTTCTTCTCGATGTTTACCGCCCGACATGGCGGGCACAGCTTCCACGCAGGCTACCAGGGCATGTATGGCGACAGCCCTTTCCCACGGGTGTTCGCCAACATCTCGCCGCTGGGTAACGAGGTGCCGACGTATGAGTTCGCCTACACCGATGAACGCTCTTACCAAGTGCGCTACGACTACAACTTCGCCGCCATGGGCGTACCTGGGCTGACGGCGACGGTGCGCTACATAACCGGTAACAATGTGGATACCGGGCAGGGCTATGAAGGGCGCGACCGCGAGCGCGATCTGGATATTGGCTATGCGGTGCAGAGCGGGGTACTGAAGGGGCTGGGGATTCGCGTGAGGAACGCCATGGCGCGGTCCAATTACCGCAGCGATATCGACGAGAACCGCCTGACGCTGGTTTATACCTGGCAGTTGTTCTGACCGCGGCACGGTGCGTTCCCACGCTTCAGGCGCCTTTTGCAGGAGCGCACCCAGGTGGGCAGTTGCATCAGCAACAAGGCAGGCATTTGCCTATCCGCCTTGGTTGAGGGTAGTTTTCAGCAATCACCTGCCAGGAATGCACCCCTTGGACTCCATCACCCAAGCTGTACTCGGCGCTGCCCTGCAAGGCACCGTGCTCGGTCGCATCCAGGGCCGCCGTGCGCTGCTGTATGGTGCAGCGCTGGGCACGCTGCCCGACCTCGATGTGATCATCCGCTACGCCGACCCGGTGTCGCAGATGACCTATCACCGTGGCTTTTCCCATTCGCTGTTCGTGCTCACGGGGCTGGCCTTGCTGCTGGCCTGGCTGGTCAACAAATGCTGGCCTGGCAAGGGCTATACCTTGCCCAGGCTGTTCCTCGCATTCTGGCTGGTACTGGTTACCCACCCGTTGCTGGACGCCTTCACGGTCTACGGCACGCAGCTGTTCTGGCCGCTGCAAGGTACCCCGCAAAGCTGGGCGGCGGTGTTCATCATCGACCCGGTCTATACCGTGCCACTGCTGCTGGCGGTCATCTACGCCATCGCCAAGGGCGTGACTGCCAGGGCTGAACGCCTGCTGACCCTGGCGCTGGTATTCAGTACCGCCTACCTGGGGTTTGGCCTTGCCGGGCGCATGGCGGCCGAGCAGCGCTTCGAGGCGGCGCTGCACCAGCGCGGCATCGCTACCAGCGAGGTCCGCGCCGTGCCGATCGCGTTCAACAGCCTGGTCTGGCGGGTGCTGGCCAAGACCGCGGAAGGGGACTACTACGAAGGCATCAGCAGTGCATTCGACCGACAAGCGCCAGAGATGCAGCGCCTGTCGCGAAACCTGCAGCTTGCGCAAGCGCTGAGCGATGATCCCCTGCACCAGCGGTTGCGCTGGTTCACCGATGACTGGCTGCGCTACGACCAGATCGGTGATGCGCTGGTGGTCACCGACCTGCGTATGGGTATTCCAGGCAACTACACCTTCCGTTTCAACATGGCCCACCGTGACAACCAGGGGCGCTGGATTGTCGATGTGCCTTCGATGTTTCAGGGCGCTGGCCCAGGTTCGATGTTCAACGGCGCAGACCTGGCGTTGATCTGGCGGCGCATTATCGAGCAGCAACCACCCTTGCCTCTGGCAGTGTGGACCGAACGCTATCTGGGCGTCAGCCCCGTCGAGCGCGAGCGCTAGGTAGTGCGCTCGGCCGGGCTGGATCTGGTCAAATGGACGGCGATGTTGACCATGGTCGTCGATCACTTGCGTTTTCTGTGGCCCGAGACCGATGGCCTGTTCGTGTTGGGGCGGCTGGCGTTTCCACTGTTCTGCCTGGCGATAGCAGTGAACGTGGGGCGAGCCGGGGCGGGGGCGCTGTATACCCGTGGCAACCTGCGCTATCTGGCGCTGATGCTGATGTTCGTGGTGCTGTCCGAGCCTGCGTATCGTTGGCTGGACAGTGGCTCGCAGACATTCAGCGTGATGCCCACCCTGGCATTGGGGCTGGTGGTTGCCTGGGGTGTGCATCACCCCTTGATATCGGCACGCGTGCTTGGCATCGCCGGCCTGCTGGCAGGTTGGTTGTTGCGTGAGCAGCTGATGTATGGGTTGCCGGGGGTGTTGCTGCCGGGCGCCTGCTTGATGGCGCGCAGGCAAGGTGGGGTTGTCGGGTTGTTGCCTTGCCTGTTGGCTGCGGGCGGCAATCTGACCAATAGCTGGTTGCGCGAGCACCTGTTGGCACCGTTTACGGTGCTGACACTGGTTGCCGCAGCCCTGGCGATTCCGCTCGGGGTGCTGCTGTTACGGCAGGATGAATGGCGGGTGCCTGCGGTGGGGCGCTGGGGTTACCTGTTCTATCCGCTGCATTTGCTGGCCATCAAGGTCCTTTCATGAGCCAGTCATCCGGCCGGGGTGAAGGGGGGACTGGGAGCCCGGCGTTGGGCTCCCATTGCCCGCGAAGAGGCCAGTACAGGAAGACGATCAGCTGCGGGCCAACCGCCCACTCACATAATGCGCGACATCATTGAACCCTGGGGTCGACGCATGTCCCGGTGTCACCAGTGAGTCAATGAACGCCTCGTCCTCGGCGGTGATCTTCACCGCCAGCGCCCCCCCATAGGTCTCCCACTGTTCCTCGGTGCGCGGCCCTACGATAGCGGAACTCACCCACTGGTTATTCAACACCCAGGCAATGGCGAACTCGACCATCCCCACACCTTTGGCCTCGACATAGGCCTGGATCTGCCGGGCAATCGCCAGCGATTCCTGGCGCCACTCCACCTCCATGATGCGCTTGTCCTGGCGCCCGGCACGGCTGCCAGCGTCCGGCACTGCCCCGGGCGCGTACTTGCCACTGAGTACACCTCGCGCCAGCGGGCTGAACGGCACCACGCCCAGACCGTGCGCGGCCGCAGCTGTGAGTTGCTCTGGCTCGGCCTGGCGGTTGACGATGTTGTACAGCGGCTGGCTGACCACCGGTTTGGGTACCCCCAGGCGCTCGGCAATGTGACAGACCTCGGCAATGCGCCAGCCACGGAAGTTGGACACGCCCCAGTAGCGGATCTTGCCCTGGCGCAGCAGGTCGCCAATGGCCTGTACGGTCTCTTCCAGGGGTACCTGGCGGTCTTCACGGTGCAGGTAGTAGACGTCCAGGTAGTCCATGCGCATGCGCGTCAACGTCGCTTCAAGGGCGTTGAAGATGTGCTTGCGCGACAATCCGCTGCGGTTGGGCAGGCCGTCGGACGGGCCGAAGCCGACCTTGCTGGCGACGATCCAGTCCTGGCGATGGCGCGCCACCGCTTCACCGACGATTTCTTCTGAGCGCCCGGCGTTGTACACGTCGGCGGTATCGATGAAGTTGATACCTTGGTCCCAGGCCTTGTCGATGATGCGCAGGGCGTCCTCGGTGCTGGTCTGCTCGCCGAACATCATGCTGCCCAGGGTAAGGGCGGAAACCTGCAGGCCACTGTGGCCAAGAGGGCGGTAGATCATGCGCGTGGGTCCTTTTGCAATCGGCTGACCTGCCTGTTTTACACACAACCCGGGTGCATTGAAAGGCGCTGCTCAACCGATCAGCGCCATGGCCTCCGGCAAGGTCAATGGTCGCTTCATGCGTTGCGACAGCGTCGCCATGGTGTCGGAGTAGCCCATGGCGATCACCGCTTCGACGCGATCATCCACGCATTGCAGGGCCATGAAGTCACCCTGTTCCGGTTCACCGACGAACGCGATCCGGTTCCAGTCCTGCGCGTGCCCCAGCACTTCGTACGTGCGGCCATGCTGGTAGGTCCAGAAAAACGGCACGTCGGCATAGCGGCGCTGCTCGCCAAGCATGTTGGCGGCAGCGATCACCCCGTGCTGCTGGGCCAGGCGCCAGTGTTCGATACGGACCGGGCGGCCTGTCAACGGGAAGGTCACGATATCGCCCGCAGCCCACAGGCCCTCGGCAGCGCGCATTTCCGCGTCGACCCGCACCGACTTGTCCTCGCCCAGCGGCACGCCTTGCAAAAAAGCGGTCGCCGGCTTTACCCCAGTCCCCAGCAGTACCAGTGGCGTTTGCAATCGCTCACCATTGGCCAGCACTACGGCTTCGACCTTGTCCTGCCCCTCGATCCGCTCTACCTCGGTAGGGCCGTGGAAGATGACCCCTTTGCGTTCATGCAACGCACGGATGCTGCGCCCGATGCGTTCACCCAGCTGCTGCGCCAGCGGGACGTCTTGGCGAGTGACCAGATGCACTTGCGCGCCGTACTGGCGCAGGGCCGAGGCTGCTTCCAGGCCAATGAAACCGTCACCGACGATCACCACCGGTTTGCCAGGTTCGGTGGCATCGAGCAACTGGGCAGCATCCTCGCGCGAACGCAGGGTAAACACCCCTGGCAGGTCGATACCTGGGAGCTCAGGGCGCAGGGTTTTAGCGCCAGTGGCCAGCAGGCAGGCGTCATACTCGATCTGCTGCCCGTCTGCGAGGGTGAGTTGGCGTTTCTGGCTGTTGAGGCTGCGCACTTTGCCGTGCTTACGCTCCAGGTGGCCCTTGCGCAGTGCGTCGGCTTCGAGCAGCGCGGGGACCTCATCGGGCGCCATCTGCCCGGCTATCACGAATTTGCTGAGTGCGGTGCGGTCGTAGGCGGGCTGGCGCTCCTGGTCGACCCACACCAGGCGGCCGGAAAAGCCATGGTTGAGCAGGGTGGCGACTGCGGCGCTGCCGGCAGCACCGGCACCCACCACCACGAAGCAGCGGGCGTCGCTGTGCCTTGGCGGCTCGATCGGTGGCAGGGGCTGGTCATCGACCCAGACTTCATCGCCCTTGACCCACGCCTTGTAGCGGCGCAGGTCGGCCAGTGCAGGTGGCTCGCAGACCACGCCGTCGTCAACGGCGAACGCAGCCTTGTGCCAGGGGCAGACCAGCAGGCCACCGCAGACTACGCCCTCGTCGAGTGGCGCCCCGGCATGGGGGCAGTTGCCTTGAAAGGCGTGTACCTGCTCCCCTTGACGGACGAGGATGAGTTCTTCGCTACCGGCCTGGACGCGCAGGGGGCGATGTTCGTCGAGTTGGTCCAGGCGGGCCACGGCGTGCTCGGTCATGGGGTTTCTCCAAGGGGGTTTGAAACCATTTGACGCCTGGGTAGCGAGGGGGATGCGTTGATCTGACGATCGGAAGCTTTAACCCGCCGGGTGACACGCTGGCGGTGACGGGGACACCATCTTCCCTGATGAAGATGATAATCGTGCTAAAGGGCTACCGCGCAACGGTAGCCCTTTAGCGTGACGGCGAGGTGGCCGGAATCTACCGCGAATGCCTCAACGGGTGAGTGCAGAGCTCAACACACCCGCCCGGGTCACGCGCAAGGCCACCAGGCTGCCCAGCACGATCAGCGCGGCCAGCGAATACAGTGCGGCATCGGTCGAGCCGGTCTGGTCCTTGATGAACCCCACCAGGTACGGGCTGAGAAAACCGGCCATCTGGCCTACCGAGTTGATGATCGCCAAACCGGCGACAGCGGCGCTGGCACTGAGCAGCGCAGTCGGCATGGGCCAGAACATCGGCAGGCCGGTGAGGGCGCCCATGGTGGCGATCGACAGGCCAAGAATGGCGATGCTCGGGGTGCCGGCGAAGTTCACCGCGATCAGCAGGCCAATGGCGCCCATCAGCATCGGTACGACCAAATGCCAGCGGCGCTCGTTGCGCAGGTCGGCGGAGCGCCCGCAGAGGATCATGAACACACCAGCCAGCAGGTACGGGATCGCGCTGAGCCAGCCGATCAGCAGCGGGTTGTCGAAGCCCATGCCCTTGATGATCGAGGGGAGCCAGAAGTTGATCGCGTACACGCCGCTCTGGATGCAGAAATAGACAAAACCGAAGGTCCAGATCAGCGGGTTGGTCAGCACGGCCAGCACGCTGTCGCCTGCGGTGTTCGGCTTGCTGGCGGCATCGGCGTCGAGATCGGCGGCGATCAGTTGGCGTTCCGCCGGGCTCAGCCACGCGGCTTTCTGGTAGCCATCACTGAGCAGGAACACCGCCATTACCCCCAGGGCAACGGTCGGCAAGCCCTGGATCAGGAACATCCACTGCCAGCCGGCCAGGCCGTGCTGGCCGGCGGCGAAGTGTTGCAGGATCCACCCGGAGAACGGCCCGCCGAGCAGGCCCGACACCGGGATTGCCGACATGAACAGGGCCATGATGCGCCCGCGGCGGGCAGCGGGGAACCAGCGCGAGAGGTACAGCACCACGCCGGGGAAGAAACCGGCTTCGGCAGCGCCGGTGAGCAGGCGCAGGGTATAGAACTCGGTGGGGGTGCTGACGAACAGCAGGCAGGTGGAGAGGCTGCCCCAGGCGATCATCATCAGCGCGATCCAGCGCCGCGGACCGAAGCGGTTGAGCGCCAGGTTGCTCGGCAGACCGCACAAGACGTAGCCGATGAAGAAGATGCCGGCGCCAAGGCCGTATACCGTTTCGCTGAATTTGAGGGCGTCGAGCATCTGCAACTTGGCAAAGCCGACGTTGACGCGGTCCAGGTAGTTGAACAGGTAGCAGATGAAAATGAACGGAATCAGCCGCAGGGTGATGCGCCGGTACAGCGCGTTGCGGGAGGTATCCATGCCTTGGTCAGGGGCGGGGCTGTGTGCCATGATCGGGTTCTCTGTTGTTATGGTTGTCGCCGCGTCGCCTGTTCCGGCGCTCGCCCTGACGAGTCTCGGGGACTGCGGCGTGCCTGTCTTTGTGCTTTTGCACAGCGATCGGCCTGGGCTGCTGTGCCCGGGCCCAAAAGCCTAACACCCAAAGGACCGTTCAATGTTCGAACTCGACCATGACCTGGCACAGGATATCGTGGACCGGGCAATGGCCATTCTGCCCTGCAACGTCAATGTCATGGACAGCCAGGGCCTGATTCTTGGCAGTGGCGAGCCGGAGCGCATCAACACCCGTCACGAAGGGGCGCAGCTGGTGCTGGCCAATGGCAGGATCGTCGAGCTGGATACTGACGCGGCCAAGTGCCTGAAGGGCGTGCAACCCGGCGTGAATCTGCCGCTGATGCTCGATGGCCGGCTGATGGGCGTGCTAGGCCTGACAGGCGACCCGCAGCAGGTGCGCACCTACGGCGAACTGGTACGCATGACCGCCGAAATGCTGTTGGCCCAACGGCATTTGCAGGCCGACCAGAAATGGCGTCGACAGCGCTGTGATGATTTGCTGGCCTTGTTGCTGGGGGGCAGCGGTGACTCCCCGCGTTTGCTCGACGAAGCCCGGCAGTTGGGCCTCAAGCCGCAGTTGCCACGGGTACCGTGCCTGTTCGAGCTGGCCTCGGGGCCGGCCGCCGAGGCGCTTGCCGCGTGGTTGACCAGCCGCTACCCGGACAGCTGGTGCGTCAGCCCCGCGCGCCACTCGCTGCTGTGGTGTCGCCCGGCCGGGCTGCCCCTGGACGAGCCGCGCTTGCTGGAACGCTTGCAGCGACATGGCTGGGAGGTGGAGCGGCTGGCCCTGGGCAGCGCTGCGCAGAGCCTGGAGCAGCTGCGCCGCGGTTACCGCCGGGTACGTGACCTGTTGGCTTACGGCCGGGAGGTAGTGCCTGGCGAACGCTTGCTCAGCCTGCAGCGCTACCGGCTGCCGGCATTGCTGTGGCGCCATCGCAACGATGACGCGCTGGATGAACTGCTGGAACCGTTGCTGCGTATTCGCGCGAAAGACGGCAGCGGCCAGCTCCTGCCCACCCTGCGCGCCTGGTGTGCCCATGACGGCCAGAGCCAGGCCTGTGCCGATGCCTTGGGCATTCATCGCAACAGCCTGCGCTACCGCCTGGAGCGGATTGCCGAGTTGGGCGAAGTCGACCCGCTGCGCATGGAAGGGATGTTCAGCTTGTACTTGGGGTTGCAACTGTTGCCCCCAGACTGACCGTGAACGATCCGGTGATTGTCCTCCAAAGGTTCAGACCGCAGGCACAAAGGCATCTGCCCAAACAACCCGGCCGGCGTTTTGTGCATTTGACCGAGGCCGCTTGGGCGTACAACTGTCAGCATGCCGCCATCAGGACAGGAGAATCCCCATGAAGATCGTCATTGCCCCCGACTCGTTCAAGGACAGCCTCGACGCTGCCGCTGTTGCCCGCGCCATTGCTGCGGGCCTTGGCGAAGCGTGGCCGGACGCACAGCTGGTCGAGTGCCCGATGGCCGACGGTGGCGAAGGCACCATGGATGCGATTCTGGCTGCCAGCCACGGCGAACTGCGCCGCCAAATTGTGCGCGGGCCGCTGGGGCAAAGCGTCGAGGCCGGCTGGGGCTGGTTGTCGCACAGCCGCACGGCCATCATCGAAATGGCTCAGGCCAGTGGCTTGCAACTGGTGCCGACTGGCCAGCGTGATGCCTGCCGCAGCAGCACCTGGGGTACTGGCGAGCTGATTGCCGCCGCCTTGGCTGCCGGTGCCCAACGCGTGGTGCTGGCCATTGGCGGCAGCGCTACCAACGACGCCGGCAGTGGCATGTTGCGCGCACTGGGCCTGCGTCTGCTGGACGCCGACGGTCAGCCGCTGGAAGAGGGCGGCCTGGCCCTGGCCAGGCTGGCCCGGATCGACGCGAGCGACCTCGACCCGAGGCTGGCCGAAGTGCAATTCGAAGTGGCAGCCGATGTCGATAACCCACTGTGTGGCGCCAATGGGGCGTCGGCGATCTTCGGCCCACAGAAGGGCGCGAATCCGCAGCAGGTGCAGGCCCTGGACCAGGCGCTGGGGCATTTTGCCGACCATTGTGCGCGGCTGCTGGGTGTGGATGTGCGGGACGAGCCGGGTTGCGGTGCTGCCGGCGGCATGGGCTTCGCTGCCCGGGCATTCATGGCGGCGCAGTTCCGCCCCGGGGTAGAGGTGGTGGCCGAACTGGCCGGTCTTGACGCCCTGGTGCAGGGCGCCGACCTGGTGGTGACGGGTGAGGGGCGGTTCGATGCGCAGACGCTGCGCGGCAAGACCCCGATGGGGGTGGCGCGGGTTGCCAAGCGTCATGGTGTGCCGGTGGTGGTGCTGGCCGGCACCTTGGGTGAGGGCTACCAGCAGTTGTATGGCCATGGTGTCGATGCTGCGTTCGCCTTGGCCAGTGGGCCGATGAGCCTGGAGCAGGCGTGTGCCAATGCCGCCGAGCTGCTTCAGGCGCGCGCCTGTGATATCGGTCGTCTGTGGCGTTGTGCCAAGCAGTGCTGAACAGCATCTTGCGCGGCCGTTTTCGTCTTG
Source organism: Pseudomonas sp. BN607 (assembly GCF_029871175.1). Classification (NCBI taxonomy): domain Bacteria; kingdom Pseudomonadati; phylum Pseudomonadota; class Gammaproteobacteria; order Pseudomonadales; family Pseudomonadaceae; genus Pseudomonas; species Pseudomonas sp. BN607. The sequence goes on from NZ_SSOE01000053.1 coordinate 35,537, forward strand.
CCTGACCTTCGCTTCAGGCTTTCAGACAGCGCCTAGTCGCCGGTGACGCCTTGGTTTTCGAACAGGGCGATGAAGTTGGCCAGGGCCGGCGACGTATTCTGGGCGCTCCATTTCATGTACAGACCAATGCCGGGGGCGGGCTGGTCATCAAGCGGGCGGATCGGGCGAAACTGCACCCGCTCGCGCGACGTAGAGCTGGCGAACGAAGCCGGTACCAGGGCCACCCCAAAACCGCAGGCCACCAGGCCAAGTAGCGTATGGATCTGCGCCGCCTCCTGTACCACCTTGGGGTAGAACCCCGCCGACTGGCACAGTGCAATCAACTGCGCATGGTACCCGCCGCCCAACGCTTGCGGGGTGAACACGAAATCTTCCTCGGCGAACTCGCGCAGTTCTATCTCGCGCGATTGCGCCTTGGGGTGGGCGGCGGGCAAGGCCATCACGATCTGCTCGTCGAGCAGCAAGCGTGCTTCGAGGGTACCTGCAGGCAGGGGCAGCCTGCGCATGAAGCCGATGTCTGCCTCACCGGCCAACAGCGCTTTGGCCTGCGAGGCCGAAGGCATCTCGCGAATGGTCAGTTGTACGTTCGGGTAAGTTTCACGGAAGCGGCGTAAGGTGCCGAGCAACGCGTCGTAGTAGGCGATGGAAATGGCGGTGATGCTCAGCTTGCCGCTGACCCCCGCCGACACATGGCGGGCGTACTCGATACCCTGATCCAGCTCGGCCAGTGTGCGGTACGCGGTGTCAAGAAACGCCGTGCCAGCGGCGGTCAGGCGCACCTCGCGCTTGTTGCGCAGCAGCAGGCTGAAGCCGAGCTTTTCCTCAAGCCGGTTGATCGCCTGGCTCAGCGGCGGTTGCGCCATGTGCAGGCGCTCGGCGGCCTTGTGAAAGTGCAGCTCTTCAGCCACGGCAATGAACTGCCTGAGCAGACGTGTCTCGATCATCCAGCATTCCTGCAAAGCCGTGGGCCGGCGGTGATATCCATGAGATATCAAAGTTGCATGCTTTTAATATTAAGTCATTGATTTTTTTGTTGATATCTTAAAAAGGAGAATCCAAGGTAGCCAGAAATGCCCGTTCCAGACCCTTTCCACAATAAAGTAGCGGTCATCACCGGGGCCGCACAGGGCCTGGGCCTGGCCTATGCCATGGCGCTCGCCAAGCGCGGGGTGCGGGTAGTGATCAGTGACCTGGGCACCGATCGCTCAGGACAAGGGCAGGATGCGTCGACGCTCGAACAGGCGCTGGCAGCGATGCGCGCCAAGGGCTACGCGGTGGTTGGGCACGCCGGTCAGCTTGACGACGAGGGCGCCTGCAAGCAGCTGATCGAGCTGGCCATTGCCCATTTCGGTGCGCTGGATATCCTCATCCATAACGCCGGCTGGGTCGATTACCAGCGTATCGAAGCACAGGAAGACGGCTTCCTGAAGCGTGCACTGGGTATCAACGTGCAGGCGCCGGTGTGGCTGGCCAAGCACGCCTGGCCCCATCTCAAGCGCTCCGCTGCACCGCGGGTAGTACTGACCACTTCGGACCGCGCCATGTACCAGCGCTACGCACAGCCTGGGCTGGTGGCCTATGCCGCCGGCAAGATGGCGCAGGTTGGGATCATGAATGCCTTGAGCATGGAGGGTCAGGAGCACGGGATTCTGGTCAATGCGATTTCGCCGGTGGCCAAAACCCGCATGTGGGGTATCAGCCAGCCGCCGCAAGAGCTGAAACCCGAATGGGTTACGCCCGGTGTGTTGTACCTGGCCAGCGCGCTGTGCCATGACACAGGCTACATCCTGAGGGCCAGCAATGGCCAGTTCACCGCTACGCGATTCAATGAAAACAGCGGCGTCAGCTACCCACGTGACCTGGGCCGGGTGCAGGCCGGTGACCTGACGGAAGTGGCTGAGCGCTGGAACCGCATCAAAGAATGCAATTACGTGCCGGTCAAGGTCGCCAACACCCGCGCGGACCTGGGTGAAAGCCTGGTCTGGGAGGAGCTTAGCGGCACGTTGTACTTCGTCGACATTTCCGGCGGTCGTATCAACTGCCTGACGCCAGATGGCGAAGTCGAGAACCTTTACGAGTCTGCCGCGCGGATTGGCGCACTCGCACTGACCGACCGCGGTAACCTGATCTTCACCGAAGATGCCAGCGTGGCGATCTACGATGTGCCGGCGCGCAAGGTGCGCCAGCACTCGGCGTCAGTGCATCCGCGGCCGTCCTACCGTTTCAATGACGGCGCGTGCGATCCGCAGGGGCGCTTTGTCACCGGGTTGATGGACGATGCCCTGAGTGGCAACACCGGGGCCCTGTTCCGTTTTGACGGGCATCTGAGCGACCAGGTGATCCACGATGACCTGGCACTGCCAACTGGCCTTGCCTGGTCGGAGGATGGCCGTACGTTGTACTTCGTCGATTCGGCGGCGCGTGCGATCTATTGCGCTGAATACCTCAGCGAAGGCCGGCTGGGCGCGATCACGCTGTTTGCCGAAACACCTGCTGAGCTCGGCCGGCCAGACGGTTTGGCGCTGGACCGTGAAGGCGGGCTGTGGGTATGCCAGTACCAAGGCAGCTGCTTGCTCCACTATGATCGCCACGGCCACCTGGCCGACCAGGTGTTGATGCCGGTGCCATGCCCGACCAGTTGCTGTTTTGGCGGCCCCGGGCTCAATACCTTGTACATCAGTACCGCGCGCTTTGGCATGAGTGCCGAGGACCTGCACCATTATCCTGACGCCGGTGACCTGTATGCCATCCGCCCGGAAACCGGCGGCATCGCCCGGCACAGCTTCAGGGAATGAGCGGCTGGGCCTGGCTGGCCGGTAACACGGCCAGTTCGCCGAAGCGTTGCGCCGAGTCGATGTAGCGCAGCGCCGACTTGGCGTCTTTCCAGCCCACGTAGCTCATCAGCGATTTCAATTCCCAACCGTTGGCGGTGGCCCAAGTGGCGAAACCGCGCCGCAGCGAGTGGCCGGTGTACAGTGCCGCAGGCACCCCGGCACGTTCCAGCATGCGCCGAAGCAGACCCACCAGGCTGTTGCTGTTGAGCGGGCTGTCGCCGAGGTTGCCCCAGCGGTCGAGCTTGCGGAACACGGGCCCGTGGGCAATGCCGGCAACTTCCAGCCATTGCAGGTAGGCCGTGACCGGGCACAAGGCTTTGAGGGCAGGGGTGCGGTGCTGCACACCCAAGGCCTCGCGATCGCCCTTGCTGCGCGGCAGGAACAGGGTAATGCCGACGCCGGCTTCGGCCTGGATGTGCTCGATGCGCAGACGCGCCAGCTCATCACCGCGAAAGCCGCGCCAGAAGCCCAGCAGCAGCAGTGCAGCATCACGCCGGGCCCGGCGCAAGGCTGCCAGGTCGTGGTGTTCACGGGCCTGGCGGGCTTCTTCTTCAAAATGCCCAATGGCGGTTTGCAGGTGCTGCAGCAGCAATGGGGCAGCCTGCCTGGGCGGTGCCGGGTGCAGGGTGCGGATGCCGCGCAGCACCTGCCGTACCAAAGGTGCCTTGGTCGGGTCGGGGAAACCTTGGGCGACGTGCCATTGGCTGAGTGCGGCCAGGCGCTGACGCAGGGTGCTGACCGCATGCTGGTCGGCATGGTCGGCCAGGTAGCGGGCGACGCTCTCGGCGGTGGCTGGCAGGAAGCCGCCCCAATGGCTTTCGAAGTGCTCGATGGCAGCCTGGTAGCTGCGCCGGGTGTTGTCACGGGTGGCGGCGCGCAGGTAGCGCTCGATGTCGGTCATGGTGCGGGGAGCCGGTGAGGATGAGTACACCTTAAACCGAAAAGGTTCGGCTGTCCCGCATCGCCTGTGGTGTAGATGCTACGTACCCGGTGGGTGCACCTTTGCCGGTGTGCGCGGGTGCATCCGCTTGCTCGACGCCGTTGAATGGCGGGTAGTCGAGCAACTGCGCGGACGACAGCGGCCGGCTGAAATGATAGCCCTGAGCGATATCGCAGCCGGCCAGTTTCAGGCACACCACCTGTTCACGGGTTTCTACGCCTTCGGCAACCACTTCAAGGCCCAGGCGCTTGGCCAGGATGATGGTTGAAGACACGATCGGGCTGTCATCTGGGCTGTTGGACAATGGCGCAATCAGCGAGCGGTCAATCTTCAGCTTGCTCAATGGCAACGAGTGCAAGTGGGCGAAGCCGGCGTAGCCGCGGCCAAAGTCGTCCAGGCTGATGCCCAGGCCAGCGCCACGCAAGGCATGCAAGTGGCCTACTGCAGTGCCCTCGGGGTCGAGGATAGTGGTTTCGGTGATTTCCAGCTCCAGCCGCTGGGGCGCGATCCCATGCCGCTGCAACTTGCTCAGCAACCGCGCAGCGAAACCGTCCTGACGCAGTTGCAGCGCCGATACATTCACCGCCAGCCGCGTTTCCCTCCCATGGGCATCCCAGCTTGCCAAAGCTTCGCAGGCCAGGCGCAGCACCTCCCAGCCGAGGTCGACAATGAACCCGCTGCGCTCGGCCAGCTCGATGAAACGGTCCGGGTACAGCAGGCCGAACTCGGGGTGGTCCCAGCGCACCAGTGCTTCGTATCCCAGCACCTGCTGGGTATCGAGGCGAATCTGCGGTTGATAGTGCAGCACGAACTGGCGCTCGGCCAGGGCACTGCCAAACGCCTGCTCCAGGGTAAAGGCCTGGATGTCGGCCAGGTTCAGCGAGGGGTCGAAGAAGCGATACTGCGCACGCCCGGCCTGCTTGGCCGAATACATCGCCGCATCGGCACTGCGGATCAGGCTGTCGATGTCCTGGCCGTCGCGCGGGCAGATGCTGACGCCGACGCTTGGGCTGGTGTTGACTTCCTGGCCGTCCAGGGCGTAGGTGGCCGACAGTTTCTGCACCAGTTCGCGGACCCAGGCATTGATCTGTTCCTCGCTGCGTTCGCCGGCCAGCAACACCACGAATTCGTCGCCGCCAAAGCGCGAAGCCTCGTCGCCCGGCTCCAGCAGGCGCTGAATGCGTCCGGCGACGGCCTGCAGCAGCAGGTCGCCGATCTTGTGCCCGAGGGAGTCGTTGATCGATTTGAACCGGTCCATGTCGATGAACAGGATCGCCATCAACCGGCGCTTGCCACGCTGGTGGGTCAGGGCCTGGCCGGCAACTTCGACGAACTGGCGACGGTTGTGCAGGCCGCTGAGGTGGTCGGTGGCGGCGGCATGGCTGCTGCGCCGGTGTTCGTCCTCGAGGCGGCCGATCAGTTGCTGGTTGACCTGCTGGGCCTGCTCCAGTGCATTGAAGGCCTCCTGCCGCTTGCGCAACAGGCGCAAGGTCCATAGGAGGCTGGCGATGATCATCAGGGTCATGCTCAGGTTCAACCAGAACTGCCGCGCATAAGCCCGCGTCGAAGGCGCCAGGATCTCGTCCTGGCGTTGGCTGACCACCACGCTGAAACCTCGCTCAGGTATCCGCCGGTACAGGCTCTGGTAGGCTTCGCCGGCAACGTACTGGGTGAGCACGCCCGTGTCCGCTCCCAGGTCCGTGAGTTGGGGCTGCAAGGTATCGCTGGCCATCGCCACGCCGCTGGTGTCAATGCGCAGCCGCTCCAGGCCATCATCCTGCAGCAGCCGCACCAGGCCGGTGCTGCCCAGGTCGATGTGCTGGAACAGCACTGCCAGGTAGCCGATGTCCAGCTGCACCACCAGGATGGTGTCGATTTCACGGCCGGTGGGGCCCGTCAGCGGCAGCAGGAAGGGCAGCCGCCAGGTGGGCAGGGCGACCGGCAGGTCATGGGGCTGGATGCTCGGCAGGAACGGGGTGAAACCGTAGCGTGCGACGTGCTGCTGAAGCTGCTGCAACCACGGGCCAGGCAACTCAGGCGCCTCGTCAGCGTGGCTGGCCGACAGCAGCTTGCCATAGCGGTCGTACAAGCCCATGCGCTTGAACACAGGGTCTTCGGCAAGGATCCGCGCCAGGCTGAAGTTGCCCTGGCGCAGTACCTTCATGTCGTCCTGAGTGACCCGGCCCACCGCCTGGGCCCGGTCGACCAACTGGCGCAGGCTTTCGCCGACGATGCTGGCCAGGTTCAGGTGCTCGGCGGCCTTGGCCGACAGCGCATCCTGGCGGGCGGCGGCTTTCTGGGTGGAATGAAGCCCCCATAGAAAGGCCAGCGTCGCTGCACAGAGCATCAGGATCAGCAGCCGCAGAAGGCTGGCGGAGGAAAGTGAACGGCGAATCACTGCTGAAAGTTCCCGACCCTGGGTGATGCTGGAAAAATACGACAGTGAGATGACAGCCTGATGACTGATGGCAAATAGCCTTTAAGGTTTTCCCCTGTCCGCGACAGGCGTTTGCAGCCGTGCGGTTTCTTCTTCGAGGTAGCTCATGAGGGCACTGACTTCGGCATCACCCAGGCGCATGTTGGGCATGGCCAGGCGGTTGTACTGCTCGTACAGCAGCAGGGCCAACGGGTCTTTTTTGGCCAGCATCTGGTCCGGCTCCTTCAGCCAGCGGGTCAGCCAGTTGGCATCACGCTGGCGGGTCATCCCCAGCAGGTCCGGGCCGATACCGGGCTGGCCGGGCTCGTTGTTGCCCAATGTGTGGCAGGACGAGCAGCGGGTGCGGAATATCTGCTCGCCACTGCTGGGCGGGCGTACCTGGGGGGCCTGGGCGTAGTCATTGTTCGTGGCGCTGGCCTGCTTCCAGTTGTGCAGGCTGTTGCCCAGGCGGTCGGCGAGAATATAAGGGCTTTCGAAGGGAGAAGCCTTCATCCAGCGGCCGGTGGCCTGGTTGCCGATGATCAGGCTCAAGTTGTGGTCTTTGGAGCGGCCGTTTTCCAGGCCATCGATCCACAGCCCCAAGCGCCGGCGTAGCTGTTCGATGTCATCGGGCTCGCCGGTGAGCAGGGTCCAGCCAGGGCCGATGCCGAACTTTTCGGCGTAGCGTTTGAGGGTAGCGGGGGTGTCATTGTAAGGGTCGATGCTGATGGAGTAGAGGTGTATGTCGTTGCCGACCCGGTCGCCGAGGATTTTCTGTACCTGGCGCAAACGGGCGGTTTCCACCGGGCATGAATCGGAACACCCGGTGAAGATGAAGTTGATGGCCACCACCTTGCCCTTGATCAGGTCGTCGTAGAAGTGCACGTGTTCGCCGTCTTGGGTGACAAGGGGGATGTTGGGGAAGTAGTCGGCCCCCCAAGGTGTGGCGGCCTCTTCGGCTACCGGTTGCCTGGGTTGCAGCGGCCAGAACGGGACGCTGGCGGCAAACAGCGCGACTACCAGCAGGAAACGCCATGAACCGGACATGATGGGGTCCTCGTCGGTTGGCAGTTGGGCTTGAATGACAGATCTGGCTGAGCCCCTTGGAGCGCCCGCGAAGGGCCGCAGAGCGGCCCCCGCTTTTCACTCACTTGTACTGGACCGGCGCCGTCACGCTCTGCCCCAGCGCCGATTTCACGGTCACCGTCGCCGGTGTGGCCGGGCCGTAGCCGGTGGTGGTCACCGAAACCCGCCAGCGGGCACCGCTAGTGGTAGCCGTGAGCGTTGCAGTCCCCAGGCTCACCGGCCCGCCGGTGGTTGCGGCCGTCACACTGATGCTGTTGCCCGTGGCCACTGTGGTCGTCCCCGATACATCCCAGGTGAAGCGGTTGCCGCTGCGTACCTGCACGGTGGCGCTGGTGACCTGAATCTGGTCCATCGCCGCTGCCTGGCTCACGGCGATGCTGACCGTGGCCGGTGTCAGCGACTCGGCACCCTTGGCATCACGCGCCGTGTAGCTGAAGTTGGCCGTGAAGGGGGCATTGATCGTGGCCGGCGGGGTGTAGGTCACCGTGGTGCCGTCAGTGCTTACCGTGCCTTTGCCAGAGTCTGGCTGGTTGAGGCCGGTGACCGTCAGCGGCACGTTGCCATCCGGGTCGCTGTCGTTGGCCAGCACGTTCAGGGTGACGGGCGTGCCGGCGGTGGTCGCCGCGCTGTCATTGGCCGCGACGGGTGGCTTGTTGGCCGGGTCGTCGTTGTCATCATGGCCTTCGGTGCGGAAGGTAGGCAGGCCTACCGAGGCCATGTACTGCACACCGTCCCAACCCGGCAGCGGCGTCGGCATCACCTGGAACTGGCCGGGGCGGTCGATGTCCCAGCGCAGCAACATCGACGAGTCCTCATGCTGGGTGTTGTGGCAGTGCTCCATGTAGGTACCGGCGAACTCGCGGAAGCGGATGGCGATTTCCACTTCTTCCGAAGAGTCGGCGTCCGGCCCGATGCGATACACGTCCTTGCGCGCCCATTTTTCCCACTCGGGTGGCGCCTTGCCGTCGCGGCTGAGGATCACGCCTTCCTCGAAGTGCACATGCACCGGGTGGCTCCAGCCATTGCCGCCGTTCTTGATTTTCCACACTTCCAGGGTGCCATCGCCACTGAACCCGCCGTCGGTGGACTGGTTGGCCAGTTGGGGGGCCGCACTGATGCGTCGGGGGTCCATGCTGTAGCCGAAGCCGCCGTCAGTCTTGATGGTCCACGGGGCGGTGTCGGTACCGTCGGAGCGGCCAAATATGAACTCGCGGTGGCGGGCATCCTTGATCTTGGCCAGGTCGCCAGCAGCGTTGCGGTCAATCGGCAGCGGCAGCATCTTCAGGCCTGCAGCCTTGCCTGGCTTGGCCGGTTCGTAGGCTACCGGGTCCATGCTCAGGTCCTGGCCGGTGTAGGGCTGCACGATCAATTGCAGGAACTTGCCAACCACCGGGTCGCCGTTGTCCCACTGCGGGCCCTTGCTGGTTTGCTTGATCACTGCCTTGTATTTCCCCGACAGCACGTCTGCCAGCGGAATGGCGGCTTCCGGGCCCTTGCCGGTCTGGTGCTCCATCAGGTTGACGAAGTACAGCTTGTCGCCCGCCTTGATCCCGTTCTTGGCGAAATTGATGATGATGTCGTAGCGCTCGGCGATGCCTTGCAGCGGCAGGATGCCGTTGCTGTCCTGAAGGCTGCCGTCGCCGTTGAGGTCCATGGAACCGTCGAACGGCACAGCGTGTTCCATGATGTTGCCGTCGTTGGCGATCATGTGGAACGGCACCCGTGCATAGGACAGGTTGGAGCCAGTCGGGCCCTTGAACTCACCGCTGCTACCGGCGATCTCGCGTACCACGGCAAACTTGAAGTAGCGCGACACCGAGCCATTGAGGATACGGAAGCGATAGCTGCGTGCGCGTACCTTGAGCCGGGGCTGGTACTGCCAGTTGACCAGGATCTGGTCACCGAGGAAGCCGTCGGTATTGAAGGGGTTGAACCACAGTTGACCATTGGCATCCCAGGCCTTGTCAGCGATCACCAGGTTGACGTCGTAGTCACGGTTGCCCCACGGCATGGACGAGCCGCTGGGGAAGCGCAGGTTCACGCCGTCCTGCAGTGCTTCGTTGCCGCGGTCCAGAGCGCTGTAGTAGTTCATCATTACGGCGTTGCCCTTGTAGACGTTCTGCGCCGTGAAATCCATCATGTGGTCGTGGAACCAGTGGGTACTCATGGTTTCGCGCCAGTCACCACGAATCTTGATGCTACCGTTTTCGCAGGTTTTCAGGCCCGGCGAGGCGTCGTTGACGAACAGGGTTTCACCCGGGGAGCAGGGGAAGGCGGCACGCGGGTCCTGGGCACGGGTGTTGATGGTGTCATAGCCGGCCAGCTGCACCGGCCAGCGGTAGTCATAGTACTGACCGGGGAAGAAATAGGCGTTGGCAAAGCCATCGCTCTCGGCCGGCGAGTGGCCGTTATGCTCGTGGGTGGAGAGGGTGTGCAGGCCAAACCCGCCGTTGGCCGACGGGTCGATCGGCAGGGCGTTGTAATGGCGCATCAGCACTGGCTGGCCGTAGCGCACCATCAGCAGCTTGGGCGGGAAGGTGCCGTCGAAGGTCCAGACCGACTTGTGATTCTGCAGCGGCATGCTTGGGTGGAAGCGGGTGTCGATGCCTTTGGTGGTACCCAGCGTGGTGGGGATGTCGGATGTCTGGTAGTACAGGCCGCCGGGCGCGAACTCCCCAACCGCGTAGTTGTGCAGTTGTTTACGGTCGCGCAGGCCGAGGTTGATGCGCGCACCGGCCTGCGCGGTCTTGAATGCTGCCTGTGGGTAGAACTCGTTCCAGCGCTGGTGCGACCAGCCTTTTCCTGGTGGCCGTCCCTCTGCCGGCGAACCGACTGGTTGGCGGTTGAGAAACATCTCGATCTGCGCCTTCCAGGGGTTGCGATCGAGCACATTGGAATACTGGGTAGGGAACGGGTACAGGCCAGGTTGCTTGAGGAAGGCCTCCAGGGCAGTGCCGCTGGGGCCGCTGCGGGCCACCTTGTCAGGGTCCTGAGCGGGTGCTGCGCCAAGGGTAGGCACCGGGAATGTCAGGCTTGGCGGCGGCAGCGTGGGGTCGAGTTTTTCCGTGCCGAATTCCTCGAACAGCAGCAGTTGCTGGGTGAACGGCTGGGCGCCGAACAATGGGCTGGGTTTGCCGTTGGTGGGGTATTTGTCCGAGGTTTGCAGCGCCGGCGGCAACACGTTGTCGGTAGTGACTGTGTTGCGGTCGCCGTACGCGCCATCTGTCAGCTCCAGCGAGCCTTCATTAGCCTCGGGCAAGGTGTTCAGGTTGAGCAGTGCAGTGGTTGGGTCAGCGGGTTGGTCGGTATACGCCGACGGGTCGGTCGGCGATGGCTGGCTGTTGTCATCAAGGGAAGATGCCATGGCCGTGATCAGCCCGAGGCTGAGCATCAGCGCAGTGGCAGAGGACAGCTGGAATGCGTGCCTAGCTGGATGGATGACGGCAGGTGTTTTCATTGCTTTATGCCTCACTCGCGGCTGCATGGCGTAAAGCCATCGATGGCGTTTTGCCCGGTTAAAGGGCCACGAGCAACGGCTGTGCCAACCGATATTTTTGTAATGCTTTGTTAAACAAATCCTTGCGGCGACTGATGCGCGCTAAATAAAAGGGCGTCAAGAATGGGGACAGGTCCCCATTAGCGGGGCCCCAATCCCCAGGGTTTGGGTGCGCAGGCTAGTGACAGCGGGGGCGCCCTGCGGTATATCTGAACGCCACCAAGGGGAGCCCGGCAACGGGCTGAGAAACTGCTGAGCGCTGCAGCGCGGTGACCCTTCGAACCTGATCCGGATCATGCCGGCGAAGGGATGGGATTCATTACCTGCCTTTTTGCCGGCCTCACTGCGAGGCCTGTCCATGCCAACCTCAACGGTCTCGCTGTCAACTTCATCAAGGACAGCAACATGACCGAACGTTTCAGCCAGTCCCTGCGCCAGCAGAGCGAACCCACCTGGTCGGCGGCCGTCGGGCACCGTTTCGTGACCCAGTTGTGCGACGGCAGCCTGCCCGACCCGGTCATGGTTGATTACCTGGTGCAGGACCACCGCTTCCTCGACAGCTTCCTGACCCTGTTGGGCGCCGCCATCGCCACCGCCGACACCTTCGAGGCGCGCCTGCGTTTCGGCCGCTTTGCCGGAATGATCTCCAGCGACGAGAACACCTACTTCCTGCGCGCATTCGAGGCACTGGACGTAAGCCCGGCACAACGCAGCGAACCGGCCGATACCCTGCCAACCGCAGGGTTCAAGGCGATCATGCGCGAAGCGGCAGCCACCCGGTCCTATGCGGCGGCGCTGGCGGTACTCAATGTTGCCGAAGGCCTTTACCTGGACTGGGCGCTGAAGGCGCCAAAACCCCTGCCGGAACATTTCATCCATGCCGAGTGGATCACCCTGCACGATAACCCGGCATTCCAGGCCTTCGTCGCTTTCCTGCAAGCCGAACTGGACCGCGTCGGCCCGCAGGAGGCGGCGCTGGCAACTGACTTCTACCAACGCACCGTGGCCCTTGAACTGGCGTTCTTCGACGCCGTGTACCCGGAGGGCAAATGAGCATGGATATCTTCGAACGCCTCAAGGCCGCTGCCACACAGCAGTGGAGCCGCTACGTGGATCATGACTTCGTGCGGCAAATGGGCGAGGGCACGCTGGACGAGGATGCGTTTCGGACCTACCTGGTGCAGGATTACCTGTTTCTGGTCCAGTTCGCCCGCGCCTGGGCGCTGGCCGCCTACAAAAGCCGCCGCCCGGCCGACATCCGCGCCGCGCAGGCCACGTTGTCGGCGATCCTTGATGAAACCGAGCTTCACCTGCGCCTGTGCGCACGCTGGGGGCTGAGCCAGGCCGATATCGAGGCGGCGCCCGAGCACCAGGCCACCGTGGCATACACCCGCTACGTGCTGGACTGCGGCGCTGCCGGAGACCTGCTGGAGCTGCACGTGGCACTGGCACCTTGCGTGGTTGGCTATGCCGAGATCGGTCGGAACCTGGCCGAGCGGATCGGTGACTTGAGCAGCCATCCGTATCGCGAATGGATTGGCGAATATGCCGGGGAGGGTTACCAGGCCGTGGCAGCGGCAGCGCGCAAACAGCTGGATGAACTGGCGGCGCGGAGCATGACCGAGCAGCGCTTCGCCGAGCTGGTTGGGATTTTTGGCCAGGCCTCCAGCCTGGAGGCTGATTTCTGGCAAATGGGCCTGGACGCCGCCTGCCCCCGGCAGGGATAGCAGCGGCTTCACGCCTTGTTCAGGATTTGCATGGGGCGGTCGCCATGCTGCTATCGTGCATGAGCGAAGCCCACGGCAAGGAGTAACAGCATGAATATCATCAACGCACGCCTGCGCGGCAAAGATGGCCTGTTCCGCATCGAGCTCGATGGCGCGCGCATCGCCGCCATCGTGCCTCAGGCCGACGTGGTGGCTGTTGTTGGCAATGATCTGGACGCCACGCAAAACCTGGTAGTGGCACCCTTTGTCGAGCCGCACATCCACCTCGACGCCACCCTGACCGCCGGCGAGCCGCGGTGGAACATGAGCGGCACGCTGTTCGAAGGCATCGAATGCTGGGCCGAGCGCAAGGAAATCACCACCCACGACGACATCAAGCGCCGGGCAAAGAAGACCATCGACATGCTGGTCGATCACGGTATCCAGCATGTACGTACCCACGTCGACGTCACCGACCCGAAACTCACCGCGCTGAAGGCAATGGTTGAGGTGCGTGAAGACGTGCGCGAGTTGGTCGACCTGCAGATTGTCGCCTTCCCGCAGGAGGGGATCGAGTCGTACGCGAACGGCCGGGCCTTGATGACCGAGGCGGTGGCCATTGGCGCCGACGTGGTCGGCGGCATTCCCCACTTCGAGAATACACGCGACCAAGGCGTGTCATCGCTGAAGTTCCTGATGGACCTGGCCGAGCGTACCGGCTGCCTGGTAGACGTACATTGTGACGAAACCGATGACCCGCAATCCCGCTTCCTTGAGGTGCTGGCCGAAGAAGCCCGCGTGCGCGGCATGGGTGCGCGGGTGACGGCCAGCCATACCGTGGCCATGGGTTCGTACGACAACGCTTATTGCTACAAGCTGTTCCGGCTGCTGAAACTGTCGGGCATCAACTTCGTCTCGTGCCCGACCGAAAGCATCCACCTGCAGGGGCGCTTCGACAACTACCCGAAGCGCCGTGGCGTTACCCGCGTGGCCGAGATCGACCGCGCCGGGATGAACGTGTGCTTTGGCCAGGACTCGATCGTCGACCCCTGGTACCCGTTGGGCAACGGCAACATCCTGCGCATTCTCGAGGCTGGCCTGCACATCTGCCATATGCTCGGTTACGAGGACCTGCAGCGCTGCCTGGACCTGATCACCGACAACAGCGCCCGCACCCTGAACCTGGGCGAGCGCTACGGTATCGAAGTAGGGCGCCCGGCGAACCTGTTACTGCTGTCGGCACCAGACGATTACGAAATGGTCCGCAGCCAAGGGCATGCGCTGGTGTCGGTACGCAATGGCAAGGTGCTGATGCAGCGCACGCCCGCACGCGTGCAGCGCACCCGTTGATGCAGTGCTAGTCGCAGGCGCTCAGTGCCGTCAGGGTGCAACTTGCGACTTGCGCATCTTGTACTGCTACGCCGGTCAAGTCTGCCAAGGTAATCTGGCCGTCGTGCTCACGCCCCTTGGCGCGGCCGGCCAGCAGCGCACCCAGTTCGATCAGCTGGTCAGGGCTGACTAGGCCACTGACGAGTGCGTGAGCCACTTCGCCGTACTGGCTGCACTGGACGACCGAGTCGACGATGATGCGATCGGCCCTGGCAACCAGCGCGGGCTCCAGTTCCTGCTTGCCCGGCGCATCGGCACCGACGGCGGTGATATGCGTGCCAGGCTGGACCCATTCGCTGCGCAACACCGGCTGGCGGGAAGGGGTGGCGCAGACAATCAGGTTGGCGGCCCCGGCGAGTTCGGCCGCATCCTGGGTGCTGCGAACCTGGAAGCCCAGGTGACGGGCAAAGGCTGCGCAGGCGTCAAGCCGGCTGGCATTGCGGCCCCAGACGAACACCTGGCGGCAATCCGTAACGGCGCGCAACTGTTCCAGCTGCATTTGTGCTTGCATCCCGGTACCAATAATGCCAATTGCCTTGACCTGCGCCGGTGCCAACAGCCTGGCCGCGATACGTCCGGCCAGGGCGGTGCGCATGCCGGTCAGCCAGCCTTCGTCCTGCAGCAGGGCCAGTGGTTGGCCAGTGGTCGCAGACAGCACCAGCATCAGGCCATCGTTGCTTGGCAGGCCCTTGGACGGGTTGTCATAGAAGCCGGTCGAGAGCTTGACGGTGAAGGTGGGGCTGCCTTCGACGTACGCCGATTTTACGCAGCAATCGCCGTTGTTTTGGGTAAATGCAAAGCTCTGCACAGGCGGCACTTGTACCCTGGAGTCCGAGTACGCGACAAAGCCTTCCTCAAGCCGGCGTACCGCCAGTTCCGTGTTGAAGCTGGCAATGATCTGGGCCTTGTCGTAGGTCTTCATCCGATCGCCTCTAGGAACTTGTCCAGCACGATGTTGCGGCCACACAGGATCACCGCGACCCGTTTGCCCCGATAGCGTTCGGCGAGCTTTTTCATGCCGGCGACCGCGACCCCCGCAGCACCTTCGATGATCCAACGTTCACTGCTGGCAATTTCACGCATGGCTGCGCGGATTTCGGCTTCGCTGACCCGCACGGTATCGGTCACCAGCGACTGGCACAGTGGGAAGGTGATAGCACCGGGTTCGACGCCGCCCGCAGTGCCGTCCGACAGCGTGTCGCGGGCGTCCACTTCAATAATTGTGCCGGCCTTGAGCGATTGCTCCAGGGCCGGGTCATTCTCGGGCCAGCAGCCGACGATCGCCGTGCCCGGCTTGAGTACCCGCAGCGCAGCGCCGATGCCGGCAATCATGCCGCCACCGCCCACGGCCACGAACACTGCATCCAGGTCTGGTGCCTGCTCGAACAACTCCATGCCAATGGTGCCCTGGCCGGCGATGACTTGCGGGTCGTTGTAGGGCGATACGAAGGGCACGCCCTGGGCTTTTGCCTGGCGGGCCGCCTCGAGCTCCACGCCGAGCGGGTCGATGGGCAGGCACATCACTTCAGCACCCAGCGCCCGCATCGCCGCGATTTTATAAGGGGAAGCCGAAGTGGCGGTGTAGACCTTGACCGGCACGCCGGCAGCCTTACCTGCCAAGGCGAGCGCCTGGCCGTGGTTGCCAGAGGAGGCGGCAATGACACCGTTGCCACGCTGGTCCGCCGGCAGCAAGCGGATCTTGTTGCTGGCGCCGCGAAACTTGAAAGAGCCGGTGTGCTGCAGGTGTTCGCATTTGAGCAGCACTTCACAGCCAGTCTGCGCCGACAGACTGGCGCTGTAAGTGAGCGGGGTGATACCGACAGCGGGACGCAGTGCGGCATGGGCTTGCTGGATGGCTTCATGGAGCGCATCGAGGTATGGGGCATCGACAACGGTTGAAGAAACTGTCCCGGGTGACATGCGGCGCTCCTGAATGCATGTGGAATATTTTTCCACGATAGAATATTCATCTACTTCAAGCAAGCGGGCAGGGCAACGGCTGGCATCACCTGTTTGGGTGGCCAGCGTGGCGGCGAGGCATTATCAGCCTTTGATTTCTTTCAGGTACTTGTACACGGTGGCGCGGCCCATGTTCAGCACGTTGGCAACATAATCGGCACCACTGCGCCCTTCGAACGCGCCTTCGGCATGCAGCGCCTGCACCAGGCTGCGCTTGTCCTTCATCTGCAGGGTTTGCAGGGACAGATTGCGCGCCTGCAGCCAGGCATGCAGAAAGGTGTTGATACGCTCCTGCCAGTCGTTGCGGAACAATGCGTCAGGCTGCGGCACCAGCCGGCTCATCTGGAAGAACGCGTCCAGCGCCACACGAGCCTGCTCGAGTACCGACACATTCAGGTTGATGCACATCAGGTGCTCGGCTTCGCCTTGGGCGTTGCGCAGCACGGTGCTGATGGACCGCACCTTCTGGCCATTCCAGTTGAGCTTTTCGTACGGGCCCAGATTGCCGCCCTCGAGCAGATCGCCCAGTTCGTGATCGATTGCCGAATCGTCACCCAGCTGCCGCTGGGAAAAGTTGTTGGCGATGTACACGACTGTCTGGCTGCCAAGGTCATGCACGATGACTTCAGCGTGCGGGTACAGCAGCAGGGCGATGCTGTCGGCGATTGCCTTGTAGTTTTCCAGGGTCATTTTCTGTGGGTGCTTTCTGTGAGCGCTTGGTACCGGACGCCCATGGTGCCGCCGCAGCGCCGCTGGCACAAGGTGGCGCACCACCGGCTTCAGTACGGCTTGAAGCATGGGAAACAGCCGCTTTTTGCAGCTCACATGCGATAAGCCGTGATTATTCAATCTTAGGAAACGTTTGCAGGGGTAAGATAGAGTTGCCATAATTGGTATGTAATTACATGTTACATAACACAGTACAAAATCGTAGGAGCAAGCATGGCCCGGGGCGGTATCAACAAGGTGGTAGTGCAGCAGGCGCGACAGGCGCTGATCGCCCGTGGCGAGAACCCCAGCATTGATGCGATACGTATCGAACTGGGCAATACGGGCTCCAAGACCACGATTCACCGCTACCTCAAAGAGTTGAACGGCCAGCATCCAGTGGCTTCCGAGGGCGGCGTGGCGCTGAGTGATGTTCTGAGCCGTCTGGTCGGGCAATTGGCAACACAACTGCAAGACGAGGCTGACCTGAAGATCGAACAGGCCGAAAGCGCCTTTACAGAACAGCGGGAGAGGCTGCAGGCGCAGTTGGAAAACGCCCAGCAGGCATTGGCTGCTGCTCAGCAACGCCATCAGATCGATGCAGCGGCCTTGGCCGCTGAGACTGAAAAGCTGTTGTCCACGCAGAGCACGCTGCAGGCTGAACAATTGCGCAGTGCCAGCCTCAATCAATCGCTGGGCGAGATGCAGGTGCGCCTTGCCGACAAGGACGAGCAGGTCAAGTCGCTGGAGGACAAGCACAGGCATGCCCGTGACGCGCTAGAGCACTATCGCACCGCCAGTCGCGAGCAACGGGAGCAGGACCAACGCCGTCACGAGGCACAACTGCAACAAATGCAGGTTGAGGTGCGCCAGTTGCAGCAGGGCATGATCGTCAAACAGGACGAACTGACCCGCCTGCACCGGGATAACGAGCGTTTGCTGGGCGAGCACCGCCAGGCTGCCAGTGAGTGCCGGGCGCAGGATGAGTTGCTGGAGCAACGCGATGCACAGATCCAGGGCTTGCGTACGATCCTGGCGCAGGCCCAGGGCGCAAGCGAGGAGATGCGCCGGCAACTGGACGTGCTGACACAAAGCCTGGAGCAACGTCGCGACATGTGCGCGGAGCAGGCGCGACAGCTACAGCATCTGCAGCAGCAGCTGCAAGCGCGTGACGAAGCACTGGCGCTGTGCAGGGCGCAGGTGGCTGAAGGCGCAGATTAATCAAACTTTTCCAGGCCGGGGCTTTCTTCCTTAAACACCCACGGGAGAGAACGCCATGACTGGATCACGACCACCTGAAAAAGAAGGGCCGCACTCCTCGGAGCAGGCTGAAACGCAGGATGATCTGGGTTTCGACCCGGATTCGCCCGATGTAGACGACCCACAGGTCGACCCACAAGGGCCGGCCAAGCCACCCAGAGATATCGAGAAGAACACCTGAACGCGTGTAGGAGCGGCGCAGCCGCTCCTACTACGATCCGCTCAGGATTCAGCCTGTCTCGCCGCTTCGACACCCGCCGCCGACAGCTTGATGGGGTAGTGCACGCTGATCTGGTGGTCACTGTTCACCGCCACGCTGCCATCCTGGATCAACCCGGCCTCCTGCAGTGTCTTGAGCATGCCTGCCACTGCTTTCTCACCGCGGTAGTTATCCAGCACTTCCTTGCCCAGCCCCTCGGGGTGCGCATGCAACAGCCGGGTAAGCACTTCGGTTTTCAATGCATCGTTGCTCATGTCGGGCCTCACTTGCCGTGCTTGGCCTGAAGTGCCTTGGCATGCTCCAGGTGCTGTTCCAGTTTGGGCAGGGTTTCGCTGGCGAAAGCCTTCAGCTCAGCCTTGTCAGACGATGCAGCCTCTTTCTTGAACAGCTCCACCGCTTTTTCGTGAGCGTCGACCTGGTTGTTGATGTACGACTTGTCGAACGATTCATCGCGCCATTCCAGGATCATCTTCTTGACCTTGTCGGTCATTGCAGCGTCATCCGGTACCGAAATGTCGAGCTTGCGGGCGATTTCAGCGAGTTTCTGGTTCGCCTGGGTGTGGTCAGTGACCATTTGCCCGGCAAAGGTCTTGATGTCGGCATTCTGGCTTTTTTCCTTGGCCAGGTTACCGGTGACCACCTCGGCAATGCCGGCCTCGGTTGCCGCATCGACGAAGTCATCGGAACTGGCCGCCAATGCATGCGCCGATGCCAGCCCCAGCACCATGGACAAACCGACGCGTTTCATGAATAGGCTGCTCATGCTTCACTCCTTACCCTTGGCGCGACCTCAGTGTCGCGTACGGTTGAGGGGGCGAGCGGGGTAAAGGTTTAATCTTTTTCGTCGCAGCTTTCTGTGCGCGGCGCTGAACTATAGTGAAAGGCGGCAAACGCGTTAAGGCCAGGGATTCCAATGGGCGCAGCCAGGCAACAGGACGACGACGGGCTTTTCGCCGCAACTGGCGAGGGGCGCGCGGTCGCGTTGTTCCGCCTGGTACTGGCCTTCATGGTGGTGGTGATGCTGGCCTTTGTGCTTGTGGAAGGCTGGCGCATCTGGCGTGATTACCGACACGCCTACGGCAATGCCGAGAACATGGTCACTAACCTGGCGCGAGCAACGGCGCAGCATGCTGAAGACGCCATTCGCCAGGTCGATGCCATCACCGCCGCCTTGGCTGAACGCCTGGAGGGTGACGGCTTCGAGCGTATCGACCGGCCGCGCCTGCATGCGTTGCTGGCGCAACAGAAGACCATCATGCCGCAGCTGCACGGGTTGTTCGTGTATGGGCCGGACGGCAGCTGGATCGTTACTGACCAGGCGGCCATCCCGCCGAACGCCAATAACGCCGACCGTGATTACTTTGTCTATCATCGCAACCACACCGACCGGGGTGTACGCATCGGCTCAGTGGTTCGTAGCCGCTCGACCGGCGACTTGATCATCCCCATTTCCAGGCGCCTGGAGTATGCCGATGGCAGCTTCGCCGGCGTACTCCTTGGCACCATCAAGGTCGAATGGTTCGTACGCTACTACGGTGATTTCAAGCTCGATGAGCGCGGCGCGCTGGTGCTGGCCAAGCGCGACGGCACCATCCTGGTACGCCGCCCCTTCGTGCAGCAGGTGATAGGCCGCAGCCTGGCGAGCAGCGAAATCTTCCGCAACCATTTGCCGTATGCCGCGGAGGGCGTAGCCGAGGCAGTCGCGGTGGTGGATGGCACTCCGCGGCTGTATGGATACCGTGCGCTGACCAGCTACCCGCTGGTGGTGGAAGCGGGGCTGTCGCGTGAGTCGATCATTGCGCCCTGGCGCCACGACGCGGTCAAGTCGGTGGCGGTGTTGCTGCTGTTTTTGCTCGGGCTGGCGGCCTTTGGCGGGGTAGTACTACGGCAGTTACGCGAGCGCATCGCCATCGAGCGGGCGCTGCACCAGGCGCACCAGACGCTGAAAGCGCTGGCATTGACCGATAGCCTGACCGGTCTGGGTAACCGTCGGCGGCTGGATGCGGTGTTCGAGCCCGAACTGCGCCGGGCGCGGCGGCAGGGTTATCCGCTGGCATTGGTGATGCTCGACCTGGATTACTTCAAAGCCTATAACGACTTGTACGGCCATCCCGCGGGCGACTGGTGCCTGCGGCGCTTTGCCGAGTTGCTGCCCCAGGTATTGAAACGGCCGGCCGACTTGGCGGTGCGCTATGGCGGCGAGGAATTCACCCTGCTGCTGCCCGATACCGATGGCCGAGGCGCAGAGCTTTTGGTGCTGGAGTTGCAACAACTGTTGCGACGCCAGGTGCTGGAGCATGCGGGTAGTCCGTTGGGGCGGGTGTCGTTCAGTGCGGGAATTGCCGTAGGTGACCTGGCGCGGGAGGGGGTGACGGCGCAGACGCTGCTTGCATCAGCGGATGCGGCGCTATACCAGGCCAAGCGCGAGGGCCGTGACGGGTACCGGGTGGCAGAGACGCTGGTTGTTCATGCGGACTCGTAATGTGCCGGGACCTGGCAGCCCGTTCGCAGCGCAAGGCTGCGCCTGCAGTCGAACGCGTTTGCAGGCGCGGCTTTCAGCTCCCGCCTTGGTCATTCAATCCGCCGCCAATACCTGTTGCTGTAACTGCCAGCGCACTGAACTTACCCCTTTTTCCAGGCTGACCCGGCTGACCAGGCGCTCCAGCTGCGCAGGGGCCTGGGCGGTGCCCAGCAATTCAGCACGTACTTCCAGCCGGGCAGGGTTGTCCAGATCAGCGCTTTGCAGTGACTGCAGGCGCAACTGCGGGTCGCCCAGGCTATGCAGCATGAGGCTGCGCACCTGGATCTCGTCCTCGGCGCGGCAGACGATGCGCACTTCGAAGTGCTGCTCCACCTCGGTGGCCGGCACCATGTCCTGCCGGTCCAGGCGCTGGGCGATGTCGCGCAGCAGGATATTGGCGCACAACACCACCAGGCTCCCGAGGGCCGCCTCCAGCAGCAGCCCCAGGCTGCACAGCACGCCAACCGCAGCGGTGCACCACAAGGTGGCGGCGGTATTCAGCCCACGGACGTTGAAACCGTCACGCATGATCACGCCACCACCAAGAAAGCCGATGCCCGAGACCACATAGGCAGCGACCCGTGAGGCATCGGCGGCGGCCATGCCCGGCACTGCCTGGGTCATCAGCACGAACAGGCAGGCACCTGTGCTGACCAGTGCGTTGGTACGCAGCCCGGTCAAGCGTTGGCGCAACTGGCGCTCGGCGCCGATCAGCGCCCCCAGCAGCAGGGCGATGCTGACGCGCAGCAGAAATATTTTCCAATCCATAGCAAACCTCTTCCACGGGCACACACCCGCATGAACGCCATCAGTTGGCGCGGTTGAAAAACCAGAAAAATGCGCAGGACCACGGGGAGGGGAGATGCGGGGTTACAAGAAACCACCGTCTTGCCAGGCTGGCCAGACAGTACAAGACACTGCCGGGCTAGCGCGCCACGCGGGCCTGTCGCAAGCGACTGGGGCTACTGTCCAAGGCAGGTCTCCTGTTGAGGAAGGCAAAATTGCGACGCGGACCATACGTTGCGTGGCCAAGCAGGTCAAGGGCAAAAACATGACAATGGCTTAATGCGCAAATGGGCCTCATCTGGTCACGCAAAATGGAAAAAAAACTGGCCAGCCGTTAACCTTGCGGCTCCCTTTGCCATCACCCGGATCGTTCCATGTTGTTCAATCTCACCGTGCTGTTCGGCACCCTGGTGGCCATGGAGGGCGTTGGCACGCTGGCGCACAAGTACATCATGCATGGCTGGGGCTGGTGGTTGCACCGCTCGCACCATGAGCCACAGCTGGGCATGCTCGAAACCAACGACCTGTACCTGGTGGCCCTGGGGCTGGTTGCTGCGGCACTGATGGCGCTGGGCAAAAGTGGCTATGCGCCGCTGCAGTGGGTGGGCGGTGGCGTGGCGGGTTATGGCGTGCTGTACGTGCTGGCCCATGATGGGTTCTTTCATCGGCATTGGCCGCGCGAGCCACGGCCGGTCAACCGCTACCTGAAGCGCCTGCACCGGGCGCACCGGTTGCACCACGCGGTGAAAGGGCGCACGGGGAGTGTGTCGTTCGGGTTTTTCTATGCGCCGCCGTTGAAGGTGTTGAAACAGCAACTTCGGGGCAACCGTAGCGAACGCTGACCGACGCTTGCTCGCGCCAGCTTCCAGGTGTTGTGCAAGCCAGTTGTTTCCCCAGGTACTGCATCATCCTCAAGCCAGCGGGGGTACCTGTGGGAGCGGGCTTGCCCCGCGAAGAATGCAGCATGGTGGATGGCACGGGCTTCGCCCGTGTTCGCGGGACAAGCCCGCTCCCACAGTCCAATTGCGCTAGATTCTAGAAATCGAGCAAGCCAGTTGTTTCCCCAGGTACTGCATCATCCTCAAGCCCGCTCCCACAGTGATTGCGCTAGATTCTAGAATTGAGCAAGCCAGTTGTTCCCCAGGTACTGCATCAGCCTCAAGCCAGCGGGGGTACCTGTGGGAGCGGGCTTGCCCCGCGAAGAATCCAACACGGTGGATGGCACGGGCTTCGCCCGTGTTCGCGGGACAAGCCCGCTCCCACAGGGATTGCGCTAGATTCTAGAAATTGAGCAAGACAGTTGCTTCCACCGGGTAACCAGCAACGTCAATTGAGGGTTTCAACCTTTGGCTGCGCCGCCGCATGCCCACGGCAGACCCACCAGCCGAACACAGCGGCGGTGAAGAACATGATCAGGCTGTAAAGCGCCGCCGGCACCGCCATGGTCGGGTTGTTCAGCAACGAAGGGCTCAACGCCAGGGCAATCGCCAGCGTCCCGTTGTGAATGCCAATCTCCATGCCGATGGCGATGGCCTGGCGCTTGGGAATGTGCAGCAAGCGCGGCACCCAGTAGCCGACCGTCAGGCTCAGCAGGTTGAACAGCAAAGCCGCCAGCCCCACCACCGGTGCGTACTCGACGACAGTCTGCCAGTCCTTGGCCAGGGCGAGGACGATGGTAAAGGCCAGGAACAGCGCTGCTACCAGCTTCATCGGTTTTTCCATCCGTGCGGCAAACCCAGGGGCGAAATGGCGAACCAGCATGCCCAGCGCCACGGGCAGCAGCACAATCGCGAACACCTGCATGACCTTGGCGAACTGCAGCGGGATGGCCTGGTCCGAGGCCATGAACCAGCCCAGCGACAGGTTCACCAGCAGCGGCATGGTCAGGATCGCGATCAGCGAATTGACCGCCGTCAGGGTGATGTTCAACGCCACGTCACCCTGGGCCAGGTGGCTGAACAGGTTGGCCGTGGTCCCCCCCGGCGAGGCGGCCAGCAGCATCATCCCCACTGCCAGGGCCGGCGCCAGACCGAAGCCGCTGGCGATCAGGAAGCACACCAGCGGCAGCAGCAGGATCTGACAGGCCAGGCCCACCACCACAGGTTTAGGATACTTGGCCACGCGCGCGAAGTCGGCCAAGGTCAGCGACAAGCCAAGGCCGAGCATGATGATGCCCAAGGCAAGCGGCAGTACAGCGGTGAGCAGTGGCGAGGCGGTCATGAGCGGACTCTCGGACGAAGTATCCCGAGCAGTGTAGGTCGCCGCTGATTCAGTGCTAATCGCAAATGGCCAGCTCTTGGTAACCAGTTGTTACCAACCACAGCGACCAATGAGGCCGTACGCCGCGTTGCGGCAGGCCTGCTGGCACAGTAGCATTCGCGTTTTTACCAAGGATTAGCCTGTCATGCCGTTCCAGCAAGGTCTGCTTGCCAAACCGGTGCCGGCCCACGCCCGCCACCTGTTCTTCTCCCTGCAGTCGCCCGAAGCGTTGCCTGCCGCCCTGGATGCCTTGCTGCCGCAGGTAGATGGCCTACAGCTGATCCTCGGCATCGGTGCGCCGCTGGCCAGGGCCCTGGGCCGTGATGTCCCAGGCTTGCGGGTTTTCCCGCTGCTGGATGCCGCAGTGGAGAACCCAAGCACGCAACACGCCCTGTGGCTGTGGCTGCGCGGTAACGAGCGGGGCGACCTGCTGTTGCGCGCCCAGGCCCTGGAGCACACGCTGGCACCAGCCCTGCGCCTGGCCGACAGCGTCGAGGGCTTCCTCCACCGTGGCGGCCGTGACTTGACTGGCTATGAAGACGGCACCGAAAACCCGGTGGATGAAGACGCCGAGCAGGCGGCCATTGCCGCCGATGGCTCCAGCTTCGCCGCATTCCAGCTGTGGAAACACGACCTGGAGTACTTCAAGTCGCTGCCCCAGGCTGACCAGGACAACATCATCGGCCGCCGCCTGAGCGACAACGAAGAACTCGAAGACGCCCCAGAGTCCGCCCACGTCAAGCGCACTGCGCAGGAAAGCTTCGAACCCGAGGCGTTCATGGTCCGTCGTTCGGTGTCCTGGGCCGACCAGCGCGGCGCCGGCCTGGCGTTCGTGGCCCTGGGCCACAGCTTCGATGCGTTCGAAGTGCAACTGCGGCGGATGAGCGGCCTGGAGGACGGCATCATCGATGGCCTCTACCGCTTCAGCCGTCCATTGACCGGTGGCTATTACTGGTGTCCACCCATGGGCGAGGCAGCTGTCGACCTGAGCCAGCTGCTTCAGGCCTGATCAATAAACATTCAGATACATAAACCCACAGCGGCGCGGAATAGAGCGGCTAGCCTTGAAAGTTTCCGATTCATGACGGGAGCTTTTCCATGTACGCACGTCGTGATGTCCTACGCGCCGGTGCCACCTTGGGCCTGCTGGCTGCGACCCCTTGGCTGTACGCCGCCACACCGGCGGCGTTGCTGACCCGCAAGGTGCCGTCCACGGGTGAAGCTTTGCCGGTGATTGGCGCTGGTACGTCCGGTAGCTTCGAGGTACCCGCCGGCTCGGCCGCTTACCAGCAATTGAAAGCGGTGCTCAAGGCGTTTTTCGAAGGCGGGGGCCGGGTGATCGATACCTCGCCGAACTACGGCGGCGCCGACAGCATTCTGGGCCAGTTGCTGGAGGAGGGTGGCTGGCACCAGCAGTGCTTCATTGCCACCAAAATCGCTGCCGACAGCCCGGCCGACGCCCAGGCGCAGTGGGCCGACAGCCTCCGGCGCCTGCGTACCGACAAGGTCGACCTGCTGCAAATCCACAACCTGCGCGACTGGCAGACCCAGCTGCCCTATGCCCGCGAGCTGAAGCAGCAGGGCAAGACCCGTTATGTCGGGATCACCCACTACCTGAACAGTGGCCATGACCAAGTCGCCCGTATCGTGCGTAACGAGCCGCTGGACTTCATCCAGATCAATTACTCGGTCAATGCGCCCGACGCGGCCCGCGAACTGCTGCCGCTGTGCCAGGACAAGGGCGTCGCGGTACTGATCAACCGGGCTTTCGACGACGGCCGCTTGTTCGCTCGGGTCAAGGACCAGGCATTGCCCGGCTGGGCCGCCGAAATGGGCATCGGCAGCTGGGCGCAACTGTTTCTCAAGTTCGCCATCAGCCACCCTGCAGTAACCACGGTCATCCCTGCCACCGGTCGGCCCGACCGCCAGCTTGACCAGCTCAAGGCCGGGCAAGGGCCGATGCTCACCCCGGCGCAGCAGCAGGCGCTGATCAAGCAGTTCGCGTGACCCGATGACAGCCTGGCGGCGGCGCCTTGAGCACGGGCTGAACATTCAGCCCGGCGAGGGTGCGGCGGTAGTCGCCGGCTTGCTGCTGTTCTACCTGTTGTTCACCGGCTACTTCATGTTGCGCCCGGTGCGCGAGACCATGGGCGTTGCCGGTGGCGTGGAGAACCTGCAATGGCTGTTCAGTGGTACCTTCATCGCCACGCTGGCGTGCTTGCCGCTGTTCGGCTGGCTGGCGTCGCGGGTACAACGCCGGTATATCCTGCCGTGGACCTATGGTTTTTTCGCCAGCAACCTGCTGTTGTTCGCCGGGCTGTTTTCCCGCGAGGCGGATGACCTGTGGACCGCCCGGGCATTCTACATATGGCTGTCGGTGTTCAATCTGCTGACCATCTCGCTGGCCTGGAGCGTGCTGGCCGACCTGTTTTCCACGGCCCAAGGCAAGCGCCTGTTCGGCTTGCTGGCGGCCGGGGCAAGTCTGGGCGGGCTCAGCGGCCCCATTCTTGGCACCCTGCTGGTGGCGCCGTTGGGCCATGCCGGGCTGCTGCTCCTGGCGGCGGCCTTTCTGCTTGGCAGTATCGGCGCGGCGCTGTTCCTGCAACGCTGGCGTGCGCGGCAACCATTGCCGGAGCAAGCCCTGCGCCCCGACTCGCGGCCCTTGGGCGGCAACCCCTTCGCCGGGGCAACCGCGGTAGCGCGTTCGCCTTATCTGCTGGGCATTGGTCTGTTCGTGGTGCTGCTGGCCAGCGTCAGTACTTTCCTGTATTTCGAGCAGGCGCGCATCGTCAGCGAAACCTTCACCGACCGCACCCGGCAAACCCAGGTTTTCGGCCTGATCGACAGCGTGGTACAGGCCCTGGCCATCCTGACCCAGGTGTTTCTTACCGGGCGCCTGGCCCGGCGGTTGGGGGTAGGGGTTTTGCTGGTCGCGGTACCACTGGTAATGACCGCGGGCTTCCTGTGGCTGGCACTGGCCCCGGTGTTTGCCGTGTTCGTGGTGGTGATGGTGGTACGCCGCGCCGGGGAATACGCGCTGGTGCGGCCGGGGCGCGAGATGCTGTTCACCGTGCTGCCTACCGAGGACAAGTACAAAGCCAAGAACTTCATCGACACCGTGGTCTACCGGGGCGCAGACGCCCTCAGCGGCTGGGTCAAGCGTGCCCTGGACGTGCTGGGCGATCACCCCCAGTTGGCAATGTTCATCGGTGCGTTTCTGGCCCTGGGCTGGGCCGCTACCGGCGGCTGGCTTGGCCGTCGTCAGGCGCGCCTTGACAGCCAGTCGCGCGACTGAACAGCGCACCAAATATGGCGTGGCCGCTTATTTAATGCCACCGGTCCGAACCCTTCGCAATAAAACGAATCCCGCCATATGTGCGAACTCCGAACAAGTGTACGGCAGTCAAGCCGTGCACTCCGAAGTCATATGAGGTTTGCGACCATGGCCAACAAAGAGAACAGCCGTACCGGCAATCAACAAGGCAGCCAGGGCGGTACCAAAAACCCAGGCAACTTTGCTAATGACCGCGAAAAAGCCTCCGAGGCAGGCCGTAAAGGCGGCCAGCACTCCGGTGGCAGCCAGAGCAGTGAATCAAGCCGCAAAGGCGGCCGCTCGTAAGTGAGGCCATGCAGTGCCGGGTAACCGGCACTGCAATTTCCCGCGCTGGAGGACAGTATGCGATTGACACCCCTGCTAGCCCTGATGGGCGCCCTTACCTTGCTTGGCGGCTGTTTTGACCGCGATAACGACCACCCGGCCAAGGATGCCGACCCCAGCAAGCCGTCCCTGCAGATGCAGCAACCCGACGACAAGCCCGCCCCACAACCTGCACCCGATCCTGAACCGATGCCTGGGCAGAAACCCAGCCAGTAAACGTGCATGAGGAACTCGGCATGACGGTCATGACCCGCAAGACTGCTGCGATGGTATCGGCCACGCCAAATGGGCCAGGCCTGCAGCAGCGCTATGACGCGTTGCTTGAAGGCAGTGACAGGGTCAGCGTCGAGTGGTTGAACGAACAGCTGAAGCAGGCCAGGCACCTGCCGGATGACCTGCCTGCCAACCCCGCGCATCTTGAAGCCTGGAGTGCCCGTCACGCCGCAGACGTAGCGCTAGCTTATGCTGCCTACCTTGAGGAGCGCCACCAAGGCGAACCGCGCCGGTATTTTGCAACGCGCGCCCAGGCGTTGTGGTTTTTGCAGCAAGTAGCGCCGACCAAGGCAGTGGATGGTGCATGGCTACATAGTGCACTGCGCCATTGGCATGACCCACGCTACCACGGCCTGATTCGCACTTATCTCGAAGAGCTTGGCAGTGGCGACCCACGCTGCAACCATGTGCTGATCTACCAACGCCTGATGAGCCGGCTGGGCTGCCTGGAGCAGTTGCAGCTCGAGGACGACCGCTATCTACAAGGTTCGGTACAACTTGCACTTGGGCTCTACGGTGACCAGTTCCTGCCAGAGGTGATCGGCTACAACCTCGGCTACGAGCAGCCGCCACTGCATTTACTGATTACTACCTACGAGCTCGCCGAACTGGGTATCGATGGCCAGTATTTTCAATTGCACGCCACCATCGACAACGCCGCCAGCGGCCACGCCTACCTCTCGATCCAGGCCCTGCGCCAGCTCTGCCCGGCCGACGACCCTCGCGGCTTTTATCGGCGCGTGCGGCTGGGGTATCGCTTGAATGATCTGGGCATCGACACACCGCACCTGATCAGCTGCTTCGATCTTGAGGCGGCGTTGATTCAGGCCTTGGAGCACAAGCGCCCATTTGGCCAGTTCATGCACTCTGACCGCTGCCGGCTGCAGGGGCGCACGATCAACCAGTGGTTGGCCGAACCTGGCGCCATGCCACGGTTTCTGCAAGCGTTGCAGGCACAAGGCTGGATTCGCCGCGGTGAAGACCCGGCCCAGAGCCGTTGGTGGAAGCTTGTGGAAGGCCCGTCCGCACCCATGTACGGGGTGTTTACCCCCTATGAAAAACAGCTGTGGCACGACTGGATTGCGGCAGGCTGGCAGTCGCGCATCAGGCGAGTGCTGCCCGGCAGCTGGGAAGTCGCGCTAACGCCTGACGAGATGTCTGACGAAAGCGCCGAGCCTGATATCGATAACCTGATCGAAAGGATGTCCGGCAATCGGCACGCGGCGCCTGAAGGTCTGCGTGCTACCCGTGCCTACCTGCGTGCCACAGGTATGATTCAGGAGGGCGCTCGCTGATGATGCTTGACCCGCAGCAACTCGCGACCGACCAGGCACTACTGCAACTGGGCAAGCGGCTGCGCGCCGATGGTTATCGGTTTACCTGTGTGACACCTGCCACCCATGCCCGCGTCATTGCTCGCCGTGCAGGCCAGCATGCACATACGCTGCGCGATGTATTCGGCTGGAGTCGGCCGTTCGCTCCCGGGCTTGTCTCCAGCGATGAACTGGGCCAGTTACAGCGTGCCGGGGTGCTTGCCGCGCAGGGCGACCTGTTGCGAAGCACAGTGCGCTGGTCCACGCTGGATGATTTGTTGCTCGTGCATTCAGCCTATCCGACTGACGCCACAGACGCGGTGTTTTTTGGCCCGGACAGCTACCGCTTTGCCCAAGTCATTCACGCGCATATGCAAACCAGTCCCAAGCGCGTAGAGCATGCGGTCGATATTGGCTGTGGTACCGGTATCGGCGCCTTGCTGATTGCCCGCGGCGCGCAACATGCCCAAGTCAGTGCCGTGGACATCAACCCGTTGGCGCTGCGCTATACCGCCCTAAACGCAGCATTGGCGGGCGTGAGCAATGTGTCCGTGGAGCCCAGTAACTTGCTCGACGGCGTTACTGGCACATTCGACCTGATCGTCGCCAATCCCCCCTACATGCTCGATGCTGGCGAGCGGACCTACCGGCATGGCGGTGGCACCCTGGGGGCCGAGCTGTCCCTGCGTATCGTCGAACAAGCACGTGAACGGCTCAGCCCAGGCGGGTCGTTGCTGTTGTATACCGGCGTGGCGGTGGTCGATGGGCGTGACGCCTTGCTTGAAGCCATCCGCCTGCGCCTGGCCGGGCCTGATTGGTCGTGGGTGTATCGCGAAGTCGACCCGGACGTGTTCGGCGAGCAACTGGCCGAGCGCGGCTATGAGCAGGTCGAACGCATCGCTGCCGTTGCGCTCACCGTTACCCGTATCGGCTGAGCACCATGGTTGAGCGCTGTACGTTCGGTATCGAGGAAGAATACCTGCTCGTCAGCTTGGCCTCCGGACGCGTAAAGGCCGCGCCCTCGCCAACGCTGATCGGCCGCTGTCGCGAAGTGATGGGGCAGTATTTTGCCCAGGAAATGTTCCGTAGCCAGATCGAGGTTGCATCGCCAGTGTTCGCCAACCTGTACGAGGCGCGCGAATTCTTCCAGCACGGCCGCTGCGCGCTGCGCTCGGCATTGGCCGAGGAGGGTTTGGGGCTGTACGCCGCAGCCAGCCACCCCAATGCCGACTGGCTAAGACAGCGGCCTGCTGCATCGGCCCACTACCAGCAGTTGTTCGATGACTACGGCCACGTGGCGCGGCGTAGCTTGCTCAATGGCCTGCATGTGCACGTGGGCGTAGGGCCCGGCTGCGACCGCATGCAGCTGATCAACCGGTTGCTGGGCTGGCTCCCGCTGTTGCTGGTGCTGAGTACCTCATCACCTTTATGGCAGGGTCGGAGCACCGGCTATATGAGCTATCGCCGGGTAATTTGCGGGGAGTGGCCGCACATGGGCTTGCCCGAAGCGCTGCCGGACTGGGGCGCATACCAACGTTACCGCGCACTGTTGCAACGCACAGGTGCGATGGCAGAGAAGGGCGATTTCTGGTGGGCGATTCGCCCCTCGCGACGCTACCCGACGGTTGAATTGCGCATTTGCGATGGCTGCCCTCACCTGGAAGATGCCTTATGCATCGCCGCACTTTTCCGCCACCTGGTGGAGCACAGCATCAACCACCGTCATCAACCGGCCGCCTGCAACCGCGAGTTGCGTTGGGTTGCCCAAGAAAATTATTGGCGCGCAATGCGTCATGGGCGCCGTGGGCAGTTCATCGGCACGCACGAGCAGCAGCCGGTCACAGCCGAGGGCTGGCTGGCCCAGTTGCAGGAGCAGGTTCCCATCGATAGCGCCGACGCCGAGCGCGCCTGCCAGCATGCCCGTGAACTGCTGCGCAATGGCACTCATGCCGACCTGCAGTTGCAGTGCCTGGCACAGGCCGGCGCTGACGGGCTGGGCAAGGCGCAGGCACTGCACGCCGTGGTGGCCGCCGGGGCTTGCAATTAGGCGGCGTTGGCCGACAATGACCGCGCCCATTGCAGCCATTCGGAAACACCTGCTCCATGATGCTGATCAAGCAATTCCCCGACATTTCCCTGGATGACACATTGTTCGTCTTCGCCCTCGAAGCCGAAGCAGGCGATGTTTTCCAGGCACTCAACACCGTGTTCACCGGTATCGGCAAGGTCAATGCTGCCATCGCCCTGACCAAGGCCATCGCGGTCCACAAGCCCAGGCTGATCGTCAATTTGGGCTCTGCTGGCAGCCAGCGCCACGGTAAGGGTTCGGTGGTGTGCTGCAACCGTTTCGTGCAGCGCGACATGGATGTGACGCCTTTGGGCTTTGCCCGTTACGAGACGCCGCTGTCGGACATTCCGGTGGTGCTGGAACACGGCGCGGCCATTCCTGGCCTGGCCTTGGAGACCTGCGGCAGCGGCGACAGCTTCGAGGTCAACCATGGCGACGCCCCTTATGACGTGGTGGACATGGAAGCCTATGTGCTGGCGTTGATCGCACGCGGCGAAGGCATTCCGTTCGTGTGCCTGAAATACATTTCCGACGATGCCGGCAGCGAGGCGGCAGGGGACTGGGCGGTGCAGGTGCATCTGGCGGCCGAAGCGTTCAGGCGGGTGCTGTTCAGCCAGGTTTGATCACGGGCGGCGTTGCCGTAGGGCAGGGCAGCTAAACCTTCGTGGCTTGCCGCAGTCACTTCTGGTATCGGCAGGCAACCCTGGAGCAGCGTCATGGCTCGTGCAATCTGGAAAGGCGCCATTAGCTTTGGCCTCGTGCATATCCCCGTAGCCCTCAATACCGCCGTACGCAGCGAGCGTGTGGATTTCGACTGGCTCGACAAGCGCAGCATGGAGCCAGTGGGCTACAAACGGATCAACAAGGTGAGCGGCAAGGACATCGACAAGGACAACATCGTCAAAGGCGTGGAGTTCGAGAAAGGCCGCTATGTGGTGATCAGCGAGGAAGAAATCCGCAAGGCCCGGCCCGAAGCGACGCAAACGATCGATATCTTTTCCTTCGTCGACGCCAGCGAGATCCCGCTACAGCATTTCGATACGCCGTACTACCTGACCCCCGACCGGCGTGGGGGCAAGGTGTATGCCTTGCTCCGCGAAACATTGCAAAAGACCGGCAAGGTGGCGCTGGCCACCGTGGTGCTGCACACCCGCCAGCACCTGGCGCTGCTGCGGCCGCTGGAAGATGCGCTGGTGATGATTACCCTGCGCTGGCCGGACGAAGTGCGCGGGCTGGAGTCGTTGGAACTGGACAGTAGCGTGACCGACACCAAGGTGGAGAAGCGCGAGCTGGACATGGCCAAGCGACTGGTGGAGGACATGAGCGGGTCCTGGCAGCCCGAGAATTACCATGACGCTTTCCGCCAGACCATCATGGATCTGGTGGAAGAGAAGGCCAGCAAGGGCAAGATCGAGACCGTGGAGAAGGGCGAAGCGGGTGGCTCGGACAAAGGTGCGGATATCCTCGACCTCACCGAACTGCTCAAGCGCAGCCTCGGTGGCAAGAAACCGGCGAAGAAGGCCCGCAAGGCCTCCTAGTCCCCGGGCGATTACCGGGGCGCCTTGCGCTCCGGCTGACCTGTGGGCATCACTGGAGGTGCGCCTGTAATCCTTCGAGATAATCGCCGAAACCCTCCCGGGCACGGCTGTCTCGCCGGCTGCTGGTCACCACGCTGTGCCTGGCGGTCCAGACGATCTGCGCGCCACTGGCCTGCAGGTCGCTGACCAGTTGCACATCTTCGTGGGCCGCCAAGGGCTGAAAACCGCCCACGCGCTGGTAGGCGTCCGCGCAGATGCCCAGGTTGGCCCCGTGCACATGCCGGTGGCCTTCGCAGGCCGCGTAGCGGCTTTGGTACAACTTGCGCAACGCCGCGGTCTGCCACGGCTGCCAATATTCCACATGCACCGTGCCGCAAACCACCTCGGCGCTACAGCCCAGCTGGGACACCAACCAGTGCGCCGGCACACGGCTGTCGGCATCGGTGCACGCCAACCACTGCGCGCCGCGCTCGACCATGTGCGCGGCACCCACCCGCCGGGCCATGCCCACATTTCCCGCATCCACGGCCAGCACCTGCACGCCGAAGCGCCGCGCCACGGCCGCACTGCCATCGCTGCAGCGATCCAACACCACCAGCACTTCCACCCGATGCCCCGCCTGCTGCGCCTGCGACGCGGCAATCAGCACCGCCCGCAAGCACCGGCCCAAGCGGCGCGCCTCGTTGTGCGCCGGAATGACGACGGCAATCATGGGCATGTCTCGTCGAGGTCGACCACGCTTGGCTGGCACGACCAGTATTCCAGCACGAAGTCCGCCTCCTCGTGCTTCAACTGCTGATACAACGGCAGGTGCCGGGCGAGCATGCGGTGCACTTCGCGGCCGTCCTGCGGGCAACCGGCAATGGGGTGCTTCCAGTGGCAGACCAGCAGCGCGCCATCGTAGGTCAGGCTGGCCACTGATTGTTCGATCACCTGCAGCCAGTCGGTGGAGTCCAGGTAGTAGCCTACTTCGCTGAGCACGATCAGGTCGAAGCGCCCGCCCGGCCAGTCAGCCGGTAGCCGGGCCAGTTCCACCGAAGCATTGCGCACCTCTGCCAGGCGCTCGCGGGCCAGGCGCGCGGCGGTGGGGTCGAGGTCCTGGCACAGCAGTTCTGCGCAGCGTTCGGCCAGCAACGCACTGAGTTCGCCATTGGCGCAGGCTGGCTCGAACACGCGCTGGTAGCACTGGCGCGGCAAGCAGGCCATGACCAGTTCGCGCTTGCGCTTCTCGTACCAGCGGGTGCGGAAGGCCCAAGGGTCCTCGCTGGTGGCGTAAAGGTCGGCAAAATATTGTGGGCTGAGGCTCATGACAACTCCATTCACAGGAACACCAGTTCGAAAGGTTGTAACAGGCAATCCAGTAGGTGCGGTGGGAGCACGGGCGGCTGGTCACCGTCTGCCTCCAGTTGGCTGGTATGCGCATTCAGTGCCTTGCGCTTGTCCGCCACCCGGGTTTCATCCAGTTGCAGGCGGTGCGCGCGGGGCCAGGGCAGGCGAGGGTCGTCGGGTTGTGCCCAGTGCCAGGCCCATACCGGCACTTCGGCCAGTTGCACCTGGCGGGCCTGCGCTGCGTGCGCGGCAGCTCGGCCTACGGCCTCGTGATCGCAATGGCCATCGCCTCGCCAGGTGGCCATCAACAGGTCCCCAGGGCGTAGCAACTGGGTGAGATGGCTGACC
Organism: Pseudomonas sp. BN607; assembly: GCF_029871175.1. Lineage (NCBI taxonomy): Bacteria > Pseudomonadati > Pseudomonadota > Gammaproteobacteria > Pseudomonadales > Pseudomonadaceae > Pseudomonas > Pseudomonas sp. BN607. The sequence continues at coordinate 69,644 of NZ_SSOE01000053.1, forward strand.
AGAAAGGCTTCTTCACGCGGCAACTGGCCGTCCTTTAGATGCAGCCGCCGCCAGTCCAGGCGGTTGGGGTCCAGGCCCAGCTGTTTCAGGGCCTGTCGGCTCTCCAGGGGGCGCTGGCGGCGCAAGCGGTGCTCGGTCCAGTGGCTGGAGCCAGGGTGGCTGCCTTCACCGTCAGTCGCGGAAATCAGCATCAGGTCTTGCTCGCGTCCCTTGAAACCCGCCAACAACCCACCCGCCATGAGAATTTCGTCATCCGGATGCGGCGCGATCATTACCAGCCGGCGCCCCGGCGGGCAGAGTTGACGCGGATCTAACCAGGTGGCGCGCGCCAGATGCGCGGCCTGCTGCCAGGCTGCCCAAGGCGTGCCGCGGGTGGACTGGATCAGGTTCGCACTCATAGCTGCCAGGCTCCTGCAGGCACTTGGGCCAGCTGTTGGCCCAACACTGCCAGGTCGCGCTCGGCATGGCTCTGACGCAGGAATACCGGCAGGTCGGCGCTCAGCCGGGCAAAATGGCTGCTGCGGCAGAAAGGGGTGGCGCCCAAGGCACGGCCAACATGGCTGATGACTTGCTCAACAGCCTGCTCGACCTGAGCGCGGGTACGGCGTACCTCGAAACTGGCATCCACGCCGGGCTGTCGATCGATCCAGGCGGCGCATTCGCGCAGTGCCGCCCGGGCGCCGTACAAGGCAGCATCCACCGCGCCCAGGTGCGCATCGGCATGCGGGTCGGGGCGCGGCTTGCGGCAGTGCTCACGTAAATAATCCGCCAGCGCCTCGGCCGCACCGTACCAGCAGGCGGCGATGCCGGCACCACCTTGCCAGAAGCCGGGCCGTGCGAGGTATTGCCCGGGCTTGCCGACAAGCGTGCCAGGCGTATCATTGAACGCCACTTCGACGCTGGCGGTGGTAGCCATGCCAACGGCCTGCCAATGTTCGATGTTCAACCCTTGACTGGGTTGCGACAATTCAATGGCCACCAGTTGCGGTCGCTCAGCCTCATCCCATGCCGTGATCAGCGCGCGGTCGATCTGCAAGGCACCTGAACACCAGGCTTTTCGGCCACCCAAGCGGACCTGGTCGCCGTCCCGCGCCGTGATGTAGGCCCGCGCATCGGGTGGCTCAGCGGCCCATACCCCCCAGATGCCGTCTTCAGCCTGATGGGCCGCGCCACATTCAGCGAGAATCGCCAAAGCATCGGTGTGGCCCTCGTAGAGCTTGGCCAGTGCCAGGTCGCAGCCGGCCACCCGCGCCAAGGTCTGCCAGCGGCGCAAGGTGTTGCCTTGCCCTGGCAAGGGCAGCAGATCGAGGTGATCCGCCTGCAGCGCCTGGATCAGTTGCGGTAGCTGGGTGTCGAGGTTGAGCGGTTGCAGGCGTTCGCTGAAGGTACGTAGCAAGCGGTCAAGGGTGGTCAGGTTGAAGTCCTGGACGATGCTCATGGGCGTATCTCCCGGGTCATGGCCATCATTCGAGCCCCAGTTGCCTGCGCATGCGGGCGGTAATGGACTGGCGCACCTTGCTCATGTCCGCCCAGGGGTCTTCGACCTCTGCCAGGCGCTCGTGCAGATTGGCGATGTTCCACTGGTTGGCCGCCTTGATCTTGGGCAGTTCCTCGCGCCAGATCGGCACCGACACCGGCAAGCCGTCTCGGGCCCGCAAGGAATAAGCGCATGCCGTGGTTGCGCCCTTGCCGTTGCGCAGGTAGTCGATGAAAATCCGCCCGACCCGGTTCTTTGGCCCCGACACCGCACTCAGGCGCTCTGGGAAAAGCCCGGCCAGGTGTTTGACGATGGCGTGACTGAAATCCTTGACCTCGTCCCAGCCCGCCCGCCGGGTCAACGGCACGACTACATGCATGCCTTTGCCGCCGCTGGTTTTCAGAAACACCTGCAAACCCAGTTCATCGAGCAGGGTGAGCGTGAGCTGGGTCGCCTCCAGCATGGCCTTCCACGGCAGTGCGGGGTCAGGGTCCAGGTCGAGCACAAAGCGGTCGGGCTTGTCGAAATCCTTGTCGGTGGCGTTCCAGGTGTGCAGTTCGAGCATGTTCATCTGCACCGCGCCGAGCAGCGTGTCGGCTCGATTGATGACCATCGCTGCCTGGCCGGCCTCGGCCTTCTCGTAGTTGAGCACGTGGGGTATGTGCAGCTGCTCCGCGTTTTTCTGAAAGAACAGCTCGCCGGCCAAGCCGTCTGGGGCACGCACCAGCGCTACCGGCCGATGCTTGAGCTGGGGCATGAGGTACGGGCTGACGGCGGCGTAGTATTCGGCCACCTCGCGCTTGGTTACCCCGCTAGTGGCGTCGATCACCCGGTCGGGGTGGGTCAGGCGCAGTTCGCCCAACGTATCAGGCGCCTTGGCCTGCTTGCGTTTGGCTACGGTCTTGGCGGGCATGGCGCGCTCCAGGTCAATGGCAGTTGGCGGCTTGTCATCACGCAGGCCGTGGAACACCGCATGGCGCACGATGCCGTCCCGGGTCATCTGGGCATAGGCCACTTCGGCCAGCAGTTGGGGCTGCAGCCAATGCACGCCACGGGCTTCGGCACCAGTGGGTGGCCTGGACAGGGCTGGCCCGGTGGTTTCCAGTGGTGTTAGCCGGGCATGGATGGTGGCCAGGGTGGTGGCACTGAACCCGGTGCCCACCTTGCCGGCATAACGCAGCTCGCCAGTGTCGTTGTCGTGCAAGGCCAGCAACAGGGCACCGAAGCCACTGCGGCTGCCTTTCGGGTCGGTGTAGCCGACGATCACGAACTCCTGGCGCTGCTTGCACTTGAGTTTGACCCAATCGGAGCTGCGGCGACCGCTGTAAGGGCTGTCGGCACGTTTGCCGATCAGGCCTTCAAGCGCCAGCCGGCAAGCGCTGTCGAGCAACGACTCGACGGGCTGGTCGAAGTCATCGGAGTACTTGAGAAGCTCCGATTCGTTGTGTTCCAGCAAACGCCGAAGGGCTTCACGGCGGTCCTGCAACGGCCGTTGGCGCAGGTCCTGGCCGCCGAGGAAGGGCAGGTCGAACAGGTAATAGGTCATGTTCTCGTCATGCTGGGTGTCAAAGGCGTTCTGCAACGCCTGGAAATCTGCGGCGCCATGTTCGTCAGCCACGACCATTTCACCGTCGAGCCAGGCCGAGTCGATGCCAAGCGCGCGCAGGGCAGCGACCTGGCCAGGCATCTTGCTGCTCCAGTCATGGCCGTTGCGGGTGAACAGGCGGATGTCTTCGCCGTCTATGCGGGCGAGGATCCGGTAGCCGTCGAACTTGACCTCGTAGCGCCAGTCGCCACTGGGGGGCGAATCCACCAGGGTGGCCAGTTGTGGCTGCAGCTGTGCCGGGAGTACCGCCTTGCGGGCATTACCAGCGCGTTTACGGCTGGCCCGCGGTGTGGCTGCTGCCGTGTTGGCAGTTTTGCGTGGGACCAGCGTGCGGTCGCTGAGTACGCTGTCGGGCTGGGCCTCGACAATACTGTAATCGGCTTCGCTACGGGCCTGGCTATCGTGCGATTTCACCAGCATCCATTGCTCTTTCTTGCCGGCCAGGTGTGTGCGAAACAAGTTCCACACGCCACTGAGCTTTTCGCCTTGCAGGCGAAAGCGCAGCTTGCCCTTGGCATAGGCCTCCCGCGCATCGCCTTCCGGCTCCCAGATACCACGATCCCAGACGATGACATCCCCGGCGCCATAATGGCCTTCGGGTATATGGCCCTCGAAGTCGGCGTAGTCCAGTGGGTGGTCCTCGACGTGTACGGCCAAGCGGCGGACCTTGGGGTCCAGTGAAGGGCCCTTGGGGATCGCCCAGCTTTTAAGCGTGCCGTCGAGCTCCAGGCGGAAGTCGTAGTGCAGGTGACTGGCGTCGTGTTTCTGAATGCAAAATTGCAGCGCGTGAGCCCGCTTGCCCCGACCGCGCTTGCCGCTGGGCTCGGGCGTTGCGTTGAAGTCGCGCTTGCGCGCGTATTCCTGCAGGGGCTTGGCCATGGCGGGCTCCGGGCGAATCACAATCTGTAGAAATGGGAGGCAATGGCCCGGCGGGTAGTTCAAAAAACTCTGAATCTTCTGCAGTGCGACGCAGTCGACCACATGAAGCCACCTGAAGGAGAACGCACATGGCCAGAGCAGATGAACCGAAGCCCTACACCCCCAGTGAAATCGACGACACTGAAGACCGCATGGGCAGCGTCCATGAGCTGGACTTCGACGAGCGCCTGGACGAGCGCGAAGGGCGCGTGGGTGACCTTCGCCCCGCCGACGAGGTCGCCCGCGAATTCCCGCCACGGCGCGTAGCTGAAAGTGGCATGACCGGGGGCGAGGCGTTAAGCGACAGCCTGCATGAGGACAACGTCACCTATGACGACCTGAGCCCGGACACCCTGCTGGACGAAACCGGCGCCCGCGACCCGCACGAGCCGGGAGGCAGCGGCGGCCCGGCAGACCAAGTGCTGCGGCGAGTGGATGCCGACGAGATTGGTGGCGGGATCGGCCTGGACGAGGCGGAGCTGGCACGGTCTGCACCGCTGGATGGCGAACCGTGGACCGATGACGTGATCGATGAAGAGGAGGGCAAGCCATGAACGAGCAGCGTTGCGCGTGTGCGCACTGTTCCTGCAGCGTAGATGCCAATGCCTTGCAGCGCGACGGCAAGGCCTACTGCTGCGAAGCCTGCGCGAGCGGGCATCGCCATGGTGAAGCGTGCCGGATGGGGGATTGCCATTGCGGTGAAAAGCCGGGGGAGAGTGCCGTGGACAATGCGCTGGATGAAACGTTTCCGGCGAGCGATCCGATTTCGCCCTGAAGCCTCCTGGTGCTCAGGGCAAACGAGTGCGCTGTAGCACGCTGCCTTGCGCTGCGATGACGCCATTATTGCCAGGGAAGGTCGTTGGCTTGACCGGCCTCTTCGCAGCACACGGCGCCTGACAGCGATTGGCATGCCAGATCAATGGGTTTGCCAGATGCCGTTGTTGCGTTCGCAATCGGTGCGGGCCTGGCCGAGGCTGGGGGTGTCGTAATAGTAGGTGATCACCCGGGCATCCTTGGGCATCGCGGGTTGCTCACCGCCGGTAGCCTTGGGGTTGGCCAGCGCTTCCTGGGTCAGTGGCGCAATACAGCTGCCGACACTGCCATCGGCACATCGCGCAACCTTGTGCTTCTCGCTGTTGAGCATGTCTTTGCTCTCGTTGCTGCATGACCAGTTGATCGCTTCGGCGGGCAGGTTGCTGTAGCTGTAGCAGGTGTGCCGCTCAACTGGCGTTACCGCGTCGCTGGAGGAGCGGGTCAGTACGTTGCAGGCTTCGGCCAAGGCCTGGCCGCTGGCCAGGCTGGCAACCATCAACAGCATCACTCGAATACGCACTTGCCACCTCCCGGGCCAATGGCCCTTGTCAGGTCTGGGCGGGCTTGTCGCGCCGGCGCATGGCCTTGGCGCGCTTTTCCAGGATCAGGTAGGTAACCACCGCCAGCAGCAGCGGCAGCAGGTAGTACAGCGTGCGGTAGCCCAACAGCGCAGCCACCAAGGTGCCTTGGGCCATTTGCCCGTGCAGCAGGGCGAGGAAGACCGCTTCAAGCACCCCCAGCCCCGCCGGGATATGGGCGACCACGCCTGCCACACAGCTGATCAGCAAAATGCCCAGAATCGAGGGGTAGAACGCGTCTGCCGGCAGTAGCCAGAAGATCAGCAACGCCATCAGGGCCCAGTTGCTGGCACCCAGTGCCACTTGGCACAGCGCCAGTCGCAACGAGGGCAGCGTCACTTCATGGTCACGCCAGCGCCAGGTCCGTTTTTTGGCCAGGCCACAGGCTAGCAGGTAACCCGTGGCAACAGCCAGCAACACCAAACCGATCAGGCGCAGACCGGTGGCGCCCACCGCCCAGCTGCTGGGCAGCTCGACCAAACCCAAGGCAAACACAGTACCGGCCAGCAGCATGTAGCCCATCCAGTTGGTCAGCAGGCCCAAGGTAAGGATGCGGGTAATGGTCGGCGTATCCAGGCCCAGGCGGCTGTAAAGCCGGTAGCGCAAGGCAACACCGCCTACCCAGGTGGTGAAGTTGAGGTTGAAGGCATAGCAGACAAAAGCAATGGGCAATACTTGCCTTGCCGGCAGGTGGTGCCCGGTATACGCCCGCGCCAGCAAGTCGTAGCTGGCGAAGGTCAGGTAGCTGCACAGGGCGATTGCAAGGCCTATGGCCAGCGTCCCGGGCTTGTACGCCAGCAAGGACTGACGTACCTCATTCCAGTCCAGGTTACGCGCCAACAGGTATAACAGCACCGGAATGAAGACCAGAAAGGCCAGTGTGAGCAGGCGTTTGCCCCAGGTTTGCCAAGCTTTGCGCGCCATCAGGTATTGCCCTCATGCAAATCGCCCTGGGACGACGCCTCTGGTTGCACCGAGCGCAAACGCTGACGGTGCGCCGGGAACCAGCCGGCAATGCGCGGGAAGTGGCGGATTACATGGAAGCACACGAAGATCAGCGGTGCCCGCCACCAGTAGCCGCGGATCATGCGTTCCAGTGTGACCGGCTTGCACTGCTTGCTAGCCAGGGCTTGCAGATGCTCGTGCAGTTGCTGGTTGAATGCGGGGTCGCGGATGAACAGGTTGGCCTCCAGGTTGAACGACAAGCTCAGCGGGTCCAGGTTGCTGGAGCCGACGGTGGCCCACTGGTCGTCCACCAGGGCAACCTTGCCGTGCAAGGGCCGCTCGCAGTACTCGTGAATGGCCACACCGTCGCGCAACAGGTAGTTGTACAACAGCCGCGACAGCGCGCGGACCCAGCGCATGTCTGGCTGGCCTTGCAGGATCAGCCGCACCTCCACGCCACGCCGGGCCGCGTTGCGCAGTTCCCGCATCAGGCGATAACCCGGGAAGAAATAGGCATTGGCTACCACGATGCGCTGCTTGGCGGCGCGAAATGCCTGCAGGTAATGAGCCTCGATATCGGTACTGCGTACCCCGTTGTCGCGCTCGACCAGTACGGCGCTGCTGGCGCCAGCCGGCTCAGTGACCGGCCTTACGGCGCTGGGCGGCTGCAGGACCGGCGACATCAGGCGCTTGCTGGCGGCGTGCACCTGCGCCACCACCGGGCCTGTGACTTCCACGGCGTAGTCCTGCTTGGCCATGGCGCCAAAGTCACCCAGATGGTCGGCGCTGTAGTTGATACCACCGATGAATGCCCGTTCACCGTCAACCACCACGATTTTGCGGTGCAGGCGACGAAACAGATTGGTACGCATGCCCACCAGCCGCGGTTGCGGATCGAAGGCATGGAAGCTGACGCCGGCATCGGTCATCGCCGCGATGAAGGCTTCGGGCAAGTCAGCGGTGCCGTAGCCATCCACGGCCACCTCGACCCGCACGCCTCGGCGCGCCGCGTCTATCAACACCTGCTGTAGCTGCCGACCGACCTTGTCATCGAAGATGATGAACGTTTCCAGCAGAATCTCTTCCCGTGCCTGGGCCATGGCCTCGAACACCCGGGGGTAATATTGTTCGCCGTTGATCAACAGCTCCACGTTGTTGCCATCTACCCAAGGTCGGTTCACAGGTTTATCTCCGCGGCCAATGGGGCGTGGTCGGAAAGGTGCGACCACGGATACGTGGACAACACCTTGGCATTGTCGGGTACGGCGTTGCGCAGGTAGATGCGGTCCAGGCGCAACAGCGGCAAGCGCGCCGGAAAACTCCGCGCGGGGGTGCCGGAACATGCGCCGAACGCTTCGACCAGGTGCTGGCTGAGCAGCGCGTCCGCCTTCAGCCGCCAGTCATTGAAATCCCCGGCAATGATGACGGGGGCTTCGGGCGGCAAGCTGGCCAGCAGATCGAGCAGCAGCTTCACCTGGCTTTGCCGGTGGGCCTCGCGCAGGCCCAGGTGCACGCACACTGCATGCACCTGGTCATGGCCGGGTACGTCCAGCCGGCAATGCAGCAAGCCGCGCTGCTCGTTACCCTGTACTGAAACATCGAGGTTGTTGAAGCGGGTAATCGGAAACTTCGACAGCAGCGCGTTGCCGTGGTCACCGTGTGGGTACACCGCATTACGCCCATAGGCGAACTGCGGCCACATGCTGTCGGCAAGGAACTCGTACTGCGGTGTTTCCGGCCAGGCTGGGTGCCGCAGGGCGTGTTGCTGGTGGCTGCCGTGCACTTCTTGCAAGAACACCAAATCAGCGCCGGTGGCGCGCACGGCCTCGCGCAGTTCAGGCAGGATGAAGCGCCGGTTGAAGAAGGTGAAGCCCTTGTGCACGTTCAGGGTCAACACATTGAGCCGGCGTACGGCGGTGACCTTGTCGATGGTGCGGCGCGGGGCGGGGAGGGTCTGGTTCACAGGGCCACCTCCGGCACCACGCCAGGCTCAGTCATCAGTTCATGGTCCAGCGACAGCTTCTGCAGCAGCCGCCGGGCGTCGTAGGGCGCATGCACTTTCTGGTCATTGTCGAAATAGCAGTAAACATCACGCGCGGCGCGCCTAGGTGGCGGCCCGGGCACGATCAAGCGGGCATCTTCCACTTGGCTACCCCGGCTCCAATGCTGGATGCGCTCCTTCCAGCGCCGCAACGCACGAGCGGTATAGCCGCTGCTGTACAGCTCCACATCCCCATGCAGGCGCATGTAGACGAAGTCGGCGGTCACGTCCTCGACATAGGGCCACTTGCCAGCGCTGTCGGCCACCACCAATGCCACCTGATGCTTGCGCAGCAATTTGACAAAGGCTTCGCAGACGAAGCTTTCGTGGCGGACCTCCACGGCGTGGCGCAAGCGCGCGTTGCCTTTGATCGCCAAGCCGCCATTGCCCTTCAGGCGCTCGGCGCAGCCCTGGGCACACTCGCGGGCGGCCTGGCGATTACGCGGCAACAACGCCAGGAACCGGGCAAAGCGCGCCTCATCGAACTTCATGTTCGGCGGAAACTGCCACAGGAACGGGCCGAGCTTGTTGCCTAGCAACAGCGGCCCCGAGGCAAAGAAATTGGCGACGGGCTCCTCGATGTCCTTCAACCGCCGCACATGGGTAATGTAGCGCGGCCCCTTCACTGCAAACACGAAACCCTCTGGTGTTTCGTCACGCCAGCCCAGATAGCGCTCGGGGGTTTGCAGGCTGTAGAACGAGCCATTTATCTCGATGCTGTTCACCGCCCGCGAAGCGAACGCCAGTTCGTCATCCTGGCGCAGGCCTTTGGGGTAGAAATCCTTGCGCCAGGGGCCATAACGCCACCCGGAGATACCGATGCGGATATCACTCACGCTGCCGCCCTCATTGCCGGTTCCTTGTTCGGTCGCTCTGAAAGTGCGACTCACAAAGGGCAGCGCGGGTTCAGCAGGATTGACCAACGGAAAACACCTACGGCAGGTTGAACTTTGCGGCCCCTTACGTTTCCACCGCATACCCGCGTCATGGAAGGGTACCAGGATGAAATTCGACCGTTTCGCCCACTGGCTGTCAAACTGGGCCGGCCGCCCGCTCAGCTTCGGCATCGCCTGCCTGCTGATCCTGACCTGGGCGGTTACCGGGCCGTTGTTCGGTTTCAATGATACCTGGCAGTTGGTGATCAACACCTCAACTACCATCATCACCTTCCTGATGGTGTTCCTGATCCAGAATACCCAGAACCGCGATAACGACGAACTGCACATCAAGATCGACGAGCTACTGCGCACCACGCGCCGGGCGCACAAGGCCCTGCTGGACCTGGAAGACATGGACCCGGCCGAGCTGCACGCCCTGCGCAAACACTACCAGCAGATGGCGGGGCAGGGTGACGATGGACAGAACGCCAAGGAATGACCTGCCAACCGTGGAGGCAAGCATGGCCAGACATATCATTCACTTCACCGGGCCGATCAACTCATCGACGTGTGGCAACCTGATCAACACCTGTTCGCGGGTATTGCAGCAAGGGCCCGAGGTGCTGCAATTGAACATCGCTACGATGGGCGGCGAATGCAGTTACGGGTTCACCCTGTACAACTTCCTGCGGTCCTTGCCGGTACCGGTGCATACCCACAACCTTGGCACGGTCGAGTCAATGGGCAATATTCTGTTCCTCGCCGGGGAGCGGCGGACGGCGTGCAGCCACAGCAAGTTCCTGTTCCATCCGTTCCACTGGACCTTGCATGGTTCGGTCGACCATGCGCGCATGGCCGAGTATGCAATGAGCCTGGATTACGACTTGCAGCTGTATGCACAGATCGTCGCCGAGCGGACCCAAGGCGCGACCCAGGTACTGGATGTGCCGCGGTATCTGATGGCCTATCCGCGGATACTGGGGCCTGCGGAGGCACTGGAGAACGGCATGATCCATGCCATTGACGAGATGCCGATCGAGTTGGAGGCGTGTCAGTGGAGTGTGCACGCCTAGTGCTTGCCTGTGCCGGCCCTTGCGCGGATGAACCTGCGTGAAAGGCCGGGACAGGCAACCCACCCGCCTTCAGTACGGTACCGTACCGCTCAACGCCTCGATGGCCTCGACCAGCTCGTCATAGCCGACCGGTTTGTTCAAGTGGCGATCGAACCCTGACTGCCGCGACTTGTGCTGGTCAGCGCTGGCGCCGTAGCCGGTGAGCGCAATGGCCGGTGTGTGGCGCAGGTGCACATGGCCGCGCAAGGCCTTGATCAAGGCATGTCCGTCCATGACCGGCATGCCGATGTCGGAGATGATGATGTCGAACTCTTCGCCCGCAGCCGCAGCAAGGGCCTCGAGCGGCTGACTGAAAGCGTTGACGCTGGCGCTCTCCATCTCCAGCAACTCCTGCATCACCTCGAGCACCGCCACGGAGTCATCCACCAACAGCACGCGGATGCCGTTCAAACGGCCTTCACTCTGCACTTCCACACCTGGCACCGCCTGTGGCCCCTGTACATCGCACAACGGCAAGCAGACGGTGAAGGTGCAGCCCAGGCCCAACCCAGGCGAACTGGCCTGAACGCTACCGCCCTGTGCTTCGGCCAGTTGCCGCACCAACGACAGGCCGATGCCCAGGCCTTCACGGTTGTGGCTGGCCAGTTGCGGTGCAGCTTGGCTGAACAGGTCGAAGATATGGTCCAGGCTGTCGTGGCTCAAGCCCACGCCATGGTCGATCACCTGCAAGCATGCCTGATGGTCGTCGTGGCTGAGCACCAGGCGTATCTCGCCGCCGGCCGGGCTGAACTTGATCGCGTTGTTCAGCAGGTTCCAGATGATCTGCTCCAGGCGCGTGACATCGCCTTCGATCATCACCGGTAGCCCGTCGGCGGGCATTTCCAGGTGCACCGGGCAGGCATGCTGCTCGTTCAACACCACGCCATGGATGCCTTGCAGGACGACGCCGAGGTCTACCGGTTCGGTCTTGAGCTTGAGCTTGCCGGTGCGAATACGGGCCACATCCAGCAGGTCGTCGATGATCCGCGCCTGGCTCGAGACCGCCTCGCAGATAGTGGCGACAGCCTTGCTGGCTGCCCCGATGTTCTTGATCGATGGCAAGCGACGCAGAATTTCGGCATTGAGCTGGATCAGGTTCAGCGGGTGCTTGAGCTCATGCGACATGACGGCGAAAAACTCATCTTTCATGTGGCTGGAGCTCTGCGACTCTGCCAGTTGCCTGCTCAGCTTTTCTTCACCCTGGCGCACTCGTTCTTCGGCCGCGTGGCTGCTGCTGATGTCGATGAACGTCAGTACCGTGCCATCGATTTTTTGTTCGCTGGACCGATACGGCAGCAGGCGCGCCAGGTACCAGTGGTCGTTCTGGCCGCCGATTTCTCGTTCAATGATGGCTGCACCCTGGGCCACGGCGCGGGCATCGTCGGCCAGCGCGGGGTAATCCAGGCGGTGGGTGATGTCGAGCAGCGAGCGGCCGGTGTCGACGGCCAGGATATTGAACAGGTCGGTGGCGCGTGGGGTGAACCAGCGGATATGCAGGTTGCGGTCGACGAACACCGTGGCGATTTCGGTGCAGGCAATCAGGTTGCTGAGGTAGTCGTTGACCTTGTCGGTTTCCTCGACCTTGTTCTTCAGCTCGTAGTTGACCGTCAACAACTCCTCGTTGATCGACTGCAGCTCTTCCTTGCTGGTTTCCAGCTCTTCGCTGGCCGAACGCAGTTCTTCGTTGATCGCCTGCATTTCTTCGTTGGAGGCGGTCAGCTCTTCGCTGGAAACTTCCGACTGCTCGATGGTTTCCTGCAGTTGCAAGCGGGTGCGCTGCAGTTCGCGCTCAAGGTTGTGCAACACCATGCTGTCGGTCTGGCGAATGACCCCGGGCAGCGGCAAGGACGGGTCCGGCGCGCGCTGTTCAAACACTACCAGCAGGCAATCGCTGCCATGGAGGTCGTCCCTGTAGGGCTGAACGGTGATCTCTACCTGTAACCTGTGCTCGCTGTCGACCAGGTCGACCGGGCGGGAAGTCACTGCCTCGGTACCTTGGCGAGCCTGGAACAGCGTGCTACGCAGGGCCAGCCGCAAGCTGGGCAGTACCAGGCTGAGCAGGTTGCGGCTGGGCTCGCCACCGGCCAGCTGCAGGAAGCGACCGACGCCATCGCTCATGTGCAGGATATGGCCTTCGGTATCGACGATCAGGCTAGGCGGCATGCGCTGCGCCAGTGCCCGGTGGTGCAGTTCGGCATACGACGATCTGCGCCCGGGCTTGACCTTGGCCACGGTGTCCAGGTTGGTACTGCTGACGGACTTGCCCGGTAGCTGGCGTTCAGCGCGGCGCCCGGCATTGCTGACATCGCGGGCACGGAAGATGCGGTTGCGCTTGTCGACGGGGGCGAACAGTTCGCCGGCCACATCGGCCGACTCGGAGGAGCCAAGGAACAGGTAACCCCCTGGGCGCAAGGCAAAGTGGAACATCTGCAGGATGTCGCGCTGCACCTCACGGTCCAGGTAAATCAGAAGGTTGCGACAGACAATCAGGTCGATCTGCGAAAACGGTGGGTCTGATAGCAGGTTATGGCGGGCGAACAACACCTTCTCGCGCACCTCCTTGCGAACCCGGTAATGCTGGTCTTCCTTGACGAAGAACGGGCGCAGGCGACTCGGCGGCACGTCGGTGACGATCGCCTCGGGGTATGAGCCAGTGCGGGCGATACCAATGGCGCGCTCGTCAAGGTCGGTGGCGAACACTTGTACCTTGCATGCGCGCTGCTCCAGCGCCAGCTGTTCGCACACCAGCATGGCCACGCTGTACGCCTCTTCACCGGTGGAGCAACCGGCTGACCAGATGCGGATCTCGTCATTGCCGTCGGCGGGGTCACGCTCGCAGGCCAGTTGCGGCAACACATGCCGCTCCAGTGACTCGAAGGCTTCGCGGTCGCGGAAGAAATTGGTCACGCCGATCAGCATGTCGGCGAGCAATGCAGTGGATTCGGCCGGGTGCTGCTCCAGATAACGCAGGTAGCCGGCCAGGTTGCTCTGCCCGGTCACATGCAAGCGTCGCTCGATGCGCCTTAGCACGGTGGCGCGCTTGTAGTGCTGAAAATCATGGCCGGTGTTGCTGCGCAGCTGAAGGAGGATCTCTTCGAGCAGTGGTTCGCTTGCCTGGGCGTCACCCGCGCGGGTGCCCAGGGCGGGTGGCAGGGTGTCGTCTTCTATTTCGGGCAGCTTTACCTGGCGTGCATTGCGCCACAGTTCAAGCAGCTTTTGCGGCATTTCCGCCGCAGGCAGCACCAGGTCGACCATGCCGGTTTCGATGGCTGCACGGGGCATGCTGTCGTACTGGGCGTCATCCGGGGTCTGTACCAGGGTCACGCCGCCCTGTTCCTTGATCCGCGACAGGCCCACCGCACCGTCGGCGCCCGTGCCGGACAACACCACACAAAAGGCGTGGTCCTTGTGCACGTCGGCCAGGTCACGGAAAAACAGGTCGATGGCGACGTGGTCGCCGCGCCGGCGGTTGGCCGGGGCCACGCGCAGGTAACCGTCGTTGGTGGACAGGCGATTGGCGGGTGAGATCACGTAGACGTGGTTGCGTTCGATCGGCACCGGCTCGGTTACCTGGCGCACCGGCATCTTCGTGGTGCCCTGGATGATGCGGTCGGCCACGCTCTGGTGGTCGGGCGAAAGGTGCAGGACCACGACAAACGCCATGCCGCAATCGCTGGGCATTTGCCGGAACAGCGTACAGATGGCTTCCAGTCCACCTGCCGAGGCACCGATGCCCACCACCGGAAAATTCAGGTGGCTTGGGCTGAGCGCCGGGTTGTGCGGTGAGGCGGGTTGCTTGGGGGACGTCATCGGCGGAGCCTTGTGCAAGAGCCTTTGGTACGGCCCGTGACAGCAGCGCCGGGCATGTGGTGTGGCGGGATTATAGGCCGTCACCCGGCAATTGTGACCGCGGCCAGCGGGCCAAAGTGCGATCCGCCTGCAGCCAATACGCAAACATTTTGCCTGCGTGAGTTTCGTGCCACTGGTCAGGTACCGGCAAAACCATTGAGCAGAGCCGGTGATCGGCGGTTCGGAAATAATGCATGGCACAGATCCATGCCACACGCGACCAGCCAAACCATCGCAAGGAGAAACGACATGGCGCAGGACCAAGAGCGTACCCGCCAGCGTGGCGGCACCAAGGAAACCAACCCAGGCAACTTCGCCAATGACCGGGAACGCGCCTCGCGCGCTGGCCACAAGGGTGGCCAGGCCTCGGGTGGGAATTTTGCCAACGACCGCCAACGGGCATCCGAAGCCGGCCGCAAAGGTGGGCAGAACAGCCACGGCGGGGGCCGCAGCCAGTGAAGGGCCCACTCGTTTGAGGTTGGGTACCCGATAGGTGCCGGGCCGCGATTCCGGGTGTGTCGACCCGGAATCGCGCCAGGACTTGCCAGGGAGATACAAGCATGCGCGCACTGACCTACCACGGCGCGGGCGATGTCCGCGTCGATACCGTTGCAGATCCCGACCTGCAGGAGGACGACGATATCCTGCTTCGGGTTACCGCAACTGCCATCTGCGGGTCCGATTTGCATCTTTACCGCGGCAAGATCCCGATGGTCGAGCAAGGGGACATTCTTGGCCATGAATTCATGGGCATCGTCGAAGAGGTTGGCAGCGCCGTTACTGCCGTGCGCCCGGGTGACCGGGTAGTGATCCCGTTCGTGATTGCCTGCGGGGATTGCTTCTTCTGCCAGCACGCACTCTTTGCGGCCTGCGAAACCACTAACACCGGTCGTGGCGCGTTGCTCAATAAAAAAGCGATCGCGCCGGGCGCTGCACTTTTCGGCTACAGCCACCTGTATGGCGGCATACCCGGTGGGCAGGCCGACTATGTGCGGGTACCGAAGGGCAACGTGGGACCATTCAAAGTGCCGGGGCACCTGGCCGACGACCAAGTGTTGTTCCTCTCGGACATTCTGCCCACAGCCTGGCAGGCAGTGCTCAATGCCGAGGTCGGCCAGGGCTCGTCACTGGCGATCTACGGTGCCGGTCCGGTTGGGCTGCTGTCGGCGGCCTGCGCGCGCATGCTGGGCGTTGAACAGATCTTCATGGTCGATGAATGCGGCTACCGGCTGGACTATGCCCATCAGGCCTACGGTGTGATTCCAATCGACTTCGCCCACGACGATGACCCGGCCGATACCATCGTGCGCCAGACTGCTGGCATGCGCGGGGTGGATGCCGTGATTGATGCCGTGGGGTTCGAGGCCAAGGGCAGCACCGCCGAGGCCGTGTTGACCGCGCTCAAGCTCGAAGGCAGCAGCGGCAAGGCGCTGCGCCAGAGCATCGCGGCCGTGCGCAGGGGCGGGGTGGTCAGCGTTCCGGGGGTGTATGCCGGCTTCATTCACGGCTTCCTGTTTGGTGACGCCTTCGACAAGGGCCTGACGTTCCGCATGGGCCAAACTCACGTACAGCGGTACCTGCCGGAATTGCTGGCACACATAGACGCGGGCAGGCTCGACCCGCAAGCAATCGTTACTCACCGCATGGCCCTGGAAGACGCCGTGCGCGCCTATGAACTGTTCGACGAGCAGCAGGAGCGTTGCCGCAAGGTCATTCTGGTGCCTGGCGCGGCTGCGGACCCGCTGTATTAGCCCTGAATGGCCATTGGTACACATTGTTCGACAAAATTTTGAATCTTCTGGCCATGGCCCGATCAATGAGGTGTCATCCATGGAGAAGAGGAGGCCCCTGCGATGCCTAGCCCACAGCTGTACATCATCGATTACCAACTGCATGGCCAGCCGCGCAGTTTCATCATTCGTCTTGAGCGCCTGGACAATGCCGAGGCCTGGCATTGGGCAAGTTGCGATGCGGGCATCGGCATCATCCCGAAGTTCGGGCGCGAGAAAATCAGGAAGGTCAGCCGGCCAATGGCCGAGCGCTACGGGATCACCGCCGTGAGCTGGCGAATTTCCGGGAGCAAGCCGAACCAGTCGGTGGGCGACCCAGCGGCGATGGTGTAATAACGCACCACGAACATTGCCCAACCCCCTGCTTCGTGGGTCCGCCCTGGCCTGCAGGGGGCGTGCCGGCCTGTCGGGTTGGCATCAATTGCCGGTGTACTTCACCGCCGCTGCCGTCCGCGAACTTACCCCCAGCGCCTTGAGCAACGACGATACATGGATGCGCACGGTAAACGGCGAGATAGCCAGTGCCTTGGCGATCTCCTTGTTGGTCTTGCCCAGGGCAATCAGCCGCAAAACGTCCTGCTGACGCTGAGTAAGCTGCTCCGCTGCGTATTCGCCGCCGAGGTTGGGCAGCAGCCCTGAGGGGGCGTACCTGACCAACACCTCGCCATCACGGATGGCAAGTATCGTTGCACCGAGCTCGTCGGCGGCGATGCTTTTGCCGATGAACCCGTCCACGCCTGTCGCCATGACCTGTTCGACAACACCGGGGTCATCGACCATCGACACGATGATCAGCGTGGTGCGCGACAGCTGGCGGCGCAAACGCGCCAGGCACTGGACATCGGACAGCCCCGGAAACCGCAGGTCGAGAATCAGGGTATCGGGCGCCTCACCGGCATCGGCCAGGGCCAGCACTTGCGCCAGGCTACCGGCTTCCTCCACGCGGGCATCCGGCAGCACGCGCTGTACGGTACGCGCCAGGGCCTCCCTGAATAGCGGATGGTCATCTGCGACAATGATCCGGCACGTCACGCCTGGCTACTCCCTGTGGCCGCGGGTGGTATGGAGCATGTTACTTTAGCAGCCACGGGCAAAGGGTGCTGCCTACGGATGGCGGTAATGCGACCCCGTGCACAAGGGAACCGGCCATGGAACTGGACAACAACAACGAGCTCGATCAAGCCAACCTGCGCGTTATCGTCGCCTGCTGTGCCATGGTCTACATCACCGTGCTGGGCTTTCTGCCAGGCAGCACGCATGGGCCTTACCTGCCCGTCATCTACTACATCAGCGGTTTCGTGCTGGTGTCCATCGCTTTTCGCCAGGCCATCGCCCACTGGCCTGGTCATTACCCTTGGCGCCGGGTGCTGGGCATGGTGCATGATTACACCGGCACCTGTTTCGGCCTGGTAGTTGGTGGCGAGGCAGCGCTGCCTATCTATGCGGTCATGGTGTGGGTGAACCTGGGCAATGGCATGCGCTTTGGCTCGCGTTACCTGGTGATTGCCACAGTGCTGGCGCTGGCGGCCTTGCTGGTGGTCTACCGGATTACCCCTTACTGGCAGGCCAACCCGTTCATGGTGCTGATGCTGCTCACCACCAGCACGGTCATCCCGATTTATGCGCATCTGTTGCTGGAGCGCACGCGCAAGGCTTCTGAGCAGGCTGCGGCAGCCAACCGCGAAAAGTCCCGCTTCCTGGCCCAGGCCAGCCACGACCTGCGCCAACCAATCCATTCCATCGGGCTGTTCACCGCCTGCCTGCGCGAATCCCGGCTGGGCCATGAAGAACGGCGGCTGGTGGACAGCATCGACCGCTCGCTGCTCAATGTATCGCAGCTGTTTCGCTCCATTCTCGACCTGTACACCCTGGACAACGGGCGCGTGCAACCGCGCAGTGAAACCTTCGCCTTGGCTGGGTTCCTGGCTGAACTGGTTCGCCAGAACGCCGAGGCGGCCCGCTGGGCCGGGGTGGAGATACGTTTGCGGCCCTGTGCATACTGGACGTGTGCCGACCGCGGCATGCTGGCGACCATGGTGCAGAACGTATTGTCCAACAGTTTCAAGTATGCGGCCCATCGGCCACTGCTGCTGGGGGTACGGCGTCGGGGCCACGGCCTCGCGATCGTGGTCTACGACCAAGGGCGCGGCATAGATGAAACCCATCAGCGGCTGGTGTTCGAAGAGTTCTACCGGGTACGTCAGGTGCGGGACAAGGATGTCGAGGGTGTGGGCCTGGGGCTGTCGATCGTACGCCGGCTGGGCCACCTGATGGGGCTGGAGGTTCAGTTGCGCTCGCGACCCGGCCATGGCACGGCGGTGAGCCTGCAAGGGCTGCCACGGCTTGCGGCGCAACCGGCCCAGGCCACGGGTGAGCACTCGCCGGCAGCAGCGGGCTTGCTGGGTGGGGTGCGGGTGTGCCTGGTGGAAGACGACCGCAACGTGCTGCGGGCGACGTCGGCGTTGCTGCAGCGCTGGGGTTGCGAGGTGCAAGCCCACAGCTCGCCGGTTGGCCTGAGCAGCGATTGTGAGGTGATCGTCGCCGATTACGACCTTGGACAGGAGGAAACCGGGGTCGACTGCATCGACCGACTGCGGGCTCAGCGCGGTTGGGCTGTGCCGGCGTTGATCATGACCGGGCATGATCCGGAGAAAATTCAGGCAGTGGTGCATGGACGCAATATCACGGTGCTTTCCAAACCGGTGCGCCCCACCGAACTGCGGGCTGCCCTGCGCGCCTTGCGCGAGGAGCCTGCGGCGCCGGTCGGGTAGACCGGCAGGGCGCAAGGGTTGTGCGGGGGGTTATTGCAGGATGATGGCCTGGCCTTCTTTCATGCAGGAAGGCGTGGGCTGGTAAAGGCCCATGCTGCCGACCGCAACAATGGCGCCACTGGGCATCTGGCACTCGTACTGGCCTTTGGCGGTGGTGGCGGTGTAGTAGGTGAGGGTGCTGTCATTGCGCACGTCGGACACTTTCGAGACCTTGGTGTTGAGGATGAACGCTGTACGCTGCTTCAGGGTGTCTTCGGTAGGGTTGATGGTCTGGCAGCCGGCGATGCCGACCAGCAAGGTGGCGCTGAGGACAAGCTTGAAGGGTTGCATGGTGGGGGCTTCCTTGGCGTTGTTATCACTGGACTATAACGCCGAGGGGGTGAGGGGGCGATTAGGGCAGATGTACGAGATGGCCCTTGGCCTTTATGTTGCGGTCGCCAAGGTTCACTCGGGCCCATAGGCGCTCCGAAGAGGCTGTCACGGCATGGGATCGTCCATACCGACAATGACCTCTTCGCAGCAAGGGCCTGCTGCTACACAGGTATTGCACAGGTTCGGGACGCTGTGCATACCTGCGTAGGCCCGCGAGGTCGAAGCATTACTGCGGCTGCTTCAACACCAGGGTCAGGATGTCATAGCTGGCAACCAGGTCACCCAGCTGGTTGGTCACTTCTACATCCCAGGCAACGACACCCTGTGGCTGCCCCAACGGGCTGGTCTTGCCCTGGTCGATCTTGCGCTTGCAGGTCAGCCGCGCCTGGATGGTGTCGCCGATGCCCACCGGGTTGATGAAGCGCAGGGTATCCAGGCCATAGTTGGCCAGCACCGGCCCGGCCCCCGGCGACACGAACAACCCAGCCGCCGCCGAAAGCACGAAGTAGCCATGGGCGATGCGTTTGCCAAACTGCGATTCCTTGGCGGCAATCTCGTCGAAGTGCATGTAGAAGTGATCGCCCGACAGGCAGCCAAAGTTGACCAGATCGGCTTCGGTCACGGTGCGGCGGTGGGTCAGCAGCGACTCGCCGATACGCAGCTGCTCGAAGTAGCGGCGGAACGGGTGTACTTCGGTTTCGATCACATCGCCGCCGCGCACGTATTCGCCGGTCACCGCCGTGAGCATGCTTGGCGAACCCTGCACGGCGGCACGCTGCAGGTAGTGCTTGACCGCGCGCAGCCCCCCCAGTTCTTCACCGCCACCTGCACGGCCCGGGCCGCCGTGCTTGAGCTGCGGCAGCGGCGAGCCATGACCGGTGGACTCCTTGGCGGCCTCACGGTCGAGCACCAGCAGTCGGCCATGCCACGCAGCGGCCACGGGGATGGCCTTGGCTGCCACATTACGGTCGGCGGTGACCAGGGTCGCTACCAGGCTGCCCTTGCCACGGGCGGCCAGGGCTAGCGCTTCGTCGAGGTCATCGTAGGCCATCAGCGTGCTGACCGGGCCGAACGCCTCGATGTCGTGGGCGCCACCTTCGGCATGCGGATTGCGAGCCTGCAACAGGGTCGGGGCAAAGAAGGCACCCTCGGCCACACCTTCACCCCGGGGGGCAAAGCCGTCGCTGGCGCCGAACAGCTGGTCACAGCTGTGCAACAGGCTGCGTACCCGCTCGGCCACATCGCGCTGCTGGTCGTGGGAGGCCAGGGCGCCCATGCGCACGCCTTCCAGCGACGGGTCGCCAACCACCACCTTGCTCAACCGCTCGCGCAGGCGCGTGGCGACGGCATCGATATGTTTGGCCGGGACGATGGCGCGGCGAATGGCGGTACATTTCTGCCCGGCCTTGGTGGTCATTTCTCGCACCACTTCCTTGATGTACAGGTCGAACTCTTCACTGTCCGGGGTAACGTCCGGGCCCAGGATGGCGCAGTTCAGCGAATCGGCCTCGGCGGTGAACGGGACCGAGTTACGGATCAGGTTAGGCGTGACCCGCAATTTGGCAGCGGTATCGGCAGAACCGGTAAAGGTCACCACGTCCTGGCCTTGCAGGCGGTCGAGCAGGTCGCCGGTGCTGCCGATTACCAGTTGCAAGGTGCCTGCGGGCAGCAGGCCGGAGGCGTTCATCAGGCGCACCACGGCTTCGGTCAGGTAGCTGGTAGAGGTCGCCGGTTTGACGATGCACGGCATCCCGGCCAGGAAGGTCGGGGCGAACTTTTCCAGCATGCCCCAGATGGGGAAGTTGAAGGCGTTGATGTGTACCGCTACGCCAGCCCGCGGTACCAGGATGTGGCTGCCGGCGAAGTGGCCTTGCTTGCCCAAGGGGATGGCCGGCCCCTCATGCACCAAGTTGCCCGAGGGCAACTCGCGGCTGCCGATTCCAGCATAGGCAAACAGCGTGGCGTTGCCGCCTTCGATGTCGATCCAGCTATCGGCGCGCGTGGCGCCGCTGTGATGTGACAAGGCGTAGAGCTGCTCTTTGTGTTCGGCCAGGTACAGCGCCAGCGCCTTCAGGCATTGCGCCCGCTGCTGGAAGTCCATGGCCATCAGGCTGGCCAGGCCGCGGGCGCGGGCGAAGTCCACGGCTTCGGCAAAGTCCGGGCGCTCTTCATGGCTGTAGGCCAGCACGTGGCCGTCGAGGGCGCTGCGCAGGGCCTGGGCGCCGTGCTGGCCGAGCCAGCGGCCGGCGATGAAGCTTTGCAGGGTAGGGGCGACAGACATGCGGTTCTCCAAGCTGTTCATGAGTGAGGGCGCGGTTACCACAGCGCCAGGGTGTAGCCGATGATCAGGCGGTTTTCGTCAACGGCATTGGTCAGGCCATTGCCGGAACGGAAGGTGACATTGCGCCAACGCAGACTCACGTCCTTGAATGGGCCGCTTTGAATGACGTAGGTGATATCGGTGTCGCGTTCGCGCTCGCGGCCGTTGCTGACGGTGGCGGTTTCCGCGTGGCGGCCGTCGGTGTAGCGGGTCATGAAGCTCAGGCCGGGAATGCCCATGGCAACGAAGTCGTAGTCGTAGCGCACCTGCCACGAGTCCAGGCCGGCGCGGGTGAAGGTGTTGTAGGTGACCAGGTTGACGGTGAACGGGTCGCCGCCATTGACGAACGGAAAGGCGCTGTCCCCGGACATCTGCTGCCAGGTGGCGGTGAACTTGTGCGCGCGTACGCCGAGCGTGAACATGGCGTTGAAGTTGCGGTTATCGACAGTGCCAGCCCGTTCGGCGCCGTCGTTACGGCTGTCGAAATAACGCAGGTCGCTGCGCAGGCTTATGCCCTCGGCCAGCGGGCGGGTGTCGATCAGGCCGACGAACTGCTGGCGGTAGATGTCCTGGAGCTTGGCGTAGTAGTAACTGACGCTGGTTTGCGGGGTGATGGCGTAGCTGCCGCCGCCAAAGTCCAGGTGATCACTGGTCGCGGCGCCATAACCGATGTCGTCACGGCCCGACGAGTCACGCAGGTTGGCCTTGGTCAGGCGACCGGCGTTGAAGGTAAGGCCTTCAAGGTCCTGGCTGGTCAGCAGCCCCCCCTGGAAGGTCGATGCCAGCAGCCGGGTGTCGTTGTAGACCACCACCGGCAGGATCGGCTGCAAGGTGCCCAGGCGCAGGGTGCTCCTGGACACACGCACCTTGCCGGTCAAGCCCAGCTCGCTGTAGTCGTCGACCGGCGCCTGGCTGTTCGGCCCGAACGGCAGCAGGCCCGTGTTGCGCCGGTCGCGGCTGGAATCGAGCTTGATACCCAGCTGGCCCATGGCGTCGACGCCAACGCCGACCGGGCCGTCGGTGAAGCCTGACTCCAGCTTGGCGGTGAAGCCTTGGCCCCATTCCTCGGCTTTGGCTTGCGGGGCATTGCCCTGGCGGAAGTCGCGGTTGATGTAGTGGTTGCGCAGTTCCACCCGTGCGTGGCTGTCGCCGATAAAGTCGGCCATGGCCGGCAGCGGCAGGGCGAGAGCAGCCAGCCAGGTGGCTGAGATGAAGTGCGTGCGGTTCATTGTTGTTGTTTTATCCGACATGCGTGTGCGTCCTTGAAGTCAGTGCTTGCTGGCGCCGGCGGCGCCGATACCGGTCATGGAGCGGATGAACTGGCCCAGGTAGCGGCCGCGTTCTGCGGTGGCGCGCTCGGAGCTGTCAGTGACCGAGAACAGCCATGCCCCGAGGAAGGCCAGACTCATCGAGAACAGCGCCGGGTTGCTGTAAGGGAACAGCGCTTTGTCGTTATGCAGCACGTTGACCCACACTGCCGGGCCCAGCACCACCAGCACTACCGCCGAGACCAGCCCCGCCATGCTGCCGCACACTGCGCCGCGGGTGGTCAGGCCCTTCCAGAACATCGAGAGCAGCAGCACAGGGAAGTTGACGGAAGCAGCCACGGCCAGCACCAGTCCAGAAAGGAAGGCGATGTTCTGCGACTCGAACATCAGGCCGAGAATGACGGCCAGCAGGCCGATGATCAGCGTGGCGATACGCGACACGCGCATTTCCTCTTGCTCGGTCGCCTGGCCTTTGCGCATGACGCAGGCATACAGGTCGTGGGACACCGCCGATGCGCCAGACAGCGCCAGGCCGGCGACCACGGCAAGGATGGTGGCGAATGCCACGGCGGAAATGAAACCGAGGAACAGGTTGCCACCCACGGCCTGGGCCAGGTGCACGGCGACCATGTTGCCGCCGCCGATGATTGCCCCGCTGGCATCGCGATAGGACGGTTCGGTGCCGACCATGACAATGGCGCCGAAGCCGACGATGATCAGCAACAAGTAGAAGTAACCGATGAAGCCGGTGGCGTAGAACACGCTCTTGCGTGCTTCCTTGGCGTCACTGACCGTGAAGAAGCGCATCAGGATATGCGGCAGGCCGGCGGTACCGAACATCATGCCCAAGCCCAGGGAGATGGCATCGACCGGATTGGACAGCAAGCCACCGGGCGCCATGATTGCCTGGCCCTTGGCATGCACGGCCACGGCGCTGGCAAACATCGCTTCGGTGCTGAAGCCGAAGTGCTTGAGCACCATGAACGCCATGAAGCTGGTGCCGGACAACAGCATCACGGCCTTGATGATCTGCACCCACGTGGTGGCGAGCATGCCGCCGAAGGTGACGTAGGCGACCATCAGCAGGCCGACCAGCATCACCGCGTACAGGTAACTGATGCCGAACAGCAACTCGATCAGCTTACCGGCACCGACCATCTGCGCCACCAGGTACATCAGTGCCACCACCAGCGTGCCAAAAGCCGAAGTCAGGCGCACCGGGGTTTGTGCCAGTCGGTAGCTGACCACGTCGGCGAAGGTGTACTTGCCCAGGTTGCGCAGGCGTTCGGCGATCAGGAACAGGATGATCGGCCAGCCCGCCAGCACGCCCAGGGCATAGAGCAGGCCGTCATAGCCGTTCAGGAACATCATCGCCGATATGCCCAGGAATGACGCGGCGCTGATCATGTCACCGGCAATCGCCAGGCCGTTCTGCATACCCGTCAGGCCACCGCCGGCGGTGTAGAAGTCGCTTGCCGAACGGGTGCGCAGCGCGGCCCAGCGGGTAACCAGCAGGGTGAAGCAAACGAACACCATGAACATCGAGATGGCGGTCCAGTTCATTGTGCGCACTCCTGCTTGACCTTGTCGTTGAGCGGGTCGAGCACGTTGTTGGCGCGGTGCACGTAGATGCCGGTAAGGGCGAAGGACAGCAGCACCATCAGCACGCCGACCAGCATGCCGACCGTGGTCACGCCACCACTGAGCGACTGGCCGAGCGTGCTGGGCGAGAACGCCACCAGCAGCACAAAGCCGTAGTAGATCACCAGCATGGCCAGGGTCAGGCTGCCGTTGAGACGGCGCTTGCGTCGTACCAGGTGCTGGAAGTCGGGGTGGTTGGCGATGCTTTCTATGCGTTCGGGTGTCATGGGATGCGATCTCTGGGTGTTGTAATTGTTTTGTTGAGGTCACGCGGGTGTTGCAGTGCTGCTCACGGCCTCTTCGCGGGCACGCCCGCAAAGGAGGCAGCTCGGTCTCAGAGCTGGTCGAAATCGAGGACTACCTTGGCGCTCACCGGGTAGCTCTGGCACGAAAGCACGTAGCCGGCGGCCACTTCGTAGTCTTCCAGGGCATGATTGCTGTCCATTTCCACTTCGCCCTCGATCACCCGACACTTGCAGGTCGAGCACACGCCGGCCTTGCACGAGTAGGGCAGCTCGGCGCCAATGGCATTGCCGGCGTCCAGCACGTTCTGGGTGTTGCGCGGCAAGTCGAAACTCAGTGCCCGCCCGTCACTGATCACGGTGATGTGGCTGAGCGCTGCATCCACCTGGCGCGCTGCCTCGCGGGCCTCGCGGCGAGCTTCGCTGCCGGCCGCCGCGAACAGTTCGAAGTGGATGCGCTCCTTGCCAAGGCCATTGGCCTGCAGGCTGTCGCGCACGGTCTCGGTCATCGCCTGCGGGCCGCAGATAAAGGCCGCGTCCAGGCCGGGAACGTCAAGCCAACGCGAGAACAGCTGGCCACACTTGTCGGCGTCGATCCGGCCGTTGTACAGGTCCACGTCCTGCTGCTCGCGGCTGAACACGAAAATCAGGTTGAGGCGGTCGAGGTAACGGTTTTTCAGGTCTTCGAGCCTGTCGCGGAACAGGGCGCCCGAGCTGGAGCGGTTGCCATACAGCAGGGTAAAGCGGCTGTCGGGCTCAGTTGCCAGGGTGGTTGCGATGATCGACAGGATCGGCGTGATGCCGCTGCCAGCGGCCACGCCCAGGTAGTTGCCCTGGCGGGTCGGGTCAAGCGGTACGTGGAAGTTGCCCGAAGGCGGCATCACTTCCAGTTGCTGGCCGGCCTTGAGTACTTCATTGGCAAACGCCGAAAAACGACCGCCCGGCACGCGCTTGACAGCCACGCGCAGCTCGCCGTCCTGGACCGCGCTGCAGATCGAGTAAGACCGCCGGACTTCTTCGTTGTCCAGCAGGGTACGCATGACCAGGTACTGGCCCTGCGTGAAGCGGAATTGGCCCTGCAGGTGGTCGGGTACGTCAAAGGCAATCGACACCGCATCACGGGTCTCGTTGCGTACTTGCTTGATGGTCAGGCTGTGAAACTGGCTCATGGCGTTCTCCACGGCTCAAATGCATTTGAAATAGTCGAACGGCTCCAGGCACTCGCGGCAGCGGTACAGCGCTTTGCAGGCCGTGGAACCGAACTGGCTGAGCAATTCGGTATGGTCGCTGCCGCACTGGGGGCAGCACACCTGGGGGGCTTCGCCTAGCAGGGTGCGTTTGCTGGCGCTGCCCTGTGGCGGTGCGATGCCATAGGCACGCAGGCGTTCGCGGCCCAGCTCGCTGATCCAATCGGTGCTCCAGGCCGGGGTCAGCCGGCGCTCGAGCGCCGGCGCGGAGAAACCGGCCTGTTCCAGCGCCTGGCGAATGTCTCCCTCGATCACCTCGGTTGCCGGGCAACCGGAGTAAGTCGGGGTGACCACCAGGTGCAGGTGGCCGGCGCGCCAATCAAGATCACGCACGATCCCCAGGTCGACCACACTGACCACTGGCACTTCCGGGTCCATCACCAGGCCCAGCACTGCCCAGGCCCGGGCCAGATCGTCGCCTTGCTGCGCCCGCGCACCGCGGTCGCCGGCAATCAGCTCACCAGGTTGCATCGGGGTAGGCCCTTGGCAGGAACTGCATTTCGGCCAGTAGCAGGCCCAGGTGCTCGGTGTGCAGGCCTTTGCGGCCATCCAGGTAGAAGTGGCTGGCAGCCTTGGGCAGCGGCAGTTCAACCGAGGCGAAGATCGCGGCCACCTGCTTGAGCCAGGCGGCGCCCACCGCAACCGGGTCGGCGGCAATGCCGGCGTTGGCCAGACGCACTTCATGGTCGCTGGCAGCGCTGAGCTCGACGGTGAAGCGCCACAATGCCGGGATGGCGGCGAGCATGCGCTGGCGGCTTTCTTCGGTGCCACCGCCCAGGCGCTGCACCCACTCGCCAGAGCGGCGCAGATGGTAGGTCACTTCCTTCAGGGCCTTGGCGGCGATACCGGCAATACGGGCATCAGCCGACTCGGCCAACCCCTGGAGCACCGCGAAGTGCCAGGCGTCGTAGAGGAACTGCTTGGCCATGGTCACGGCAAAATCACCGTTGGGTTGCTCGACCAGCAGCAAATTGCGGTAGGCGCGCTCGTCGCGGCGGAAGGCGAGAGCATCGGCATCGCGTCCATCATCAAGCAGCTCGGCGGCGTACTCCAGCCAGTTGCGCGCCTGGCCAACCAGATCGAGGCCGACATTCATCAAGGCCAGTTCTTCTTCGATTGCCGGGGCGCGGCCACACCATTCGCAGAGGCGCTGGCCCTGCACCAGGGCACTGTCGCCGAGCAGCAGCAGGTAGGGGACAAGGGCTTCTTTGTGCATGACCAACCTCACATGTGTCCGACTTCGTCGGGGAGCTCGTAGAAGCTGGCATGGCGATAGACCTTGTCGTCTGCCGGGGCGAACAGCGGGTCTTTTTCGTCCGGGGAGGAGGCGGTGATCAGTGCCGAGGGCACCACCCAAAGGCTCACACCTTCGCTGCGGCGGGTGTACAGCTCGCGGGCGTTCTCCATGGCCATGGCGGCATCGGCGGCATGCACGCTGCCCACATGCTTGTGGTTGAGGCCGTGCTTGCTGCGCACGAACACTTCGTAGAGGGTCCAGACAGACATTTTCGATCTCCGCATCAATCGCCGCTCAGGCGGCGTTCTTGTTCTGTTGCTTGCGCGCATAGGCCACGGCGGCCTCGCGTACCCAGGCACCGCTCTCGATTGCGTTGCGCCGGGTGGCGACGCGCTCCTGGTTGCACGGGCCATTGCCCTTGATCACTTCGTAAAACTCGTCCCACTGGATTTCCCCGAAGTCGTAGTGGCCGCGTTCGGCGTTCCACTTCAGCGCAGGGTCGGGGGCGGTGCAGCCGAGGAGCTCGAGCTGTGGCACGGTCTGGTCGATGAAGCGCTGGCGCAGTTCGTCGTTGGTCTGGCGCTTGATCTTCCAGGCCATCGACTGAGCGCTGTTGGGTGAGTGTTCGTCGCTGGGGCCGAACATCATCAGCGCCGGCCACCACAGGCGGTTGATGGCGTCCTGGACCATGTCGCGCTGGGCTTGGGTGCCCTGGCGCATCATGGTCAGGAGCATTTCGTAGCCCTGGCGCTGATGAAAGCTCTCCTCCTTGCAGATCCGGATCATCGCGCGGGAGTAGGGGCCGTAAGAGGTGCGCTGCAATACCACCTGGTTGACGATGGCGGCGCCGTCCACCAGCCAGCCCACAGCGCCCATGTCGGCCCAGCTGAGGGTGGGGTAGTTGAAGATGCTCGAGTACTTGGCCTTGCCGCTGTGCAGTTTGGCGATTTCTTCGTCGCGGTCAGCCCCCAGGGTTTCCATGGCGCTGTACAGGTACAGGCCGTGGCCGGCTTCGTCCTGGATCTTGGCCATCAGCTGCAGTTTGCGCTTGAGGCTGGGGGCACGGGTGACCCAGTTGCCTTCGGGCAGCATGCCGACGATTTCAGAGTGGGCGTGCTGGGAGATCTGCCGGACGAGGGTCTGGCGGTAGGCCTCGGGCATCCAGTTCTTGGCTTCGATCTTGATTTCGGCGTCGATTTTTTCCTGGAAGTTACGTTCCTCGGGGGACATTTCTTCCAGCGACTTGATGCGCTTGACTCCGGTTTCCACTAGCTGTGCGTACATGGGTTCAGACTCCTGCTGAGGCATGAGTCATTTGTAAGCGATACAAAACAGGACGTCAAACGCTTTTGCATGTATCAAATAATATTTGTGTATCGCTTTCCGCCGAAGCAACCGCTGCGCAGCCCGGGTCCAGCGCAAGGCTGCACAGCGCCACGGCGCTGTGACAGGCAAAAAAAAGCCCCGGACTGTGCCGGGGCCTGGACAGGCAGCCGAATGGATCAGCTGGCCAAGCGTTTGTCGAACACGTGGCAAGCCTTGCCTTCTGAACGCTTCAATGCGCCGCAGGGTTGCAGGTGTACCTGGGTGCTGATGCCGATGTAGGTCTTGATCTGTTTGCTCAACTCGGCGATCACCAGCTTGCGCTGGCCCTCATCGAGATGCTGGCACTCGGCACGCAACTCCACGTGCACCTCAACGCTATCCAGGTTTCCATTACGATACAGGTGTATCTCATAGAGCTCGGAAAGCTGTTTTATTTTTAGCACCTGTTCCTCGATCTGGGTTGGGAACACGTTGACCCCGCGAATGATCAGCATATCGTCGCTGCGCCCTGTGATCTTGCCAATGCGCCGCATCGGTCGCGCGGTGCCGGGCAGCAGGCGGGTAAGGTCGCGGGTGCGGTAGCGCACCATCGGCAGCGCCTCTTTGCTCAGGGACGTGAACACCAGCTCGCCGAGCTGGCCGTCTGGCAGCACCTGGCCGCTGACCGGGTCGATGATCTCAGGGTAGAAATGGTCCTCCCAGATAGTCGGGCCGTCCTTGGTCTCTATGCACTCCATTGCCACCCCGGGCCCCATGATTTCTGAAAGGCCGTAAATATCGAGGGCATTGATGCCCAGGCGCTGCTCGATCGAACGGCGTAGCTCGTCGGTCCACGGCTCGGCGCCAAAAATCCCCAGGCGCAGCTTGAGGTCGTGGGGGTCGATGCCCTGCCGCTCGATTTCATCGGCCAGGTTGAGCATGTAGGACGGCGTAACCATGATGATGTCGGGCTGGAAGTCACGAATCAGTTGTACCTGTTTCTCGGTCTGGCCACCGGACATGGGAATCACCGTGCAGCCCAGGCGTTCGGCGCCGTAGTGCGCGCCGAGCCCGCCGGTGAACAGGCCATAGCCATAGGAAACGTGCACCTTGTCGCCCTTGCGACCGCCGGCCGCACGGATGGACCGGGCGACCACGTTGGCCCAGGTGTCGATGTCGTTCTGGGTGTAGCCAACCACGGTCGGCTTGCCGGTGGTGCCGCTGGAGGCGTGCAGGCGGACTACTTCCTGCTGCGGCACGGCAAACATGCCGTAGGGGTAGTTGTCGCGCAGGTCGTTCTTGCCGGTGAAGGGGAACCTGGCGAGATCATCGAGGCTGTGGAGGTCATCGGGGTGCGCACCGCACTCGGCAAAGCGTTGACGGTACAGCGGTACGTTGTCGTAGGCATGCTTCAGGCTCCAGCGCAGGCGCTCCAGCTGGTGCTGGCGCAGGGCGTCGACGCTGGCAGTTTCCATCGGGTCCAGCAGGGCACGATCGGCATCATGGTACATGTTCATGGCTTCACTCGAATTGTTCTTGTACGCCGCGCAAGCCCCATTGCGGGCCGCGCGGTGAGTGTCATGGAGGCAGCATATACGGCTGCGTTCAGTTCGGTAACAAGCGGATGGTCGGAACCGCTCAGAGGCGCTCGATGACCATGGCAATGCCCTGGCCAACGCCGATGCACATGGTGCAAAGGCCATAACGGCCGCCGATCTCTTCCAGTTCGTGCAGCGCCGTGGTCACCAGCCGGGCACCGCTCATCCCCAGTGGGTGGCCGAGGGCAATGGCGCCGCCGTTGCGGTTGACCCGCGCATCGTCATCAGCCAGCCCCAGCTCACGCAACACGGCCAGGCCCTGGGCAGCAAAGGCTTCGTTGAGCTCGATGACGTCCAGGTCAGCCAACGACAAGCCGGTCAGCTCCAGCACCTTGCGCGTTGCCGGTACTGGGCCGATGCCCATCAATCGCGGTTCGACACCGGCCACCGCCATGCCGACGATGCGGCCGCGCGCCTTCAGGCCATGGCGGCGGGCCGCGGCGCTGCTGGCCAGCAACAACGCGCAGGCACCATCATTCACCCCCGAGGCATTCCCCGCTGTAACACTGCCGCCCTCGCGAAACGGGGTACCCAGCCTGGCCAACTGCTCCAGGGTCGTGTCGCCGCGCGGGTGTTCGTCATGTTCGATCACTTTCGCCGGGCCTTTACGCTGCGGAATCTCGACCGGCACGATCTCCCTCGCCAGGCGGCCACGGGCCTGGGCCGCAGCGGCCTTGTGCTGGCTGCGCAGGGCAAAAGCATCCTGGTCTGCACGGGAGATAGCGAACTGCTCGGCGACGTTTTCGGCTGTTTCCGGCATCGAGTCGGTGCCGTAGGCGGCCTTCATCAGCGGATTGACGAAACGCCAACCGATGGTGGTATCGAACAGCTCTGCGGCACGGCCAAATGCTTGCTCGGCCTTGCCCATCACGAACGGCGCGCGCGACATTGATTCCACGCCGCCGGCCAGCATCAGCCCAGCCTCACCACAGCGCAAGGCGCGGGCCGCATTGCCGATTGCATCCAGGCCCGAGCCGCACAACCGGTTGATGGTAGTGCCCGGCACTTGATGCGGCAGCCCGGCAAGCAGGCTGGCCATGTGCGCCACGTTGCGGTTATCTTCACCAGCCTGGTTGGCGCAGCCGAGAATGACGTCATCGACGGCTTTCCAGTCCAGTTCCGGGTGGCGCTGCAATAGCGCCTTGAGCGGGATGGCAGCCAGGTCATCGGCACGCACGCCACTCAAGGCCCCAGCATAACGGCCAATCGGCGTGCGTACAGCGTCGATGATCAAGGCATCGGCCAGGGTGTGTTCAGTCATCTTGCGTCTCCTGCGCCAGCACGGTGCCGCGCACTTTGTAGGATTTGCCATGGAACATCGCCACCAGCTCACCTCGCTGGTTGTCGATGCGCACGTCGTACAAGCCAGTTCGGCCTTTACGGCTGACCTCGCTGGCGTAGGCGGTAAGCACGTCGTCGCGCAACGCCGGTGCCAGGTAATCGATGCTGCAACCCAGCGCCACGGTGGCCTGGTCGTAGCTGTTGCAGGCGAAGGCGAAGGCCGAGTCGGCCAAGGCGAACATGAAACCGCCATGGCAGGTGCCGTGGCCCTGGATCATGTCGCCGCGTACCGGCATGCGCAGGGTTGCCCGGCCTGGCCCGGCATCCAGCAGGGTGATGCCCAGGCCCTGGGTAGCGTGGTCGCGGGCGTACATGGCGTCGGCACAAGCTTGTGCCAGTTGCACGTCAGTCATGCAGGGTGCCTCCTTTGGCTTCGCAGCGGCGTAACAGCAGGGAAGGGCGATAGCGGCTTTCACCGTAGCTGCGCTGCAGGTTGTCGAGCACGGCCAGGGTGTGGGCAAGGCCGATGTCTGCGGCCCAGGCCAGCGGGCCGCGGGGGTAATTGACACCGGCACGCATGGCCAGGTCGATGTCGGCAGCGCTGCCGACACCCTGCAGCACCGCATCGGCGGCTTCGTTGGCGAGCATGGCCACGGTGCGCAGTACCACCAGGCCGGGCAGGTCGGCGACGCCGGTCACCTTCAGGCCGGCACGCTGCAGCAGGGCTACGGCTTGGTCGCGGGCGCTGCTAGTGGTATCGGCGGACCAGCTGATGGCAAGGCGGGTGGCGCTGCTGTAATCCAGCGCCAGGTCGAGCAGCACCAGGTTGCGCAAGCCGTCTTCGCGGGCGCGCTGGCTGGCCAGGCGGCCATCGGACAGGGCCAGGGTGGCATCGCCCACCTGGATCAGGCCAGTACCGGCACGCTGGGTCACGGCAATGCCGCTCTGGCGCAGGCGCTCGACCAGCGGCTGCATCACCCCGAGGCTACCCTCGATGACACAGGCCGCAACGCTGGCATTGCTGGTCAGCTCGGCTGGCTGGGGGCGTTCGGCACCCTCGGCATAGCTATAGAAGCCTTGGCCGGCTTTGCGACCAAGGCGGCCAGCGTCTACCAGTTCTTTCTGCACCAGCGAAGGCTGGAAGCGGAAATCGCCATAGAATGCCTCGAATACCGAACGGGTCACGGCATAGTTGACGTCGTGCCCGATCAGGTCGGTGAGTTCGAACGCGCCCATGCGAAAACCACCCGCGTCACGCAACAGCGCATCGAGGCTGGCACAATCCGCAGCGCCTTCTTGCAATAGCCGCAGGCTTTCGGCATAGAACGGCCGCGCCACACGGTTGACGATGAAGCCAGGGGTAGAGCGCGTGTGCACTGGCTGCTTGCCCCAAGTCTGGGCAGTCGCATGGATGCGGGCGGCCACCTCAGGATCGGTTGCCAGGCCGGACACTACCTCGACCAGCGCCATCAACGGTGCCGGGTTGAAGAAGTGCATGCCAACCACCTGCTGCGGGCGCTTCAGGCCGGCAGCGAGGCTGGTGATGGACAGCGACGACGTATTGCTGGCGAGGATGCAATCGGCGGCGCACAGGGTTTCAAGCTGACTGAACAGTGCCTGCTTGACCTGCAGGTGCTCGACAATCGCTTCGATCACCAGGCCGGCGTCAGCCAGCGCCTCGAGGCTATCGACTGGGCATAGCCGGGCGCTGATGGCTTCGCGCTCATTGGCTGACAGCTTGCCTTTTTCTACCAGCCGTCCCAATTGCCGATCAATGCCTGCCATGGCTTGGGCGGCAGCGCCCGGCCGGTTGTCGTAGAGCTTTACCGGGTGGCCGGCCTGGGCCGCGACCTGTGCGATGCCGGCCCCCATCGCGCCGGCACCGATCACCGCCACCAGCACATTGCTTGCGAGTGCTTCCATGTTCAGTGCCCCTTGAAAGCCGGCGTGCGTTTGTCCATGAAGGCACTCACGCCTTCGCGGTAGTCCTCACTACGCCCGGCCAGGCGCTGCAGGTCGCGCTCCAGTTCAAGCTGCTCATCGAAACCGTTGTCGAAACTGGCATTGAGACCGCGCTTGATCAGCGCCAGGCCGTAGGTAGGCTGGGTCGCAAGCTGGCGGGCGAGGGTGAGGGCTTCGTCACGCAATGCGGCGTCGTCTACCACACGATGGATCAACCCCCACTGCTGGGCCTGTTCGGCGCCAAGACGCTCGCCCAGCATGGCCAGTGCTTTGGCCCGCGCCATGCCGACCAGGCGCGGGAGCAACCAGGTACCGCCGGAGTCCGGCACCAGGCCGATCTTGCAGAAGGCCTGGATGAAGCTGGCAGAACGGGCGGCCAATACCAGATCACAGGCCAGAGGGATATTGGCGCCTGCGCCAGCAGCCACGCCGTTGACCGCACAGATCACCGGCAGCGGCAGGTCACGCAGGGTGCGCACCAGCGGGTTGTAGAACTTGTCGATCGACTCGCCGAGGTCTGGGATTTCGGCACCCGGTGCGACGTTGCGGTCGGACAGATCCTGGCCAGCACAGAAACCGCGGCCTTCGGCTGTCAGTAACAGCACGCGCGCTTCACTGCTCTGGCGTACTTGCTTTAGCGCCTCACGCACCTCCCGGTGCATGGCGGTGTTGAAGCTGTTCAGTTGCTCGGGGCGGTTCAGTGAAAGGAGGGCAACGCCGTCGTCGATGGAAAACAGGATGTGCTGGAAAGTCATGACAGACTCGCTCCGTCAGTCGAGGGGTTGATGATCAGTGGCCCTGGAAGCGGGCCTGGCGTTTTTCCTGAAAGGCCCGGATGCCTTCATCGCGGTCGGCAGTGCCGGCCAGCAGGGTGAAGGCATGGCGTTCAAAGCGCAGGCCGCTGGCCAGGTCTGTATCACCGGCCTTGAGCACAGCCTCCTTGGCCAGGCGCACGGCCAGCGGCGCCTTGGCGGCAACGCAGCGGGCAACCTGCAGGGCGCGCTCCACGGTGAATTCGGGCTGGGTGACTTCACCGACCATCCCGGCCTGTTGAGCGTGGCGGGCGGTTATCGCTTCGCCGGTCAGCACCATCTGCATCGCCAGCGGCTTACCTACCGCCCGCAGCAGGCGCTGTGTGCCGCCAGCGCCGGGAATGATGCCGAGGTTGATCTCCGGCTGACCGAAACGGGCGTCTGTGCCGGCAATGACGATGTCGGCGCACATCACGAGCTCGCAACCGCCACCCAGGGCATAACCGTTGACTGCAGCAACCAGCGGCTTGGCGAAGGCAGCGATGCTTTGCCAGTGGCCTACGCGTGGGTCATTGAGAATCCCGACCAGATCTCGCTCGGCCATCTCGCGGATATCGGCGCCGGCAGCGAACGCCTTCGTGCTACCGGTAATAACGACGGCGCCAATCTGCTCGTCGTGCTCGGCGACCTTCAGCGCAGCGGCCAGCTCTTCCAGAAGCTCGGTACACAGAGCGTTCAACGCCTCGGGCCGCTGCAGGGTGATGAGCTGTACGCCGAATTCAGGCGCCTGCACGTCGAGATATCGGGGCATAACGGGTTCCTCTGGCTGCACGCACGGCACGTCGTGATGCCGGCATTTCTTGGAGTTTTTTTGCAGAGGCGTGATCGGGAGCACGCTCAGGTGCAATGAGTATATGCACCACACGATACAGATATGCAACATTGAAATTCGTTTCGCGTATCTGTTTGTACTGCGCCTGAAGTCTGATCTGGTCACGTGCTCCGGCTATTACTACGATCATATACTGCATGATCAAAGCATTTGGCGGCATTTACCAGCCTGGACTCATAATCGCCCGAAATGATACAAAAACTGTAATTGACGTGTCGCTATATTGAGATACAAGATCAAGTGACACATCAAATCACTTGAGGAGCTTTTGGCATGCCTTGCTATCGCCTGGACGGGCTGACGCCCGTGGTCCACCCAACAGCCTATGTGCACCCCAGTGCGGTACTGATCGGTGACGTCATCGTCGGCCCCGGTTGCTACATTGGCCCACTGGCGTCGCTCAGGGGCGACTTCGGTCGTATCGTGCTGGAGGAGGGCGCCAACGTGCAGGACACCTGCGTGATGCATGGATTCCCGGGTGGCGACACCGTGGTAGAACGCAACGGCCACGTCGGCCATGGCGCCGTGCTGCATGGCTGTCGTGTGGGCGAAGATGCCTTGATCGGCATGAACGCGGTGGTGATGGATGGCGCGCATGTCGCACCACGCTGCATTGTCGCGGCCACGGCCTTCGTCAAAGCCGGCTTTGAATGTGCAGCGCAAAGCCTGTTAATGGGTTCACCCGCGCAGGTCAAACGCCCATTGACTGATCAGGAGCTAGCCTGGAAACAGCGCGGGACGGCGGAGTACCAGCACCTGGCGCAGCGCTGCATGCACAGCATGGTCGAATGCCCGCCACTGAGCGAAGCCGAGCCAGGACGGCCACGCATGGAAGACACTGGGGTACGCCCCAAAAGCCAGGCAAGCGCATGAGCCTGGCTGCGACACGCAATGGCCAGGCGGCCCGCCGCGCAGGTATAGTCGGTACTTTATCCGCGCACAGTTCGCCCATGAGCAATCTTGCCCCACTGAATACGCTGATCACCCGCTTCCAGGAGCAGACGCCGATCCGCGCCAGCTCCCTGATCATCACCCTGTACGGCGATGCAATCGAACCTCACGGCGGGACCGTCTGGCTGGGAAGCCTGATCAACCTGCTGGAGCCGATCGGCATCAATGAACGCCTCATCCGCACGTCGATTTTCCGGCTGACCAAGGAAGGCTGGTTGACCGCTGAAAAGGTTGGCCGGCGCAGCTACTACAGCCTGACGGGCACGGGGCGCCGGCGCTTTGAGAAAGCGTTCAAACGCGTCTACAGCCCAAGCCAGCCAGCTTGGGACGGCGCCTGGACCCTGGTGCTGCTGTCGCAACTCGATGCGGGCAAACGCAAGGCCGTGCGCGAAGAACTGGAATGGCAGGGCTTCGGGGCGATGGCACCGAACCTGCTCGGCAGCCCGCGCGCCGATCGCGGTGACCTCGCCACCACTCTGCGCGAACTTGAAGCCGACGACGACAGCATCGTCTTCGAAACCCACACCCAAGAAGTCCTGGCATCCAAGGCCATGCGTGCACAGGTAAGGGAAAGTTGGCGCATCGACGAACTGGGGCAGCAGTACAGCGAATTCATCCAGCTGTTCCGGCCGTTATGGCAAAGCCTGAAGGAGCAGGATGAGCTGGGGCCACAGGATTGCTTCCTGGCGCGCACGCTGCTGATCCACGAGTACCGCAGGCTGCTGCTACGTGACCCACAACTCCCTGACGAACTGCTGCCCGGTGATTGGGAGGGAAGGGCTGCGCGCCAATTGTGCCGCAACCTCTATCGCTTGGTGTTTGCCAAGGCCGAGGCATGGCTGAATGCCGCGCTGGAGACAGCGGATGGGCCGTTGCCGGATGTTAACGACAGTTTTTACAAGCGGTTTGGCGGGCTCGCATGACAGGAATTTAGACAGTAGCGCACCTGAAGTTCTTCCGGGCGAAGACTTTTCGGGTTTGGCGTCCAGGGTGCTCTGCGTCTCGCGATCAGTGATTCATAGTGAATGGGTCAATTTGAATCACTGCTGACGTAATGGCCAAGCGGGAAGAAGCTCGTCCTCTGGAGACCTTTCTGATTGGCTTTATCTTACTGAATTTAAAGGATTTAATTTGTCTTGAGTTGAACAGTCAAGTTGGCATTCGTGTTGCTATCGAGGTTTTGGGAAGCAGTGAACCGTTCCCGAAATACTGATTACGGTCGGCATACACCTAGAGAAGGAAACTTCGCATGACTGAACAACTCCAGCATCTCTACGCCAGGCCACTGAGCGGCGGGACCGTGCCGCTCATGGAGCCTGCAACGCAAAGCGTTCTGGCAGACCTGACGCTCGCAACGGCTGCTGATGTGAACAATAGTTCATCACGGGCGGCGGTAGCTCAGCGGAGCTGGGCGGCAGCGCCCTTTGACCAGCGGGCGAAGGTCTTACGTAAGGCAGCTGAACTTCTAAGCGACCGCCAGGCGCTTTTCAATAGTTGGAATGTGCGTGAATGCGGCTCTATCACGGCCAAGGCTGCGTGGGAGCTCGAGGCGTCCTGTGAGCAACTCTACCTAGCGGCAGGGCTGGCTGCGCAGCCCCACGGGCAAATCATCCCTTCAGCCATCCCGGGCCGGCTCAATCTGTGGACCCGTATTCCAATCGGCGTAGTCGGCGTGATCACCCCCTGGAACTATCCGCTGCTGCTGGCTATGCGCTCTATTGCCCCAGCATTGGCATTAGGCAATGCGGTTTTGCTCAAGCCGGCCATCCAGGGGTCTGTTTGCGGGGGGCTACTGTTGGCCGAACTGTTCAAGGATGCTGGCCTGCCTGACAGCGTGTTTCAGGTCCTGCCGGGTGAGGCCGAAGCGGGCGAGGCGCTGGTCAATGATCCCAATGTGCATATGATCTCGTTCACTGGGTCTACCGCCATCGGGCGTCGTATCGGGTCGGTTTGCGGAGGGTTGCTGAAAAAGGTGGCCCTGGAGCTCGGCGGTAATAATGCATTTGTCGTGCTGCAAGACGCCGACATTGAAGCGGCAGCGTCGCATGGCGCTTGGGGAGCCTTTCTGCACCAAGGGCAAATCTGCATGCAAGCCGGCCGTCATCTGGTTCACGCGTCGGTAGCAGATGCTTACGCACAAGCGTTGACCCGGCACGCGGAGGCGCTGCTCAGCGGTGACCCGAACGTCGACCAGGTCCATCTGGGGCCGCTTATCAACGCTCACCAACATCAGCGTGTTGATGCTCTGGTTCAAGACTCGATCGCTCAAGGGGCGGTGTTGCAGGCCGGCGGCCCAGGACCAGGCTTGCTCTACAACGCGACTGTACTGACTGGGGTCTCGCCAGACATGCCAGTGTTTACCGATGAGGTGTTCGGCCCCGTGGCGCCAATCATGCCATTCGAAACGGACGATGAGCTGGTCACGCTGATCAACTCTTCGCCATATGGGCTGGCAGCGGGTATTCACACGGCCGATATGGCCAGAGGGATGAGTATCGCTGCTCGCCTCCACACCGGAATGGTGCATATCAATGATCAGACCGTGAATGCCGAGTACAACGTTCCGTTCGGCGGCATGGGCGCCTCGGGGAATGGGGGGCGATTCGGCGGTTCTGTCAACGCCGAAGAGTTCACGCAGAGCCAGTGGGTTTCTGTCGCTGCAACGCCTGCCATTTATCCATTTTGATTTTCCGGGAGCAACAGATGGACGAACAAGACGTAAGCAAACTGGCATTGAATGAGCAAGTCAACCGGATGGAAAGCGAACTGCTCATGGGCCGTGGAAGCCGACGCGAATTTCTCAAGGCGTCAGTTGCCGCGGGATTCACATTGGCGACCGCTACTGCGATGGCAGGTTTCGCTTCCAAAGCGTTTGCTCAGCAAACCGAGAACCGCGCGGGGCTGACGTCCGAGTATGACTTCATTGTGTGCGGTTCGGGTTCTGCAGGTTGTGCAGTTGCCCGCCGCCTGGCAGATAACCCCGAAGTGAGAGTGTTATTGCTGGAGGCCGGGGGATCGGACGATGTACCGCAAGTGATGGATGGTACGCGCTGGCCCGAAAACATGGGCAGTTCGCGTGACTGGGGTTTCAAAGGCCAGCCCACACCGACGCTCAATGGCCGCACGCCGCCTTTCCCCATGGGCAAAGTGTTGGGTGGCGGTTCAAGTATCAACGGCCTAGTCTGGGCCCGGGGGCACAAGAATGACTGGGATATGTGGGCTGACGTCTCCGGGGAGTCGGCCTGGAATTATGAATCGGTTCTGGGGATCTACCGGCGTATCGAAGACTGGCAAGGCCCGGCCGATGCAAAGCGTCGCGGGAAGGGAGGGCTGGTACATGTCTCTCTACCTGAGGCGCCTATCAATCCGATCGCCCCGGCGCTGGTCGAGGCGGCGGGCGATTTCGGCATGCCTAAAGTGCAAGACCTTAACGGCGAAACCATGGAAGGCGCCGGCGGCGCTGGCATGCCTAACCTCATCGTAAAGAACGGGCGCAGGGTGTCGATGGCCGTGGCCTATATTCACCCTATTCTGGATCGTCCGAACATCACCTTGTTGCTTGGGGCGCATGTCAACCGCCTGACGTTGAAAGGCAAGCGCGCAATGGGGGTCGAGTTCGTCTATCAGGGCAAACTTCATCGGGTGAGCGCCAAGCATGAAGTCATCCTTTCCACGGGGGCCATCAACACGCCCCGAATTCTGATGCTCTCGGGCATTGGGCCGGAGGCTGACTTGAAGAAACACGGCATTCCGGTAGTGCAGAA
Organism: Pseudomonas sp. BN607; assembly: GCF_029871175.1. Lineage (NCBI taxonomy): Bacteria > Pseudomonadati > Pseudomonadota > Gammaproteobacteria > Pseudomonadales > Pseudomonadaceae > Pseudomonas > Pseudomonas sp. BN607. Next base: position 109,254 of record NZ_SSOE01000053.1, read on the forward strand.
GCTGGAAGGCGTCGGCCAGAACTTTCAAGACCACATCCTGCTAGGGGGATGCATGTGGGAATATAATACCCCTGAGCCTGGCCGCAATAACTCGGCTGAATTTACATTCTTCTGGAAAAGCGATTCGGCACTTAAAACTCCAGACTTACAGCCATTCCTTGAGGAGTTCCCGTACACCAGCGAGGTGACGCGCGAGCAATACACCATTCCGAAGGCAGCCTGGGTGCTCGCCGCGGCTATTGTGCAGCCGACGAGTCGCGGCCATATGACCATCAGTGGCCCTAACCCGGAGGACCCACCACTGATCTATCCCAATTTCCTATCCACCGATCAGGATATGAAGGCGCTGACCAAATCCGTGGAGATTTGCCGGGAGCTGGGTAACTCGTCACACCTCAGGCCCTACGCCAAGCGCGAAATCATGCCAGGGGAGCTGAAGGGCAAGGAGCTGGAGCGCTTTATCCGCAACGCGGCGGGTACTTATTTCCACGAGACATGTACTTGCAAAATGGGCACGGACAACATGTCGGTCGTGGACGGCAAGCTTCGTGTCTATGGGATTCAGGGATTGCGTATCGCTGATGGTTCCATCATGCCTGCGATTACTACGGGCAACACCATGGCGCCCTGCGTGGTGATCGGTGAACGCTGCGCCGAGGAAATCAAGGCGCAGTACCGGATCTAGTCGCTGCTTCTTCCATCATCACGGCTCCGCAGCAACCTCGGGTTGCTGCGGATTCGCCGTTGTAGCGTAGACCGACTGATCCCTAGCCGCTCTGCAGCAAGCGAAACATTGCCATGAACACTGCGCAATATGGCGCTGATGCTTTGCTCTTCCAGATCCGCTAGCAGCATTTCGCTGGCAGGGGGCTTCAGAAGAGGCTCGGTACACGCGGAGCGCGTCTCTGATGGCAGCGCAAAACGAACGTGCTCCGCCGTGATGGTTTCATCAGCTTCGCACATAAGCGTTGCGCGTTTGAGCACCGCCACAGCCTCGCGTGCATTGCCCGGCCATGGGTATGAGCTTAACAGGTGCAGTGCTTGCGTCGACAAGGGGCCAGTGTGATCGCATTTGTCGTGTAACAATGCACTGAAGAGTTGCCCGAGGTTGGTTCTGTCACGAAGCGGTTTTAGTTGCACTGTCATGCCACAGATGCGGTAAAACAGGTCCGCACGGAATCGCCCTGCCTCTACTAGCGTCTCCAGGCTTTGATGGGTAGCGCAGATCAGATTGAATGAAACTTTCCTCGCCTTGCCGCTGCCTAGCCGGGTCACCTCCTGAGCGTCCAGTACCCTCAGCAGTCGGGCTTGTAAAACCACCGGCATGTCACCGATCTCGTCGAGAAACAGCACCCCGCCGTCCGCTTCTTCGATGCGTCCGGTAGCGCCGCCTTTTTTGGCGCCTGTGAAAGCGCCGTCCATATAGCCGAACAACTCCGATTCAATAAGGGTCTCAGGAATGGCTGCACAATTGATGGCTACAAATGGCCGGCTCGGACAATGGTGAGTATGGAGGCTGCGTGCGATCACCTCCTTGCCAGTGCCCGTCTCGCCGCGTATCAGAATCGGCAATCCGCGCCCGATAGCCTTGAGCGCCAAATTGAAATTGCCATCGAACGAGGGATCGCCCATCTGGGGGAGAGTCAGCCGGGGCGAAGGCGCAGGCAATGTAGATTTGGGTTGCGAGTGGTTGCGCGCCTCGATAAATACGAACAGGCCGGATTTAAGCTTGATGGGAAGAGGGCGGCAGGCTCGGCGCAGCAGGTCGTGCCAGTGGCCAAACTCACCGTCAAAGACTTTTTCGAACGAGAGCCAACCCAGGGCTTGAGCCAGCGGGTTGAGAATCCGGCTTGCTTCTCGTGTCATGCCAAGGATTTGCCCATCCTCGCCGAACGCAACGGTTGCGTTGCGTGATTCACCATTGGCCGTCCAGGAGATGCGGATCGTGAGGTGAGCCAGCAGGCGCTCCAGCTGGCGGTGCTCTATCGCGGTGGCGCAGCTTTCGACGAAGCTCAATGCGCCAAATTCCCGGCCTTGGGTATATTTTGTCAAGTTCACCGCGCCGAGCAGACGGCCATCAAAGCCGAAGATAGGGGCAGCAGCACAGGAGAATGACGCGTTGGCGTCGAAGTAGTGCTCATGACCAAACACCTGCACAGGGCGATGTGACGCCAGCGCACAGTTCATCGCAGCCGTACCAATGGCCGCTTCTGACATATCGCTACCTAATTGCAATGCATCGTAGAGCGCACCCGCCGAGCGCAGAGGATTATGTGAGCGAGCGATGGTGGTCGCGTGCGTATCGACGAGTACCGGATGGAATCCTGAACTGTCCAGTACACGTGCGAATGCCTCAAGCACGCTGTTGAAATCCTGGATCAACCCTGAATTGGCTTCTTGTACCGTTGAAACGATGCTGCGCTCCCTCACATTGAACACGACATCCCCGCCGGTCCGACGATGAATTTGCGCGCAGCGCCTCCACGACTCCAGCACCGTCGGGTCGATGAGCCCTGCTGGATCGGTACCGTCTTGAAAGAACATCGCGCGGGCACGCTGGATATCGAACACTGAGGATTGTGTGATCGGTAACATTTTAACTTGCCCCTGTTGTTAGAATAATTCGACCGGTAACGAAATGGGGGGCTCCTTCCGCGCTGCCGTTACTGAATCGCGACGTTTGATTAGGAAAGCAAGATTGATGCCTGCGCATCCAGGACAGTGCTCCGTAGGTCAGAGCACTGCCTTACTGATGTTGGATACCCGGTTAACGTCAGCTAATACCGCAAGCGCAATGTAGGCAGGTGTTTTGCTGTCTACAACGCGGGCGTGAATTCGGACAAGTCGTTGCCGATCAATCTTCCCCAGCCGACGAAGGCGATCCAGGCGGCCTTGCGAGGTGCGAATCGAAGCCATTGCACCAATATAGAGCGCGGGGGGGGGCTGGACGGCTTCAAGGGTGAAATCATCCAGCCTAGGGCCCTGGGTCAGCGCGACTACCGCGGCCCTGTAGTGGCAATGATGCGGCCGAGCTGTCAGCGGGCCGAGCGCACCTGGCTTGCAAGCAGCGCTTGCGGTAGCGGGGACTTACATCTCTTAGTATTCCCCATTTCGCCCCGGCGCAATATCAGTTTCCATCGAAGTCGGCTTCTCGTTCGTGGCACTTTCATCAGCAATGGAGCGACGAAAACCTTTGATGGTTTCGCCGAGATCGGACCCCAGTGATCTTAAGCGTTTGCCGCCAAAAAGTACCAATACGATAAGCAGGATTACCAGCCAATGCTTCCAATCGAAAATACCCATGGGTGAAGGCCCTTATTATCCAAGCTAAGCGTTTGATTAAGCAAGGACTGTATGGACAATATTGTACTTTCGTCAAGTGTGGAGTGAGTGATTTATTGTTTTAAAGTTGGGTTTTCTGGGCGGTGGTTCAGCCTGACCCAGCGACTCGTTGGTGCGCGGTTCAATATGACCCGAACGAATGTGGCTGCATCAGTCATGGGCGTAAGAAAATGCCTCTGGGACCGCGTTGTGGATTGCCTATATTCATGAATTGAAATGAAATTCATGAATTGTTACAGGTGCGAATACCGTCTTTTTTGTAATGGCACCCTGGTTGCTATAGGGCTATGCCCTCTAAACCAATCCTGGAGTCTGTAATGAAAAAAGTACTGTTGCACGCGCTTAATCAATGGGCCCATCACCTAAGGAGAGCGTCCCTATGCTTCATGCTGTTAAGCGAAGGCGCAAGCGCAATCGATATTGATGCCGGAGACTATACTGCGGCCCCGGCTGGTACCAATGTCGGCTTGCTGTATATGCAGCATAGCGAGAGCAAGAAGCTATATTCGGACGGCCACGATGTATCAGGCGACGGTCGCCTGCGTACAGATGTCGGGATCCTGCGGGCCATCCATTTCATGGATGTCAAAGGTTACATCATCGACCCGCAAATTCTCCTGCCGTTCGGAAACTTGAAAGCAACAGGGGACTATGGCAGCACCCTGGGTGCCAACGCCGGGGTAGGGGACCCAATCCTCGCTGCCACTGTCTGGACATTGAATGATCCAGTGAATAGGCGGTATTTCGGTATTACTCCATTCATCTACGTCCCCGTCGGTAGTTATGACCACAACGAGGCGCTGAATATGGGCGAAAACCGTTGGCGCTATGCGCTACAAGCAGGCTACATCCATGGGTTGGGTTCAAAGTTCACGGTAGATCTGGCAGCGGATGTTACCGCCTATGGCGCAAACGACGAGTACGGCCCCCAAAAGCTGAAGATGGAGCAGGACCCTACCTATCAAGTTCAGGCGTTCGGTCGATACCACGTCAGTCCTGCACTCGACCTAAGGGTGGGCATCGCTCATTCGTGGATCGGCGCGGTCGATGTCGATGGGAATCAAGCTACTGGGCAAGCCACCGAAACCAAATTTACCGCTGGGGTAGGCTATCAGCTGGATCCGCGGCTGCATCTTATGGCTCTTTACGGAAGGGATATAAACGTCAGTGACGGCTTCAAGGAGCAGAACCGAATAAACCTGCGTGTAGCCGTCGCTTTCTGATTGAGGGCTTTAGCGCATGGCTGTAGAGGAATGTAACTACACTAAATGACTATTTAGCGTAGTTATCCCTTGCGTTCATATTATAAGGGCAGGGTAGCTCATCTATTTAGCTAGGGGTAGCTCATGCGTTATCGCTAACGTCCACGTTTGCACGCTAGCCTTCAAGAATGAGCTACCCTCGGCTGCAGTCACTATCGAGTAGCACCATTTAATGACTCACTTTCTAGGCTGGATGCTTGAAAGCGCCCATAACTACCTCAAGGCCGCTGAGCTTCTAGACGTCCAAAACCTCCCGCATGTCGGCATGGACAATGCACCGATCGGTATGGCAATCCTGCTAAAAAGCTTGATTTCCGTGCCAGATCAGCATGAAGGTACGTCCGGCGAAACCTATAGCTTGACGTCGAAGCACTCAAAATGGCTCACCAGTACCTGCAGTCGATCGGCAAGATTCCACCCAAACAAAAGCGTGGCGCTCACGATCTGCTGATACTATTTCACGCGATGCCTGCAGCTATTCGCAAGAGCCTAGCCCTGATCAGCCAGGACCACTCATTCGAGAAGTATCGCGATGTGTTCACCAATAGCCGGTATCAATAGGAGTCGGCCAGCTCCAAATTTTCTGAGCCAGTGCTGATGAGTTTGCTGCGGTGGACGTTGGCCAACGTAGGTGGCTAGTACAAGGAACGAGGCTCGCAGGATCCATTCGTGCTGAGTTACATCGCTGAGGTCCAAGCTCGATCTGCGACCCAGTGATTGAGCCCAGGGGCCTGGCTTCAAATCTACCCACCCACGGCCCTGGCACCTCCACACGAAACTGCCCATAATGTTTCTGACCTTATGTTGAGCGACGTCTGGAAGATGCCACCGGCTCCAGGCGTCGCGTAACATAGGGTCGATTATGAGAATCCCCCTCACGCTCTCCGAACGCGCTGTGCGCGATGCCAAGGCTTATATGGTCAATCCCGACCCTGAGCACGCGGTCGAATCCCTGATTGACTCCTACGGCAACCTAGTCGCAGACGTGCGCAAGCTGCGTGCCCGGGTTCGCCAGTTGGACGACGAATCCGCCGAACTGGACGTTCTTATCAGTAAGCTGCGAGAGGTCGCCCGGCTGATCGACGACCTTTGACAGGTACCAAAACACTCAACCTGGTTAGATCGATCGAAGGGCTTTTGGTACCAAAAAATGGATTCTATCGAGATAAAATGGTACCATTACTGCAACCCGGGGCGACTCCCAGGAACAAGGATAGGTACCAAAATGCTGATTAAGATCCCAAACATGGACGACCAAATTCTTGAGCAATTGAAGGCGGCCACCTGTAGAAATACTGGCTCACGTGCTGTTGAGTCTGCCGCCATTGGCTACCTTGAATTGCGGGCCACCGTCGCGAAACAGCATCACGAGAACAAGCGGCTGATGCAGAGGCTTGAGGCCGCTGAGGCGACGATTCAACGTGCCCGAGCCGCTGCATCTGAGTTGCTTGAGCGCACTGCCGAACTCATCTGATCGGTACCAATTGATTTGCCGGCGAAGCGGTCCTGGACGGGAGTCTGGTACCGCTTTTTTGCTTTTGGCCAACCGTCCCGGCGCCGTCTTGAATGGTCAAGGGCCGCGACCCCGGCTCGTCGTGACAGCGCTTCATCGTCACGATGAACGGAGTCCCGGAGCGCAGCGCCCCTTTACCACGCCTCGCCCCTTTATCCTCTGAGGTGGGTGGCTGGGAGGCGCTTTTCCTCCCGGCCTCCCGCCGATGCATCAAAGGGATGCCCGCCGGAGGCGCTTTTGATCTTGATTTGTGGTCGCCCTAACTCGGGCTGGAGAGGGCCGCCGAAGGCGGACCGAGGGTGGGGGTGCTGTTACACCCCCACTTTGGTATGGACTTCCATACTTTCAGGGTTATCGCAGAGCTTCTTGCTCGTATCCGAAAAGCACACCTTTCAGGGCAATGCGGGCTTGAATCCGCGCAGCCTCCGGCAGGGCCTCAAACCTCCGTAATATGGGTGCTAGGTCTTGGGATACCGATAGCTCGTCAGCGTTGAGCAACAGCTCATCTGTGGTGACGCGAAGCACCTTCGCCATGGCGACGATCTTGTCACCAGACGGCATGCTCCTGCCGGCCTCGTAGGACGTATAGCTTGATTTGCTGATCCCGGAAGCCTCCCACACCTGCTCTTGCGTCAAGCCGCGTGCCTCCCGAAAACGTTTCAGGTTTGCGCTGAGAATCATAGATCGCTCGGTTACGTTGCTCATATCCTCCGCAGCGTAACCACTGTCATTCCGTACAGTTCCGGTATCCCGGTACATTTTGTCTTGCATGTCGGTATCCTCCATGGCTAGAATTCTGCCAGTTTTGTACCGGGATTCCGATATTGACGGATTCCCAGACGGCAATGGATCGCTAAGGACAGCGGATGTTCATCGACTGGCTGACAATCTCTCAAGAGCACGACCACGACCTGCCGGTCGTCTGCGATGTGTTCACGCTGACGATTGACGCCAATACGGACGAAGTCCTAAGCACGAAGCAGCCACGGTTTGTTCACCGCGAAAGCTTTTCCACCTCCGTGACGATTCATGTGTCCGGCCGCAATGTGCGCATTGATGGCAACCCGAGCCGGGTAGGGCGCATGGACAACCTTTTTGGATTCACAACCATTGACCAGTGCGTTGCTGTGTACAACGCGTTACTTGCTCAGTATGGCCTGCCGCCTTTTACGCGATGCACTCGCGTAATGCTTCGCGATGGGGCATCGGGCGGCAAAGCTGGTGATCTTGTAGCTGACGGCGCGGTTATACATCGCATTGACCTGACGACTAACGTCGCTCTCGGCGAAGGGAATGCACTTGCTTACTTGCGCGGCGTTTCATCGCAGCGCATTGGTCATAGTATTGGCTACTTGTATCCGAACGGTAGAACAGTTGCTTGGACTCCCAAGGGGAATGGTAAGGGCGGTCGCCTACAGTACCGAAAGGCATACGAAAAATCTTTCGAAATGGATCAAAATTTGTTGCCAAAGATTAAGCGCGAATTTGGCGAAGATTCGGAAGAGTACAAGTATGTTGTGCAAGTCCGCGATTACTGCGTCGAGAATGGCGTAGTGCGTATGGAACAAGAGTTGAAAGCAGAGTATTTGAAGCGCGAAGGGCTGGCCTACTGGGGCCTTTTTAAGGAAGCCCGCTTCATTGATATACACAACGAATTTCTTGCCATTGACGAGCGATTGCAGGTTACGGCCATGGATATGATGACTATCGCAGACAAGTTACTTGAACTCGAAATAGTAAACAGCCGACAGGCTGCAAACTCTACCGCCTCCGCAGCGATTCTCTGGATGCACGGACATAAGTTTGATTTCACCAAGTCGCAGGTCAAGACAAACGCTGCGAGACTTAATCGTATCGGGATAAATATTCGCAACGCCTGCGATACGTCGCGTTTTGCGCCTGTATTCGTTCGTCAATGCCGGGAAGTTACCAAGCGCGAATTGCCAGTGCCTTCTTGGTATCGTCGTCCAAGCCACCTGCATCTGGTGGCGGCATGAAAACTGTAAGCTTTCAAGGCACACAGCTTTCACCTGGGCAGCAGCGCAGACTGGAACAACAGCGCCAAGTTCAGGCGTTTATGAATCCGGTTCTTGCCGAGCAAGTTGCACAGACCATAAAAGTGCTTGAAGTACGAAAAGAGCAGGGCGCTAAGCCTGAGAAACAATGGACTCTTGTAAGCGAGTCTCGCGGCACTACCTGTATAGCCGATTGGATGGGCTACTAACCATGCTCGACTTCTCTATGTGGTATCTGGCGATACCGGCCGTGATCTTTGCTCTGTATGCACTGGTGTGTGGCTAGCATTTATTTTCGCCCAACTGGGCATTTAATGAGCCGGGCAAAGTTCTCGGCCGCCATTTGAAAAAAAAGAGGGCAACACCATGTCTAATACTCTCATTGTGGAAGTTACCGGTCAGCAGCGTTCTGGCATCGCGGCCAAGAGCCAGAAGCCGTATTGCATGTTCACGTGCTTCGTTCATCTGCCGAACATTCCTTATCCGCAGATGTGCGACTTCTATGCGCAGGCCGCTAACGAAGTTCCGCAGCCCGGTACTTATGAGTGCGACATTATTGCAACTGTGCGTGATGGTCGCCTGAATTTTGAGGTTGACCCGCGCCAAGGTCGTCGCATTAACAGCGTCAAATCGGCGTGACTGAAATTCTTGGCCAGATAACACTGGGTGATATCTGGCTACTCCAATTCATGCAAGGCATTGTCTTCTTGGCAGGGCTGGGCATGATTCATGGGCACCAGAGGTAAGCATGGCATTAACTTTTGAAGTTTACCTGTACCTGCTGGGGTTCTTTTGCTGTGTCTTCGGGGCTGGCTGGATGATTGGCCGGACCTTGTTAGGCTTTAAACAACTACTTGATGTGAGTGTGAGCTAATGGAAAAGCTGAAATCGTTCTTCAAAAAAACTACTGTTCGCAGCGTTGCTTCCGCTGTTGTTGTAATGGGCATTTCCGGCGCTGCAATGGCCGCTGAAGGCTCGGGCGGCTTCGATGTAACGGCGTTCATGGATCCGATCAAAACTTCGTTGACCGAGAACCTGACCACCATTCTCGGCGTAGTCGGTGTGATCTTTGCCGCTTACTGGGGTGCCACTTCCGGCATCCAGATCGTGCGCAAGTTCCTGAGCAAGGCAACCAGCTAAGTGTTCCGCAGGGTTATTTTGACCCTGCTTACTGCCTCGGCGCTTTTGGCGTCGGGGCAATCTCAAGCGGTGTCATACAAGTTATCCACTTCTTCGACCACTCACTACGCCACACTTGAAGAAGCCTGCACAGCATCATTTGCCTCTTTCAATACGAGCGGGTCATATACGGAATCAAAATACCTGTCTGCCACTGAGAAAGTAGCAGGGTATTCGTATACCTGTAATATGCAGGGGCTTAATCTGGCTAGCGTTTGGAAGGATATAAAAACGACAGTATATGTAGTTGAAAAAGGGTGCGCCGCCGGACAAAGCGTGGCGGTTAAAAGTGCTGTTGGTTCAGTTAGTGAGGTTGACGGCAAATTTGTAGTTGGCACTAGGACACCTGAGCAAGGGTGCTTAGACGGCTGTATGGTTGAGCAGAAGTACGAGAACGGTTCCGATAAGTCTACTGGCTGTTACTTCGTTACCGGATCAACTACGCAAGGTTTTTGTAATTACAGCCTGATGACTACCGGCCAGTCATGCAATGGCAATACACTCTCTCCAGGTGGGACGGGTGATCCACTGGTGAAACCCGAAGAACCCACTGATCCTGGTGATGATGGAACGGGCACGCCGACTAATCCCGGGTGCGTTTTTGACTGCGATGACGGAGGCAGCAATGGAAGCGGTAGCGGTGGTAGTGGTGGGGGCTCTGGTGATGGCTCTGGCACCGGTACGGGTGAGACTGGTGGTAGCGGCAGCGGTGATGGGGGCGGCTCTGGTGATGGCTCTAACGGGTCTGGTGGAACTGGCAGCGGCGGCTCTGGCAATGGTGGTAGTGATAGCGGTGGTTCTTCTGGCGGCTCTGATTCGTCTGGCACTCCGTGTAAGGGCCTGAACTTTGGTGAAGCCGGCTGCGCTGAGTATGTTTCAGCTCAAGGATTGAATAGCACTCTCTCTGCATCGTCTGAAAGTGTGAAGACCGCCCAAGATGGTGTGTGGAGCGCTTACGACGACGTTGTAATCGAGGGCGATAAGATTCAACAGTCCGCAGAAGATGGTTTATTGCAGCGTTTCGGTTCGATGCTCCCCGCTCCAGGCGTATGCGTCAACCCGGTCATGGATTTGAAGTGGACTATTATCACAATTGATGTTTGTCGCTACACGTTTGTGAAACAAATACTCGGCTGGATGTTTGCCGTGTTCACGATGATCTATGTGTATCGCACCATGACTTCACTGGGCACTAATAATTCTGAGGCTTAAAGAAGATGCCAGCTATTCTGTTGCTGCTCTCCGGCATAGCGACGTTTTTAGCTGAGACGTTTGGCCGCTACATGTCCGAAAAGCTCTTTCATTTGGGGAGCGCCATTGTTGGCTTGGGCATTATGTTTGCGGCGGCCTATGCGTCTCTAGAGGCGCTAATGGGGGCACTTGCAACCCAGTTTCCGCCTGAATATTCGTCACTGCTTGTCGCATTCTTGCCGGACAATACCGGCATTTGTATCTCTACTTGCATCAGTGCCCGGTTCATCAAAGCTGGGTTTGATTGGAAAGCTCGCTTGGCAACGATAAGCCAGCAGGGAGGCTAAGTTGGCTGTATATGCTGTGACTGGAAAGCTTGGGGCAGGGAAGTCGTTATACGCTGTCTTTAAGATACAGCAGTATCTGTTTCAAAAGCGCAGGGTTGCCTGTAACTTCGATATCAGTATTGGCAAGCTGCTTAGTGAAAAGAACACAACTGCTAATGTATGCAGGCTTCCGGACATGCCTACAGCGGATGATATTCGTGCTCTTGGTCGTGGAGATGGCAAGCCGGAAAACTCGGATTTCTATGATGAATCTAAGTTTGGTGTCATTGTCCTAGACGAAGCCGCACTTTGGCTAAACTCGCACGACTACAACAAAGGCGCCGCGCGCGACCTGTTTAATCTGTTCATCCTGATTCGCAAAATGTGTTGGGATGTGTACATTCTGATTCAGAACATCGATGTACTAAATTCGCAGATTAAGAAAAGTATTTGCGAGCACGTGGTGTACTTGATGCGTCTTGATCGAATGAAGATTCCGGGCGTCTCTCAGATTGGATTCATTGTGACTCTTGGGTTTTGGAAGGGGCATCTTCCGCGAATGCATCACGCGGTTATTCGCTATGGCCTTGGGGCGAGTGCGCTTCGTGTTGGCTCTGAACAGTTCCGGGGGACTTCGCTTTACGGTGCGTATAACACGCGGCAAAAGTTCGACAGTACGGAGGAGGTCGGGACGTATTGCGTTATCCCGCCCGGGCGAATCCCTCGACGGATTCCAGCGGCTGCATTGAATTGGGGTTTCATTGTGAGAGCTACAAAGATCTATTGGCGTCGATTGAATCGCGTCCTTTGCGTCCTCGTCGGGGCAACGCTTGCCACTGGCGTATTGATGTACCTGCGTCCTCCCGAGGCTACTCCCGAAGCCTCTATCGCGGCTGTTCAGCGCGGCCTTGAGCAGTACCGCAGTTACAAGATCGTGTCTTCTCGTAACTTCAATGGGAATTGGTACTACGAGCTTTCGGACGGATCCAAGAAGATCAGTTCGGACGACTTAATTAGCCTTGGTATTGGTGTGTATCCGCTCGGCGCCGGTCAGCTTAGGCTTGAGTCTAAAACCGGTTCGTTCTTTGTGTTCAGGTGATTTATGCGCAAACTGGTGATGCTGCTTGTCATGGCGTTTTCTTCGGTTGCGCTCGCAGATCGTGTCGAGTTCGCCAATACGCCGCTGGAAGATGTAGTGAAATTTGTAGGCCCTAAGTTTGATCACCCGATCATCATCGGCGCCGACTTGTCGAACAAAAAGATATCGCTGTATGGCAGTTATGAGACGCCACAACAGCTAGAGTTTCTGCTGCAACGGTCGGTTGAGTCGGTCGGCTTGAATTACGTTATCGCTGCTGACGTAGCGACAATTTCGTCAGTCAAGATGCCGGATGTAGAAGCCGACTTCGAACAACCGGCGCTGCTCCAGGGCAACGCCGATTCGGCGCCTTTTGTAGTGATGCCGCCCGAGCAAGTGCCGGAAGTTGCAGAACCGGTGATCAACCATGTGTACCCGCTGCGATACGTCCAGTCGGCCTATGTGATTGATGCCGTGATGCCAGCATTTGCGCACGAAAAAGGGGCAGGGCGGCCGATACTCGTTTCGCTGCCAACAAGTAATTCGCTTGTGTTTGCAGGCACCCAAGCGCAGTTTGACTTGATGAACACGCTGTTACCTGAGGTAGATAAGCCGCGTCAGCAAGTGCTGATTACGGCTGTAGTTGCTGAGCTTTCCGACAGTAACTTTCGAAGCCTTGGGGCGAACCTCAAGGGCGTCTTTGGCGATCTGAGCTTAGCGAGCGTTACCATGTCCAGTCGGTCAGACCTTGGCACTGAGTTGACCTTTTCGGGGCCGAAACTTAGCGCGTTCGTCCAGGCTGTTGAGAACTCTGGCGATAGCCAAGTGTTGTCCACGCCGCAACTCTTGGTCCTCAATCGAGAGAAAGCCAGCATCGTGGTTGGCCAGAATGTGCCGTTTTTGACCGGATCTACGACCAGCGCAGCGACCCCGGCTGAAAACCCTTACCAGACCATTACGCGCCAAGACGTTGGCCTAACGCTCGATGTGCTTCCGACGATTACCCCAACGGGTGACGTTGAGCTGGTCATCAAGCAGAGTGCATCGAGCGTGTCGAACGACCGTACGGCCTCGGACATCATCACGAATACGCGGCGCTTGAACACTAAGATTACGCTCCATGACGGCGCCGGTGTTCTGCTTGGCGGCTTGCGGCAGCAGAGTACGGAAGAATCTGTATCAGGCGTTCCGGGGCTGCGCAGCATCCCTTGGCTTGGCCGTTTGTTTGAGTACCGTTCGACCAACAAAAAGACCACGAACCTTGTTGTCCTGATTTCCGTCCGCGTGTTCCAAGACTCGACGCCGACGACGGCCAACGGCGAGCACAGCGCGTCACGACTAGAACGCGCCCTAGGAAAAAGCTGATGGAGGCCGGGGACGGACACGCGCGCAGCGAGGGGCTGGCACCGGTCGCCAGCTGCTTTTGTTAGTCCGCATTCGTGGAGTAAGTTCTTTGATAGCCGTTGGCTGTCGGCTGGGGTCGTTTGGTACCAGTCCCGAAACCGATCGGCGCAGGCCGGGGCCAGCCTTAGCGTTGAATCGGTACCAGATGAAAGAACCAGGTCATCTGCTGCAGGAGAATTTTGGTACCCAAGCCTGATGCGCATATAACTAAACTAAATGGTAATTTAGTCGAGTTAGAACCTTTGGTGCTGAATTGTAGAGTACACCGCCCCGCGGGAAAAATCCAAGGATGCTCATAAT
>NZ_SSOE01000054.1:0-154069 GCF_029871175.1 Pseudomonas sp. BN607
CCGTACCCCAAACCGACACAGGTGGTTAGGTAGAGAATACCAAGGCGCTTGAGAGAACTCGGGTGAAGGAACTAGGCAAAATGGCACCGTAACTTCGGGAGAAGGTGCGCCGGCGAGGGTGAAGGACTTGCTCCGTAAGCTCATGCCGGTCGAAGATACCAGGCCGCTGCGACTGTTTATTAAAAACACAGCACTCTGCAAACACGAAAGTGGACGTATAGGGTGTGACGCCTGCCCGGTGCCGGAAGGTTAATTGATGGGGTTAGCGCAAGCGAAGCTCTTGATCGAAGCCCCGGTAAACGGCGGCCGTAACTATAACGGTCCTAAGGTAGCGAAATTCCTTGTCGGGTAAGTTCCGACCTGCACGAATGGCGTAACGATGGCGGCGCTGTCTCCACCCGAGACTCAGTGAAATTGAAATCGCTGTGAAGATGCAGTGTATCCGCGGCTAGACGGAAAGACCCCGTGAACCTTTACTATAGCTTTGCACTGGACTTTGAATTTGCTTGTGTAGGATAGGTGGGAGGCTTTGAAGTGGGGACGCCAGTTCTCATGGAGCCATCCTTGAAATACCACCCTGGCAACTTTGAGGTTCTAACTCAGGTCCGTTATCCGGATCGAGGACAGTGTATGGTGGGTAGTTTGACTGGGGCGGTCTCCTCCCAAAGAGTAACGGAGGAGTACGAAGGTGCGCTCAGACCGGTCGGAAATCGGTCGTAGAGTATAAAGGCAAAAGCGCGCTTGACTGCGAGACAAACACGTCGAGCAGGTACGAAAGTAGGTCTTAGTGATCCGGTGGTTCTGTATGGAAGGGCCATCGCTCAACGGATAAAAGGTACTCCGGGGATAACAGGCTGATACCGCCCAAGAGTTCATATCGACGGCGGTGTTTGGCACCTCGATGTCGGCTCATCACATCCTGGGGCTGAAGCCGGTCCCAAGGGTATGGCTGTTCGCCATTTAAAGTGGTACGCGAGCTGGGTTTAGAACGTCGTGAGACAGTTCGGTCCCTATCTGCCGTGGACGTTTGAGATTTGAGAGGGGCTGCTCCTAGTACGAGAGGACCGGAGTGGACGAACCTCTGGTGTTCCGGTTGTCACGCCAGTGGCATTGCCGGGTAGCTATGTTCGGAAGAGATAACCGCTGAAAGCATCTAAGCGGGAAACTTGCCTCAAGATGAGATCTCACTGGGATCTTGAATCCCCTAAAGGGCCGTCGAAGACTACGACGTTGATAGGTTGGGTGTGTAAGCGCTGTGAGGCGTTGAGCTAACCAATACTAATTGCCCGTGAGGCTTGACCATATAACACCCAAGCAATTTGCTGACGCAGATTGCGGTGGTGAAGACGAAAGACCCGAAAATTCGTAAGACCACAAATTAAACGCAGCACCCATCACATATCCGGATTCGCTGGGCTGTCCATCTGGACATTCTGGCTACAGAATTTCTTGACGACCATAGAGCATTGGAACCACCTGATCCCATCCCGAACTCAGCAGTGAAACGATGCATCGCCGATGGTAGTGTGGGGTTTCCCCATGTGAGAGTAGGTCATCGTCAAGATTCATTTCGCAAAACCCCTATCTGCACATGCAGGTAGGGGTTTTGTCTTTGTGGCCTGAAAACCATGCCACCCGCAGTCCCCTGTAGGAGCGGCTGCATAACCCCAAAACGAAAATGAAATAAGCGTCATTTATGTCTGAAGAATCGCAGGGCAATGCTACGCTCGCGGAAATACCCTGCACGGATACCTACCATGGAAATGAACTGGCACCAGGCCTTGCAAGAGAGCCTGAGCTGGCTGGCAATCGCCTCGTTCATCACGCTTATCGGTTTCACGGCCGCCGCCCTACTGGCCGTACGTTACACCCGCTGGGGCAGCCAGTTCTGGCAGCTTGCCGGGCCCTACTTCAATTTCAGGCGCAGCTGGCGACCGTTGCTGGTGTTTGCCCTGCTGCTTGTGCTGACGCTGTTCTCAGTCCGCCTCAATGTGCTGTTCTCGTTCTGGTACAACGGCTTCTATAGCGCATTGCAGGGCCTTGACCAAGCCGCCTTCTGGTACCTGCTCGGGGTGTTCGCGATACTGGCTACCATTCACGTGTTGCGCTCCCTGTTCACCTTTTATGTCACCCAAGCGTTCAGCATCAAGTGGCGCGAGTGGTTGACCGAGCGCCTCACCCACGACTGGATGCACGGTGACGCCTACTACCGTGGCCAGTTCCTCGCCGAGCCCGTGGACAACCCTGACCAGCGGATCGAGCTGGACGTCAACGCCTTTGTCAGCAACTCGGTTAGCCTGGCCCTGGGTGCGGTCAGTGCTTTGGTCTCGCTGGTGGCATTCACCGGTATTCTGTGGGGGCTGTCGGCCCCCCTGGCGGTTGGCGGGGTGGAGATACCCCGGGCGATGGTGTTTGCCGTATACCTGTATGTCATCGTGGCTACCTGGATCGCCTTCCGTCTCGGCCGCCCACTGATCCGCCTGAACTTCCTCAACGAAAAACTCACCGCCAACTTCCGCTACGCGCTGATGCGTCTGCGTGAGAATGCCGAGAACATCGCTTTCTACCAAGGTGCTCAGGTCGAGCGGGGCACTTTGCTGGGCCGCTTTGCTGCGTTGATTGTGAATGCCTGGGCGCTGGTGTTCCGGAACCTCAAGTTCAGTGGTTTCAACCTGGGCGTCAGCCAGGTTGCCGTGGTGTTCCCTTTCATTCTTCAGGCACCACGCTTTTTCAGTGGGGCGATCAAGCTGGGGGATGTCATGCAGACTTCCCAGGCGTTTGGCCAGGTGCAGGATTCGCTGTCGTTCTTCCGTGAATCGTATGATGCATTCGCCCAGTACCGCGCCACCCTCGATCGTCTGACGGGCTTCCTGGATGCCAATCAGCAAGCGAGTGCCTTGCCCAGGGTGTTCACCGAGCAACAGGCACATGTGCTGCAGATCGCTCGCCTGCAGGTGTTGCGCCCGGACGGTCATGCCCTTATCTCCGACCTTGAGCTGAGCCTGCATGCCGGTCAGGCACTATTGATCAAAGGGCCATCGGGCAGCGGCAAGACCACGCTGCTACGTGCCTTGGCCGGCCTTTGGCCGTATGCCGATGGTGAGGTCAGGCGGCCAATGGGTCATCAGGCCTTGTTCTTGTCACAGCGCCCGTACCTGCCGTTGGGTGACTTGCGTACCGTCATTGCTTATCCGGCAGCCGGCAAGCCGGAGGATGAAGGGCGAATGCAGCAGGCGCTGCGCCAGGTCAACCTGGCCCACCTGGCCGAACGCCTTGATATCAACCGCGACTGGTCACACATCCTCTCCGTAGGTGAGCAGCAACGCCTGGCGTTCGCCAGGGTGCTGTTCAACCGGCCGCAGGTGGTGTTCCTCGACGAGTCGACCTCGGCGATGGATGAAGGGCTTGAGCACGCCTTGTACTCGCTGCTGCGTACGGAGTTGCCGAGTGCACTGCTGGTCAGTGTCGGGCACCGTAGCACGCTGGCAGGGTTCCATACCCATCGACTGGAGGTGGATGGGCAGGGCGGTTGGTCGTTGCTGGAGCAAGAGCCAGCGCTGGCGTAGCGTCTCGATGGGAAGCAAAGGCAGGCTGGTAGGGCTCAGCGCAACAGCGTAAGCCCCACCAGCGTGGCGCTTGCTACCCCTGCCTGTCTGCCCCCGCAAAGCAGCCGATGCATTGCACCCGCCACCACGTGCAGCCTTGGCGAGATCGCCGGGCTGCTGATCGGGGTGATCTTCGGCCCCCTGTCGACTTGGTCACGGCAACGGCTCTATCCCGCGGGTCCAGCAAAGTTCCGTTACAAACATGTAAACTTCGTAAATAAGATTTACTCGCATTTGAAGCTCCCTATATTTACCTCCCCTGTTGGCCGCCAGATTGTATTTGCGGGCCGGTGGGCGATGGCTCCCGGTTCGTGACAAGGATGTGCCTTTTCGCTCATGAATCGCAGGAGATGTACCATGCAGCACAGAACTTCACCTAATAGCCTGGCCCTGGCGTTCGTCGCGCTGGCGTCACCGGCCATGATGGCCACTGCGGCGGACGCCGAAGATCAGCATGGGGGTGAAGTGCTGGAAGTACCGCTGGCCGACAACGCTCTGGTGATCGAGAACACCTTGGTCACTGCCGAACGCGAGGCCCGCCAGGCCTTGGGTTCGTCAATCATCACCGCCGAAGACATCAAGCGCCACCCACCGGCCAATGACCTGTCCGATATCATCCGCCGTGAGCCCGGCGTCAACCTCACCGGTAACAGCGCCAGTGGCGCCCGGGGCAACAACCGCCAGATCGACCTGCGCGGCATGGGCCCGGAAAACACCCTTATCCTCATCGACGGTAAGCCGTCCAGCGCGCGCAACGCTGTGCGCTACGGCTGGAACGGCGACCGTGATACCCGTGGCGAAACCAACTGGGTGCCGGCCGAAGCGGTCGAGCGCATCGAGATCCTCCGTGGCCCGGCCGCTGCACGCTATGGTTCCGGCGCCATGGGCGGGGTGGTCAATATCATCACCAAGCGCCCCACCGATGCGCTCAAAGGCAGTGTCAGCCTGTACACCCAAATGCCCGAAGACAGCGCCGAAGGCGCCAGCCGCCGCGCCAACTTCAACCTTGGCGGTGGCCTTACCGACAACCTCGGCTTCCGCTTGTACGGAGGCTTGGCCAAGACCGACGCCGATGATCTGGACATCAACGCCGGCCACGCCACCAGTGCCCTGGTAGCAGGCCGTGAAGGGGTGCGCAACAAGGACATCAATGGCCTGCTGAGCTGGAAACTGAACGATGAGCACCGCCTGGAAGCCAGCGCCGGCTACAGTCGCCAGGGCAATATCTTTGCCGGCGACACCATGAACAGCAACGGCGGGGGTGACGTCGACTTCGTTTCCAGCCTTTACGGTCACGAAACCAACGTGATGCAGCGCAGCACCTACGACCTGACCCACCTGGGGGATTTCACCTGGGGTACCAGCAAGACCACGCTGGCCTACGAATACGTACGCAACTGGCGCCTCAATGAGGGCCTGGCCGGGCGTACCGAAGGCGCGCCCAGCGACGAGGGAGGGGCGATGTCGCGCCTGCGCAATACGCGCCTGAGCAGCGAGGTGAACCTGCCATTTGCCATGGGCAGCGCCGAGCATGTGCTGACACTCGGTGGCGAGTACCTGTACGAAGCCCTCAATGACCAGGGCTCGCTGCGCCCACAAAGCTCCGACCCCACCAGCACTGGCGGGCTGGTGGGTTTTGATCGCAGCAGCTCGAAGATGACGGCACGCAGCTACGCGGTATTTGTCGAGGACAACATCATCGTTGGCGATACCACCCTTACTCCGGGCCTGCGTTTCGACCACCACGAAACCTTCGGCGACAACTTCAGCCCCAGCTTCAACCTGTCTCACAAACTGACCGAAGCTCTGTCGGTAAAGGGCGGCATTGCCCGAGCCTACAAGGTGCCGAACCTGTACCAGTCCAACCCCAATTACCTGCTGTACAGCCGTGGCAATGGCTGCAGCGTGCAGCAGACCAATAACGGTGGCTGCTACCTGCAGGGGAACGCCGACCTCAAGCCCGAGATCAGCGTCAACAAGGAAATCGGCCTGCTCTACGACCGTGGCAGCTGGCGCACCAGTGCCACCTACTTCCGCAACGACTACAAGAACAAGATCATCGGTGACACCGATGTGCTGTACACCATTGGCACCGGTAGCCGCGTGACCCAGTGGGACAACGCCGGCAAAGCGCGGGTGGAAGGTGTAGAAGGCAACTTCTTCATCGAGCTGAGTCCGACCCTGGACTGGAACACCAACCTGACCTGGATGCTCGACAACGACAACCGCGAGACCGGCGAGCCGCTGTCAGTGATCCCGGAATACACCGTCAACACCACCCTTGACTGGCGCGCTACCGAACAGCTGTCGTTCCAGGTGGCGGGGACCTGGTTCGGCAAGCAGAAATCGCCGACCTACAACTACCGCACCGAGCAGGACTACGACGAGACCGCTCAGGAAGATGTAGAGGCCTATGGCCTGGTGGACGTGAGCGCCGGGTACAAGTTCAACGCCAACTACGACGTACGGGTTGGGGTGAACAACGTGTTCGACAAGCAGATCCTGCGTGGCGGCAACGCCAGCACCTCGGGGGCCAATACCTATAACCAGCCGGGCAGGGCGGTGTTTGCTGCGCTGAATATCAACTTCTGATCCGAGGGCCGCATAGCAGCTGCGGCCTCATCACCGGACTTCAAGGAACCTCCGATGATCAAAGCCCCTGCCTGGCTACAGATCCTCTCCCGCAGTTGCGCGGCGTTGCTCGGCGGCTATGCCTTCAGCTATGCCGCCAGCGCCTGCCTGGCCCGCATCCTGCCGCTGCCCGCCAGCGATGCGGTCATCGTCGCGACCCTGCCGGCCTTCATTTTCTACACCGTCGCCATGCTCTGGGCCTTTGCCTGCCGTGATGCGCTGCGCGCCTGGGCGCCGCTTGCCTTGGCTGCACCCTTGAGCCTGGTCGGCTTCTGGCCACAAGCGCTGGGGTGGCTGGCATGAAGCATACCGTCACCCAGTCGATGGCCTGGCTGCACACCTGGGCCGGGCTGATCTTCGGCTGGCTGCTGTTCGCCATCTTCGTCACCGGTACGCTGGCGGTGTTCGACAAGGAACTCAACCACTGGATGCAACCGGAAATTCCGGCTACCCAGGTAACCCAGGCCGATGCTGCCCGGCGCGCCATCGCCTACCTGCAGGCGCACGAGCCGCAAGCCGGCAACTGGAACATCAGCCTGCCGAGCGAACGCTCGCCCGGGTTGCGCGTGTCTACCGGAGAGCGGCGCCATGGCGGGGGTGTGCAGCTCGACCCTGGCACCGGCGCGGCGATCGACGTGCGCGACAGTGTCGGCGGCAACTTCTTCTTCCGCTTCCACTTCACCCTCGACCTGCCACGCAACTGGGGCATTTTCGTGGTCGGCGCGCTGGCCCTGGTGATGCTGGCTGCGCTGGTCAGCGGCATTATCGTCCACAAGAAGATCTTCAAGGAATTCTTCACCTTCCGGCCCAACAAAGGCCAGCGCTCGTGGCTGGATTTCCATAACGCCAGCGCAGTGCTGTTGCTGCCGTTCCACCTGATGATCACCTACACCGGCCTGGTGATCTTCATGCTGGTCTACATCCCGGCCGGGGTCGATGCGCTGTTCGATGGCGACAGCCGCGCCTACTTCCAGGCGCAGGGCAATACCCGCCTGGAGCAGCCTCGTGGTCTGGCCAGGCACCCCGCTGGGCTGGTCGATGTGGCGCCGCTGCTGGCCCTGGCCGAGGCCCGGCTGGGGCCACTCGCCGGTTTGAACATTCGCAACCCCAACACCGCAGCGGCGCGTATCGAGATCCGCCCTGGGCTAGGCAACCGTATTGCCCTGGCCAAGGGCCAGGCCATGGTCTTCGATGGCGTCAGCGGGCAACTGCTTCGTGACGTGCCGGAGTGGCGTGCGGTACCCCTTACCCAGCGGGTGATGGTCGGCCTGCACTTCGCCCAGTTTGGTGGCTACCCGCTGCGTTGGCTGTATTTCATCTGTGGGCTGGTCAGCTGCCTGATGATCGCCAGCGGCCTTGTGCTGTTCTGCGTGAAGCGCGGGCGTAAATACGCCACTGATACCGCCGAGCCTTCAGCGCGCCGGGGGTACCGCTTGGCCGAGGTGTGTAACGTCGGCTTTATCAGCGGTTTGCTGCTGGCATGTGTGGGGCTGCTGTGGGTCAACCGCCTGTTGCCGGTGGAGTTGCTGCAGCGGGAGAGCTGGGAGGTGCGCGCATTCTTTGGAATCTGGTTGCTGGCGCTGCTGCATGCGGGTGTCAGGCCGGCGCGCCGGGCGTGGGTCGAGCAACTGCTGCTGACGGCGTTGCTGTGCATTGGCTTGGGGGCATTCGGCGGCCTGGACGACCCGATGCGCCTGGGGGTTGTGGCGTGTGCGCTGGCACTGGGGGCGTTGCTTGGGCTGGTGGCCTGGCGGGTTCGGCAAGCACAACCGGCACCCCACAAGGCCAGGGCAGGGCGGCGGATGGAGGCCGGGGCATGATGATGTGGATTACAGGCGGGATGTTGTTTGCCTACGCCGGAATGCTTGGGCTGTGCCAAGGGCTGGAGCGGCATTACCAGCACGTCTGGAATCGGGCCTGCCCACGCCTGCTGCGGGTCGTCCTGCGTGGGGCCGGGTGGCTTGCCTTGCTGGTCAGCCTGGTGCTGTGTGCCCAGGCGTGGGGTTGGGCTATGGGGCCTGTGGCCTGCCTAGGGGCGATATCGCTGGCGGGGATGCTGCTGGTAATGCTACTGCCGTACTGGCCGAAGCTGGCGGTGGGGCTGGTGCTGGCGCTGCCAGTGTGGGGGGCGGTAATGATGCTCGGCTGAGCTGGGTGCATCGCCGGCAAGCCAGCCCCCGCTGGGCTACCGCAGCCCTTCAGGCTTGTGAAGTGCCTGTGGCAGCTGGCTCGGCAATGGGGCCGATGCGTTCAGCCCGCTACCACCTTGGCAAACGCTGTGCGAAAGCGTTGCATATCTTGGTCATTGCCCACACTCACCCGCACCCAGTTGGGCCAGCTGGGCCAGATCCGCCCGACCAGCACACCTTCCCTGGCGAGGCGCTCGACTACCGGCTGCCCAGGCCCGCGCATATCGATCATGAAACAGTTGGTCTGCGACGCTGTACAGCGCCAGCCGCGTTCGGCCAACCAGGCAACGGTCTGTTCGCGCAGATGGGCGTTGGCGGCCTTGCGCTGAGCCACCAGCTGGCGGTCCTGCAGGCTCGCCAGGCCAGCCAGCAAGGTAGGCGCCGGGGCGACGTTCTCGCCGTCATACGCTTCCAGCCGCTTCAGTAGCGGCGCCTGGCCGATCGCCAGGCCCAGGCGCGCGCCCGCCATGCCGTACAGTTTGGAAAAAGTCTGCAACACCAGGAGTTCGGGGTTTTCCCTCACCAGGTCGATACAGCTTTGCGCATCGCTGAAATGAATGTAGGCCTCGTCCACCACCACCACACTACCTGTCGGCTTGCGCGCAAGCAGGCGCTCGATGTCCTGACGCGGGGTAAGCGTGCCAGTGGGGTTGTTGGGGTTGCACAGGTAGATCAGCCCGGGTGCGCGGTCAGCCGCCAGCATGGCGTCGATGTCGTGGGCGTGGCGGGCGGTCAGGGCAACCCGGTGCACTTGGCTACCTCGCCCGCTGGCCGCCTCGGCTGGCGCTTCGTAGGAGGGTTCGGGCACCACCAGACTGCGAGGTCCGGTAAAAGCCATTACCGCGTGCTGCAGCGCCAGTTTCGAGCCGCAGAACACTTGCACCTGGTCCGACGCCAGGCCGTGCTTGGCGGCGAACGTGTCGATCAATTGGTATTGCGCTTCGTAGGGGTAGCGCCCGCACTGGTCAATGCCTTCGCGCATCGCTTCGCATGCTGCGGGGCTCGGCCCCCAAGGGCTTTCATTGTAGTTGATGCGTACTGGGCCGCTGTCGGCGGCCGGAGAGGGTGGTGCAGCGTTGGCCCAGTTGATCTGCCCGAGCAGCGGCAAGGCCATGCCCAGGCCCACCAGCGAGCGACGTGTCATATCGGTCATGCGTCGACGTCCCTGTTGTGATTGGTCACTTCTGGGACGAAACGGAAGTGCAGTAATTCATGGTGGCAGATCGCCGTAATGGCTGTCATCAATCGATATTGTTGCAGCCAAACGCGTTGCGGCATGCTAAACCATGCGCCCCAGCCTGCTGCGAGAAACGCCTGGTGAAAGCTATCCGCCTGACCCTGATCTGCCATGCCCTGACCCAGGCTCAGAAGACCGGGCGCCTGCATTGCGTGGACGATGTCATCCTGCCGCTGGCGTGTCCGCCCGCTGCCAGTCTGCCTGCCCTGCAAATGCTGACGGCGCCAGAGCGCCGTGCCCGCGAGACGGCAGCTTGCTTGTCAGGCACGGTAGAGGTCGAGCCAGCATTGGCTGACTGCGACCTGGGGCATTGGCAAGGTTTGTCGTTGAAGCAGCTGCAAGCCGAGCACACGCAGGCGTTGGCAGAATGGCTGCAGGACCCGGCCAGCGTGGTGCATGGAGGGGAGTCGTTTGCCGCGCTTTGCATGCGCATGGCCGCCTGGCTGGCGGCCTTCGACAGGCCGGGTGAGTGGCTGGCGGTGACTCACCCGATGGTCATGCGTGCGATGCTGGTGCAGCTATTGGGTTGCCCGATGGAAGCCAGTCAGCGTATCGACGTGTTGCCGCTGTCACGCCTGGAGTTGAGCTTTACCGGGCAGTGGCGGCTGCGCCTTGGCTGACGGTCAGAACCCCAGCTTGTACCCGATCAGCAGCAGCATAGTAGCCAGGCATGGGCGCAGTACGCGGTCGGAGATACGCCCCGTCAGGTGGCTGCCCAGATAAATGCCCGGCAGCGAACCCAGCAGCAGGTAGCCCAGCAGCGACCAGTCCATGTTGCCCATGCCGGCATGGCCCAGGCCTGCTACCAGGGTAAGCGGCACGGCGTGGGCTATTTCGGTACCGACCAGGCGGCGAGTAACCAGGAATGGGTACAGCAGGAACAACGCCACGGTACCCAGGGCACCAGCACCGATGGAGGTCAGGGTAACCATCACGCCCAGCACTACGCCTGTCAGCACAGTCAGGGTGTTCAGGCTGCGGTCGCTGAGGTGGTAGTGATCACCGGCGTGGCGGTTGGCGAAAGCCTGCAGGCGCGATTTGAACAAGATGGCCAGCGCGGTCAGGATCAGCACTACCGCCAGGCCTTGCTTGATGATCGCGTTGAGCGCCGAGGTGTCGGTATGCAGGGTGCTGAGGAACCACAGGGTCAGCGCCGCGGCAGGTACGCTACCCAGGCTGAGCAGCCCGGTGATCTTCCAGTCGATGTTCTTGTTGCGCGCATGCACCCAGACGCCACTGGCCTTGGTGATGGCGGCATACAGCAGGTCGGTGCCGACAGCGGTAGCCGGGTTGATGCCGAACCACAACAGGATCGGGGTCATCAGCGAACCGCCGCCGACGCCGGTCATGCCGACGATGAAACCCACGACCAGTCCCGCAATGGTAAAACCAAAAGAACCTACATCCATACGCTACTCGACTGCCCAACTTTGCCCGTTATCGGATACAGCCAGCATATAGATTTTTTTATAGCCAAATAGACTTGTTCGTTATTAGGTTATAACCGTCGATGGATCAAAAAGCATCCCGTAAGCGCGGCGTCGCCTTGCGATTTCAACGCGCCGTCATCGCCCCTCTCACCTGTGCGTCGCTACCTTCCCCGCACAGGGGCAAGCCTGATCCCGGGCACGCTGGTACACGAACGCCCACGTTCAACCGTGGCTTCGGCGCTGGTGTTGGGAGGCTGTGGAAGTCGAAGTGCGGGCGTGCGTGGGCGAAGCCTGAAGCCCTGTAGGGGAGGCCTTGCGCCAGGGTCGGGCCGCATGGCGGCACCGGCGATTTTTGCTGCGCAGCTGAGAACCTTGGGGCCGCAGTGTGACCCAAGGCCATTCTTGCAACTAAACCGCGCAGGCCAGCGGATGCCTGCGCGGTTTTGACGATCACTTGATCAGCGGCACGCCACTCAGCTTTTGCAGCTCATCAAAGTCGATATCTGCACAGATCTCGACCACTTTCAGCCCTTCAGCCGTCACTTCCAGCACGGCAAGGTCGGTGTAGATACGGCTGACGCAACCGATGCCAGTCAGCGGGTAGGTGCACTCAGGCACCAGCTTGCTTTCACCCGTCTTGGTCAAATGGTCCATCATCACGAACACCTGGCGCGCGCCAGTGGCCAAGTCCATCGCGCCACCCACGGCAGGGATGGAACCTTCGGCGCCAGTGTGCCAGTTGGCCAGGTCGCCTTTCACCGACACCTGGAATGCGCCCAGCACAGCAATGTCCAGGTGGCCGCCGCGCATCATCGAGAACGAGTCGGCATGGTGGAAGAAGGCACCCCCAGTCAGCAGGGTCACGTGCTGCTTGCCGGCGTTGATCAGGTCATCGTCTTCCTCGCCCGGCGCCGGGCTTGGGCCCATGCCCAGCAGGCCGTTCTCGCTGTGCAGGAACACTTCCTTGTCACCCAGGTAGTTGGCCACCAGGGTCGGTGCGCCAATACCCAGGTTTACGTAGGCACCTTCCTGAATGTCTGCGGCCACGCGCTGGGCCATCTCGGTGCGGGAGAGCTTTTTGGTGATGGTCATGGCAGGCCTCAGACAGCGTTGGCAAGCGAAGAAGCGCCAGCGCCGTTAACGGCGACCACGCGCTGGACGAAGATACCCGGGGTGATGATATGTTCCGGGTCCAGTTCACCGAGTTCGACAACCTGGTCGACCTGGGCGATGGCAGTCTTGGCGGCCATGGCCATGATCGGGCCGAAGTTGCGTGCGGCCTTGCGGTAGGTCAGGTTGCCCCAACGGTCACCTTTGTGGGCCTTGATCAGTGCGAAATCGGCGTGCAGCGGCATTTCCAGCACGTACATGCGGCCATCGATTTCACGGGTTTCCTTGCCTTCGGCCAGCAGCGTGCCGTAGCCGGTCGGCGAGAAGAAAGCGCCAATGCCGGAGCCCGCTGCGCGGATGCGCTCGGCCAGGTTGCCCTGGGGCACCACTTCCAGTTCGATCTTGCCGGCGCGGTACAGTTCGTCGAACACGTAGGAGTCGGACTGGCGCGGGAACGAGCAGACCACCTTGCGCACGCTGCCCGCCATCAACAGGGCGGCCAGGCCGATTTCGCCGTTGCCGGCGTTGTTGCTGATGATGGTCAGATCGCGGGCGCCGGTGGCGATCAGGCCATCGATCAGCTCGGACGGCATGCCGGCAGTGCCGAAGCCACCGACCATGATGGTCGATCCGTCGGTGATCCCTTCCACCGCGCTGGCGATGGACTCGTACGTTTTATTGATCAAGGCGAGCTCCTGGTTGTTCCTGGAGTTGTGGTTGTCGGGCTGGCCGGCGCGTGTGAAGCGATGAGGCCATTCAGCACTTGCAATTGCTTGCTGACTTTCGCTATAGCGTGCCGCAAGATAGGGCAACAGTAGAGAGGGTTTGGTGGAATTTGTGCGATTATCGAACTGTTGTGCGATCTGCGAGCAGTTCTGGCGTCTCTTTGCCACAATTCAGTCAAGGGCCTGATTGCAGCCATATTGCCCCTCGCTGGTGCATGCAAGGCTATCCCGTAGCGGTCCTGCACAAAGGCTGTGCATTAAAAGCCGGTAATTCCCCAATAATCACCCCTCCCGCCGTTGGCGTGCGACTTGCTATCAGATTGCCATTTGATGTCGCGTATGGTGAAGATAATGTCGCTTTCCAGTGGGTCCATGGAGTTGTCATCGAGTGAAAAGGGCTGGCTGCCCTGGTTCGGTAAAACTGGAAAGCTCAGCATGGGCTGGGCCTGCCACGTCAACCGGTCGAGCTACCCGCAGATCGAGCAAACCTTTGAAGCCATTGCCCAGACCCGCGTGCGTTTGCTGCAGGACTGGGCCCGCGAACAGTGGGAGCACTTGGCTGAACTGGCGGAACAACTGGCGCAAGGGTTCGCGCAACCCGACAGCGCGTTGTTGCGGGACAAGCTGGCGCAGGCCGAAGACTTTTCCGAGCTGTTTGTCGTCGATGCTGCTGGCAGCCTCATCACCTCGACCTGGCCACAACGGGGTACGCCACGTATCGAGCAGACTTCGGCGCTGGCCCAAGGGCTGAAGGCGCCGTTTCTGCATGGTCCCTACAGCGACCCCCTGACCCTGAGCATCGGCCCGTCGTCGTCGCGTTTTCACGACGAAGTCACGCTGATGTTCTATCAGCCCGTGAAGGCCGGCGGCAAAGTCCTTGGCTGCCTGTGCGGTCGTGTACCCAACGATGTTTTGGGCGACCTGATCCAGCGCGAGGCCGGGCATATTTTCGCCGAGTCGGGCGACAACTACCTGTTCATGGCGCAGTCGCGCTTCGACCCGGCCATCCAGCCCGGCACGGCCCTGTCGCGTTCGCGCTTCGAGGACGGCACCTTTACCCATGGCGAGAACCTCAAAAGTGGTGTGCACACGCCTTGGTCCACGGTACAGGTCCAGCGCCATACCGAATTGGAACTGCGCTTCACCGACCCCTCCACCGGCGAACTGCACCCTGGGGTAAGGGAAACCATCCGGCGTGGTGCCAACCTGTTCGTGACCTACCCGGGGTATTCGGACTACCGCCATGTGCCGGTGGTCGGCAAGGGCGTGACCTTTCAGTTGCCGGGCTCGCCCGACCGCTGGGGCATGATGTGCGAAGCCGACCTGGAGGAGGTCTACCGGCGCCGCTCACTGAGCTACGGGTTGATGAAACCCTGTGTGGCGACCATGGCCGGGGTATTCGGCTGCAACTACCTGGTGCAGCACTATGCCGGCCTGTCGCAAGCGCTGAACGATGTCATTCTGGCCTTGAGCATGCTCGGCGCCACGCTGTTGTTCGGGATATTGGGGCCCAGGCGCCTGGCTGCCAGGTTGAATGGCATGAGCGGCGTGCTGCGTACCATCGCCGAGGGTGAAGGCAACCTGCGTCAGCGCCTGGATATCAGCACCCTGGGCAACGACGAGAGCGGCGACATGGCGCGCTGGATCAACAGTTTCATCGACCGCCTGGACGCTGTGGTGGGGCAGGTGGTCAAGGCCAGCCGCACGGTCGGCAGTACCAACCAGATGATGCTTGGGCGCAGCCAGGCGGCCAGCGTGAGCTCCGCCGACGTGGCCGATGCGGTGCACCAGATGATGATCATCATGGAGGAGCAACTTGGCGAACTGCAGCAGGCCTCGGTCAGCGCTGAGCAGATGAAGCAGGCCATGGACGAAGTGGTCAGCCGTGCCCGCGAGCAGTATTTGGCGGTGCAGTCAGGCACCCAATCGATTCGCGATGTGGTGGCGCGTTCGTCTTCCAGTGTGCAGCGCCTTGACAGCCGTATGGTCGAAATCGACAACATCACCGGGTTGATCAGCGACATCACCAACCAGACCAATCTGCTGGCGCTGAATGCCGCCATCGAAGCGGCGCGTGCCGGCGAGCATGGCCGTGGCTTCGCGGTGGTGGCCGACGAGGTGCGCAGCCTGGCCGCGAGAACCGCCCGCGCCGCCGAGGACATCCGCTGCATGGTCGAGAGCCTCCAGGGCGAAACCCGCCAGGCTGTCAGCTTCATGGAGCAGGGTGTTCAGGACGTCGACAACAGCCTGCGCCTTGCCGAAGACGCCTCGTCCGAGAACGTTCAGCTGCACCAGGCAGTGGAAGGCATGTTCGCGATCATCCAGCAGCTCAACCGGCGGAGCGTGGAATACGGCAAGACCATCGAGCAGGTCAACCAGTCCTCCAGCGAGATGCGGCAGACGGCGGTGGTGCTGCAAAGTAGCGCGCAGAAGGTGCGGGTGGATGCTGGCAAGTTGCAGAAACTGGTCGGGCAGTTCGAGGTCAGCGATGATGGCGAACGAGGCGTCGCTGCTTGAGTAACGCACCTGTCCGGCCATCGCCAGTTGAAGATCGCCGTGGGGTTGGTGGGGGTGTTCATCCATCGCCATGCTCACCGGGCATACCCGCACGCCGATGCAGTGGTGCGTGGCGTTGCTGCTGATCAACGTTGGCTGGGGGCAAGCTCACGCCGCTGATCAGCATCTTGTCGATGGGCGCAGTGCCCCTGAAACAGCCACTGCCTGGCTTCATTCAGCCCTTGGCGATGGGCTCCGGCAAGCCTTTGACGCCTGGGTTCAATGCGAATACGCCACCGGCCAGGGGCTGGTCGCTCAGGTCGATGCCTTGCGGGCGAATCGACGTCACGAACAACGTTTCCAGTTGCGGGCCACCGAATGCGCACATGGTAGGTTTCTTCACCGGTAGCGGCAGGGCGCGGTCCAGCTTGCCGTCGGGAGTAAAGCGCAGTACCTGGCCGGCATCGATCGCACAGATCCAGTAGCAACCTTCGGCATCTACCGCAGCCCCATCCGGCCGGCCGGGGTGCTGGTTCATGTCGACGAAGACCCGGCGGTTGTGCGGTCTGCCGCTGTCGATGTCGTAGTCGAAAGCCCAGATCATCTGCACGTTCGGGTGTGAGTCGGAGACGTACATGGTTTTGCCGTCCGGGCTGAACGCCATGCCGTTGGGAACGGATAATGTGCCCAGCCGTGCCTGCAATGGCCCTGCCGTGCCCTCTGCCATCGCGTCATACCGGTACAAGGCACCCACCGGCTCGGCGGCCATGCTGGTTTGCATCGTACCGGCCCAGAAGCGTCCCTGGCGGTCACAGCGCCCGTCATTGAAGCGCATGCCGGGCCTGGCGTGTTCGACACTGGCACGCTTGCCGGCCAGCAGGCGGCCGTCTGCCTGGGGGGTGAGGTGGAAGATCCCGCTCTCCTGGGCCCCCAGCCAATGGCCTTGGTGGCTGCGGGCAATGCAGCCTAGCATTTCGTCTGCGGTCCAGTGCTGGGTCTGGCCGTCCGGTTGCCAGCGGTGCAGGCGGCCTACCGGAATGTCCACCCAGTACAAGGCATGTTCCTGGGGGTGCCAGACCGGGCTCTCGCCCGTGGCATTGCGTGCATCGATAATCAGTTCGGCTGTCATGGAAGCATTCTGCACTCTATCGGGGGTCAGTCGCCAAAAGGTCCGGCAGCGGTGAAGGCGCCACCTTGCAGATGAGCTGTCGGGTCACTCGCGGCAGGTTTCGGCTGCTGCTCCAGTGCCGAGCGGAAGCGTTCGGCACTGTCCTTCGGGTTGAAACCCAGGTGCGCGGCGTAGCGGTTGCTCCACCAAAGGTCGGGGTTGGCGGAGACTCCATACACGACGGTGTGACCAACGTTCTCGGCCAGCAATGCGCGCTCCACCAGGTGTATCAGGTCGCCGTAGCTCAGCCAGGTGGACAGCATGCGCACATTGCGGGGTTCGGGGAAGGAGGAGCCGATACGCAGGCTGACGGTTTCGATGCCGTAGCGGTGGAAGTAGAACGTTGCCAGGTCTTCGCCGTAGGCCTTCGACAGCCCGTAATAGCAGTCCGGCCGGCGCGGCGATTGCGCATCCACTTGTTCGCCCTGGGGGTAAAAGCCGGTGACGTGGTTGGAACTGGCAAAGACCACGCGTTTGATCCCGTGTTTGCGGGCAGCCTCGTAGATGTGGAAGGTACCGATGATGTTCGCTTGCAGGATTTCTTCGAAAGCGCGTTCGGTAGAGATCCCACCCAGGTGCACGATAGCGTCTACACCGTTGGCCAGGGCCAGTACGCCGGCCTTGTCCGCCAGGTCGCAATGGATAACTTCTTCATGCGCGTCCTCGGCCGGTGTCATTGGGCTGATGTCCGATACGCGCACGATGTCGGCGTGTGCTTGCAGTGCTTCGCGAAGCACGTGTCCGAGCCCGCCGGCAGCACCGGTGAGCAGCAGGCGGTTGAAGGGTTTGCGGGTGGTCGTGGTCATTGTGCTGGGGCCTTTTACGGAAATTGCATGAAGGTGCCGTGCAGGAACGACACCGGCATGGGCGGGCGGTAGCCCTTACAGGAAGTTGTACTGGATACCCAGGCGCCAACGGGCCTGGCGATCGTCCGTGTAACTGTTGACCTTGATGTCGCCCACCTCCATGAACGGTGCCCACTGTTTGTTGAGCTTGTACTTGATGATCAGGTTCTGCTCGTAGTCGCGCTTCTTGTTGTCGTAGCGGATGTAGTCGGTGGTGAAGTGGATGTACTGGTATTCGAATGCCCACGGGCCGCTGGGGGTATAGCCGAGCCAGCCTTCAAGGCGGGTGGTGTTCTGGTTGTCCTTGGCGCGATCCGGCTTGCTGTGGTCAATCTGGTCGCGATCGAGGTTGCGTGCGTCGTGGCGCACGCGGGTGGCGACGTACCAGGTGTCGCTGAGCTTGTAGTTGTACTTCAAGCCGAACTTGTAGGTGGTCGCATCCTTGGTGCTGTCCATCTGGAAGGCGGGGGTCCAGGTCGACCGGGGGCTCATCTTGTAGTTGTAGTCCACGGTGAACTCATGGCCGTTGTTGACCATGTTGTCGTAGGCGACGTCTTCGCGGTCGCCGGCAGTCTTGTATTTGATTTCTGCGGCAAACCCCAGGCCGCTGTCCTTGCGGTAACTCAGCTTTATCCGGTCGGAATGAATGCTGTCATCTTCGGTGAACGTGTGCCGGTAGTTGATGCTGGCGGAGTCTGCGCAGGCGTAGAACGACAGGCCGAGCGTACTGGCGGCGATGAGGCGGCGAAGTGTGATGTTCATGCGATCTCTTTTTTTGTTTTTGTTGAGGACGTGATGAGGCGGGTGAGCAAGGTGGTCGAGGTGGTCAGCGCTCCGTGATTTTTAAAATAAGTTATCGTACGACCGTGGAGCTGTCTATGAATTATTGAAATGTTGTCTGATCACCTCGCTTGATAGCTCTATTTGGCTTGTTTCAAGAATGTGTTCGCTTTTCATTCGGGGTCTAATGATTGCTGCAGGCATCATGAACTGGGGGTTTTATCGGGTTTTAATGGGTGCTTTTCAAATGTTGTATGATGACGTAGGATGGCCCCAGAGCGTGACTCACTCGCCACAAATCCAATAAGAAGGCTCAGACGTCCATGATCATTACTGCTGTAACCGTCCAGGTATTTTCCTACCCCACGCGCCGCGCCGTAGACAGCGCCGGCCATGCCCACCCAGGTGATGTGACCCAGGCCAGGATGGCCTTGCTGCGCATCAGGACCGAGTGCGGCAGCGAAGGCTATGCGCTGGGCGCACCCGAGCTCATTCGCCCTTATGTGCTGGATAATTTCGTGCGCAAGGTGCTGGTTGGCGCCAATGCCTTTGACCGCGAAAAAATCTGGCACGACCTGGCGCACTGGCAGCGCGGCAGCGCCAGCCAGCTGACCGACCGTGCCCTGGCGCTGGTCGAGCAGGCGCTGTGGGATTGGGCCGGTCGCAAGCTGAACCTGCCGGTGTACAAGCTGATCGGCGGCTACCGCGACAAGGTGCCGGCCTATGGCTCGACCATGTGCGGCGATGAGCTGCCCGGCGGTCTGTCCACGCCGGAAGAGTACGGTCGTTTCGCCGAAACCCTGGTCAACCGTGGTTACAAGGCGATCAAGCTGCACACCTGGATGCCGCCGGTGTCGTTCGCGCCCAGCGTGAGCATGGACATCAAGGCATGCGCCGCCGTGCGCGAGGCCGTGGGGCCGGACATTGCGCTGATGATCGATGGCTATCACTGGTACAGCCGCACCGAGGCCCTCACTATCGGCCGTGCCCTGGAGAAACTCGATTTCGCCTGGTTCGAAGAGCCGATGATGGAAGACTCCGCCGAGTCCTACGCCTGGCTTTCCGGGCAGCTGGATATCCCGGTGCTAGGCCCGGAAAGCCTCGGCGGCAAGCATCTGAGCCGGGCGAGCTGGGTCAAGAACGATGTGTGCGACATCCTGCGTGCGGGGGTTGCCGGTGTGGGTGGCATTGCACCGTGTCTGAAGGTTGCGCACATGGCCGAATCGTTTGGCATGGATTGCGAGATCCATGGCAACGGCGCCGCCAACCTGGCGGTCGTGGGGGCAATCAAGAACTGCACCTGGTACGAGCGCGGTCTGCTGCACCCCTACCTTGACTACGACGAGGTACCTGCCTATCTCAAGCGTCTGGTCGACCCGATGGACGAAGACGGTTATGTGCACCTGTCGAACTTGCCTGGCCTTGGGGAAGATATCGACTTCGATTACGTCGAAACCAATACGCTGCAAAGCT
Source organism: Pseudomonas sp. BN607 (assembly GCF_029871175.1). Taxonomy (NCBI): domain Bacteria; kingdom Pseudomonadati; phylum Pseudomonadota; class Gammaproteobacteria; order Pseudomonadales; family Pseudomonadaceae; genus Pseudomonas; species Pseudomonas sp. BN607. Next base: position 19,690 of record NZ_SSOE01000054.1, read on the forward strand.
TCTGATTCGTGCATGGCGGCACGCGTCGCTGCGTGCCGCCCGAGCGTCCAATAACTATAAGAAGGCGATCTCACATGAGCGTTATCCCCACTCTCTGGGCGGGGGTCTTTGCTGCGTCTCTGGCGCTGACCTCGGTACCTGCTGCTTTAGCGAAAACCCCGGCTGATCAGCTGATCGTCGGTATGAGCATGATCAACCTGCTGTCCCTCGACCCTGCGGCGGCCACCGGGCTGGATGTGTCCGAGGTCAATGCCAACCTCTACGACATGCTGCTGGTGCAGGACGTGCGTCAGCCGGACCGGCTGATGCCGGCACTGGCAGAAAGCTGGCGGGTCAGCGATGACCGCAAGACCCTCACGTTCAACCTGCGCAAGGGCGTAACGTTCCAGTCCGGTAACCCGCTAAGTGCCGAGGATGTCGCCTGGTCGCTGCAGCGCGTACTCAAACTTAACCTGGCCTTGGCGTCGACCTGGAAGGCCTACGGGTTTTCTGCGGGCAATGTCGACCAGCACATGCGCGCTGTTGATGACTCAACCTTCGTCATCGAGCTACCACGGCCGACGGATCCGTTGCTGGTGCTGAATACCCTGGCAACTTCGCCCAGCGCATTCATCCTCGACCGCAAGGTGGTGCAGCAGCACCAGAAGGGCGATGACATGGGCAGTGCCTGGCTGGCCACCCACGCAGCGGGTAGCGGGCCGTTCGTACTCAAGGAGTGGCGCGCCAACGATGTCATCCTGATGAACCGTTTTGACGGGTACTGGGGTGGCCCAGCCAAGCTCAAGCGCATCGTCATGCGCAACATGACCGAGTCGCAGTCACTGCGGTTGATGGTGGAGCGGGGCGACCTGGACCTGGCCAAGGGCATGTCCGCGCCAGACATCGAGGCGCTGGAGAAGTCTGACAACGTTCGTACCCAGACCGTCCAGCGCGGAACGTTGTACTACGTGGCCCTGAGCGTGAAGAACAAACCCTACGACGATGTGCGCGTACGCCGGGCGGTTCGTTCGCTGATCGACTATCAAGGCATCAACCAGACCGTGATGCCGCACTATGGCCAGCTCAATCAGCGCCCGCTACCGCTTGGCCTGCCAGCAAGGCTGGATGATCCGGGCTATGCCTTGAACGTGGCCGAAGCGAAAAAACTGCTGGCCGATGCGGGCTACCCCGAGGGCTTCAAGACCACCATCCGCGTGCTCACCGAGCCACCTTTCATCAACATTGCGTCCAGCCTGCAGTCGACCTTGGCCCAGGCCGGTATCAAGGCCACCATCGTCACCGGTACCGGCAACCAGATCTACGGTGCCATGCGTGAGCGCAGCTTTGACATCCTGGTCGGGCGCGGCGGCGGTGGTGCTGAACGGCATCCGCATTCAAGCCTGCGCACCCTGGTTTACAACCCGGACAACCGAGACAAAGCCAAGCTGAGCAACTTCCAGGGCTGGCGTACCTCGTTCTTCAGCCCCGAGCTGAACAACCTGATCGAGCAGGCGGAAGTCGAGCCCGACAAGGCGCAGCAACTGGCCCAGTACCAGCAAATCCAGAGAACCCTGGACGAGCAGGTGGGGGCCATCCTGCCCGTGTCGCAGATGACCGACACCGTGGTGCTCTACCACGATGTGCAGGACTACCAAGGCCATACCGCGGCCACCACCCGTTACAAAGACGTCTACAAGTCGCGCTGAGGTCAAGCCTGCGTGATTGGTGAATGCTTTTTCAGGAGCCTGTTATGTTTGCTTCGACTGCCTCTGTAATGGGTGCCCGTGTATCGGGTACCGCCCGCCGGGCCAGCACGGTGATGGTGACCTTGCTTGGCCTGCTGGCGCTGACGTTCTTCATCGGCCGGGTCATGCCGCTGGACCCGGTGCTGGCGGTAGTTGGCCCGGATGCCGACAGCTCCACCTACGACCAGGTATACCGGGCAATGGGCCTGGACAAACCGATCTGGGCCCAGTTCGGGCTGTACTTGAACGACTTGCTGCACGGTGATTTCGGCAATGCACTGCTCACCGGCCACCCGGTACTCGATGACATCAAGCGGGTGTTCCCGGCCACCATCGAGCTGGCAACGCTGGCGATTCTGTTCGGCGTGCTGATCGGTCTGCCCCTGGGCGTGGTGGCTGCCAGCAATCAGGGGCGGGTCGGCGACCATGTCGCACGGGTCATTACCTTGTTCGGCTATTCCACGCCTATTTTCTGGGTCGGCATGATGGGCCTGCTGGTGTTCTACGCCTGGCTGGGTTGGGCGGGTGGCGCAGGGCGCATCGACCTGGCCTATGACGGCATGGTCGATGAGGTTACCGGCCTGCTGCTGATCGACACGGCGCTGGCGCGTGACTGGGAGGCCTTCACCAGCGCGTTGCGCCATATCGTTCTGCCGGCGTTGATCCTGGGCCTGAACTCGGTGGCCTACATCAGCCGCATGACCCGTAGCTTCATGCTCGAGCAGCTGTCGCAGGAATACATCATCACCGCCAGGGTCAAGGGGCTGTCGCGGCGCCAGGTGGTCTGGAACCACGCGTTCCGCAATATCCTCGTGCAGTTGCTCACGGTGGTCGCCCTGGCCTATGGCTCGTTGCTGGAGGGGGCGGTGCTGATCGAAACCGTGTTTGCCTGGCCTGGCTTCGGCCAATACCTCACCAGTAGCCTGATGCTCGGTGACATGAACGCGGTGATGGGCTGCGTGTTGATCATCGGCCTGATTTTCGTTGCGCTCAACCTGATAAGCGACGCCCTGTACAAGGTGTTCGACCCAAGGACCCGCTAATTCCCGATCAGCGTGAACACATTGAATAACTATAAAAAAGGATGCGCCATGAAGACTGTATTCCCGCCGCTGCGTATGGCTTTGCTGGGCGCAGCGCTGCTGCTTGGCCCGCTCACTGTGGTGCAGGCGAAAACCCCTGGCGACCAGTTGATCGTCGGCATGAGCATGGTCAACCTGTTCTCCATCGACCCGGCCAACGCGCCCGGCCTGGATGCCTCCGGCATCAATGCCAACCTGTACGACACGCTTATCAAGCGCGACCAGGGCAACCCGGACAAGCACCTGCCACAACTGGCTGAACGCTGGGACGTCAGCGAAGACGGCAAGCAGATCACCTTCCACCTGCGCGATGATGTCCTGTTCCATTCCGGCAACCCGCTCACTGCCGAGGATGTGGCCTGGTCACTGTACCGGGTGATGAAGCTCAACTATGGCCTGGCTACCACCTGGAAGGCTTACGGCTACCGTGTCGAAAACATTCAAAAGCTGATCCGTGCGACCGATAGCCATACCTTGGTAATCGACCTGCCGCAGCCGACCGACCCGTTGCTGGTGATCGACTCGCTGGCGGTGTCCCCCAGCGCTGTCGTGGTCGACCGCCAGCAAGTGCTCAAGCATGAGAAGAACGGTGACCTGGGCGCTGCCTGGCTGGTCACCCATGAGGCAGGCAGCGGGCCGTTCACCCTGACCAAGTGGAGCGCCAACGATGCGCTGGTGATGACCCGTTTCGACGGGTACTGGGCAGGCCCGGCGAAGATGAAGCGAGTGCTGGTCCGCCACATGACCGAGTCGCAGTCACTGCGCCTGATGCTCGAACGCGGTGACCTGGACCTGGCCTACGGTATGGCTGCGCCGGATATCAAGGCCATCGAGAGTTCCGACACCCTCCAGGTGCAAGCGTTGCAGCGCGGCACCCTGTACTACGTGGCGATGAGCATGAAGCAGCCGGAGTTTGCCAACCGCAAAGTCCGCGAAGCGGTGCGTAACCTGATCGACTACCAGGGCCTGGACCAGCAGGTGATGCCGCATTACGGCAAGCTCAACCAGCAGCCGATGCAGCTTGGGCTCGAGGCCCGGTTGCCCGACCCGGGCTACAAGCTGGATGTCGCCAAAGCCAAGGCACTGCTGGCAGAGGCGGGCTACCCACAAGGTTTCAATACAACCATTCGCACGCTGTCCGAACCTCCCTTCATTGATATCGCTGCACGTATGCAGTCGACCCTGGCTGAAGGTGGCATCAAGGCCACTATCGTCACCGGTACCGGCAACCAGGTGTATGGCGCCATGCGCGCGCGCAACTTTGAGATGATCGTGGCGCGGGGCGCCGAGCGTTATCCGCACCCGTATTTCAGCCTGCGCACCTTCGTCTACAACCCCGACAACAGTGACAGCGCTGGCCTGCCCAACTTCCAGGGCTGGCGAGCGTCGTTCTTCAGCCCCCCGCTGAATGACCTGATCGACCGGGTGGGGGTCGAGCGCGATGCGGCCAAACGCCTGGCCATGTACCAGCAGGCGCAGAAACTGTACGACGACGAGGTGGGGCCGATCATGATGATTTCGCAGATGACCGACACCGCCGTAAGCGCAGCCGACGTCAAGGGTTTCACTGGCGACGACGCCGAAGCCACCCGCTACCTGGGCGTCTACAAGCAACGTTGAGTACCGCCCGGGGGCTCACGGGTACCCCGAGCGGCCATGACTCCACATCGAGAACTTGCCGATGATTGCCAACATATCTTCTACCGAATCTACCGCCAAGCGGCAGGCCGATGCCCCGGCGTCCAGCCTTGAGGCCCTTGGCAAAAGCAGCCTGCGGGTGTTGCGTCTGCTGGTCCGCAACCCCATGACCCTGGCGGGTTTGCTGGTGGCCTTGCTGCTGGTCGTGGTAGCGGCGTTCGCGCCGTGGATCGCCACCCACGACCCGGTCATCCAGAACCTCGCCAACGCCTTGCAGGCACCCAGTGCCGCGCACTGGTTCGGTACCGACGAATACGGCCGGGATATCTTCAGCCGGCTGGTCTATGGCGCGCGTATCACCCTCTACATCATCGCCCTGGTGACGGTCATCGTCGGCCCGATCGGCCTGTTCATCGGCACGGTATCGGGCTACTTCGGCGGCATTGTCGATACCGTGTTCATGCGTGTCACCGACATTTTCATTTCGTTCCCCAGCCTGGTACTGGCGCTGGCCTTCATCGCCGCATTGGGCCCTGGCCTTGAGCATGCGGTGGTGGCTATTGCGTTAACCTCCTGGCCACCGATCGCACGGCTGGCCCGGGCCGAAACCCTGTCGCTGCGCAAGGCCGACTTCGTGGTGGCGGTCGAACTGCAGGGCGCGTCTTCGACACGCATCATCCTGCGCCATATCGTGCCGATGTGCCTGTCGTCGGTGATCATCCGCCTGACCATGAACATGGCCGGCATCATCCTTACCGCGGCGGCGCTTGGCTTCCTTGGGCTAGGGGCGCAGGCGCCTTTGCCGGAGTGGGGGGCGATGATCTCCACGGGGAGGCGCTACATGCTCGAGTGCTGGTGGCTGGTAGCCGTACCCGGTGCGGCAATCATGCTGGTGAGCCTGGCGTTCAACCTGCTAGGCGATGGCCTGCGGGACATTCTCGACCCGCGTAGCGAGTAACCGGAGGCTTTATGTCAGCAGTCAAACTCAATGTCGAATCGCTCAATGTGCGCTTCGTCAACGGCAAGAAAGTGATGCACGCGGTGCGTGATGTGTCCTTCACCCTGGGCCGGGAAAAGCTCGCCATCGTGGGTGAGTCCGGTTCGGGCAAGTCCACCGTGGGCCGCAGCTTGCTCAAGCTGCACCCCGGCAGCGCGCAGATCACCGCAAAGGCCCTGCAGTTCGGCGATGTCGACCTGCTCGGTGCCAGCGAAAAGACCATGCAGAAAATTCGCGGCCAGCGTATCTCGATGATCATGCAAGACCCCAAGTATTCGCTCAACCCGGTGGTGCGGGTGGGTGACCAGATTGCCGAAGCGTACCTGGCGCACCACAAGGCCAGCCGCAACGACGCCCGTGAGCGGGTGTTGCAGATGCTCGACAAGGTGCATATCCGCGACCCGAAGCGCGTCTACGATCTTTATCCGCATGAGGTGAGCGGCGGCATGGGCCAGCGCATCATGATCGCGATGATGGTCATCACCAGCCCGGAAGTGATCATCGCTGACGAGCCGACCTCGGCGCTGGATGTTTCGGTGCGCCAGCAGGTGCTCAATGTGCTCGAAGAGCTGGTGGTGGAGCAGCAGATGGGGCTGATCTTCGTTAGCCACGACCTGAACCTGGTGCGCAATTACTGTGACCGGGTGCTGGTGATGTACGCCGGGCGCGTGGTGGAGTCGCTGGCTGCCAGTGACCTGCACCGTGCCGAACACCCCTACACCCGAGGCCTGCTGGCCGCTTTGCCAAGCATGGACAACCGCCGCCCGCGTTTGCCCGTGTTGCAACGCGACCCGCTGTGGCTCTCCTGCTGAGGTAACTGACCATGTCCATGATCCAAGCACACGCATTGAACCTGAGCTTTGGCGTTGGCGCCACGCTCAACCAGGTGCTGCACAATGTCGACCTGAGTGTCGAAGATGGCGAGTCATTTGGCCTGGTGGGGGAGTCTGGCTCTGGCAAGACCACGGTGTTGCGCTGCCTGGCCGGCCAGTACCGGCACTGGAGCGGAGCCCTGAGCATTGACGGCGTGCCGTTGCAACACAAGCTCCCCAAGGAGCACTTTCGCAAGGTGCAGATGGTGTTCCAGGACCCCTATGGTTCGCTGCACCCGCGCCATACCATCGACACTGCACTGCGCGAGCCGCTGGTGATCCACAGCATGGATGAGCGCAACGATCGCATCAACGACATCCTCGTCAAGGTAGGCCTCAACGACAGCTACCGTTACCGCTATCCGCACCAGCTGTCCGGTGGCCAGCGTCAGCGCGTGGCTATCGCCCGGGCGTTGATTCTTGAGCCTAGGGTGCTGTTGCTCGATGAGCCCACGTCGGCGCTGGATGTGTCGGTGCAGGCAGAAATTCTCAACCTGTTGTCCGACCTGCGTCAGCGCGAGAAGCTCACCTACCTGATGGTGACGCACGACCTGGGCGTGGTCAGCCATCTGTGCGACAAGGTCGCGGTGATGCAGCAGGGGCGTATCGTCGAGCAACTGGACTGCCGGGCACTGAGCCAGGACCAGGCCACCCACGATTACACACGAATGCTGGTGCAAGCCAGCCGCGACTTCAGTGCAGATCGTGCCCCGGCCATGTCGGCCTGAACCCGGCAATTACAAGGAAGACAAGCACATGCCGAATGCCAACCTTGCGCCCGCTTCGCGGGTGCGTGCTGCCGTGGTCGCCCTGGCCATGGGCAGCAGCTTGCCGCTGTGGGCCGTAGAGGCCCCTGCAAAGGTCCAGGTGCCGACGCTGGCCTACGACGACCGGCAGATCATCCTGGTGTGGGAAAAGCCCGCCAGCCATGCCGAGATCGTCGACTACCACGTGTACGCCAATGGCCGGTTGCTGGGTGCAAGCAACGCCAACAACGAGCAGGTGTCACCGGCCAAACCGTACATCGACCGGTTCTACGGGCAGGACCTGCACAACTTCCACCACCGCATCGCCATTCACAGCTTCACCGCCCAAGGGCTTGCCCCCGATACCGAGTACCACTTCACCGTGCGCTCGGTCGATCGCAATGGCAAGGAGTCTGCTGACAGCCCCGTGGTTGTGCAGCGAACCACGGCCATACCGGCGCTGTTCAACGTGCAGCGCTACGGTGCCAAGGGCGATGGCAAGGCGCTCGACACGACTGCCATTCAGCGTGCCATCGATGCTTGCAGCAAGGGCTGCAAGGTATTGCTGCCTGCCGGCACGTACAAGAGCGGGGCGCTCTACCTCAAGAGCGACATGACCCTGGAAATCGCCGAGGGCGCTACCCTGTTAGGTTCCGAGCGTGCCGAGGACTACCCGCGCCAGGGCTATATCCAGTACCCGTATTCCACCACCGTGCGTCCGGCCTCGCTGATCAATGCCTTGCCGCGCGACCCGCGTGCGCATCAGGCCTTCGAGAATATCCGCATCGTCGGCAAGGGCACCATCGACGGCAATGGCTGGAAGCGTAACCCGGATGTGCTCGACGAGCGCGGGCAAGCCTTGCCTTTCTACCTGCCCAGCGACAACAGCCGCTACATGCACGATGGCGTGCTGGCCAAGGCTCAGGTGGAGCGGGCGGTGGCCGAAGGCATGAACGTCAAGGACGCCTACGGTCAGATGCGTTCCTCGCTGATTACCCTGCGCAATGTGAAAAACGTGTTCTATGGTGGCTTCACGGTGGTCAACCCGGCCTACCACGGCATCATGAACCTGGAGACGCAGAATGTGGTGCTGGCTAACACCACGCACCGTACCTACGACGCCAACAACGGTGACGGTATCGAGTTTGCCAACAGCCGCGGCGCCCTGGTGTTCAACAACTTCTTCGACACCGGAGACGACTGCGTCAACTTCGCCGCCGGCACCGGGGCGGATGCGGTTCACCAGAAGGCGCAGGAGGAGGCCTGGATCTTCAACAACTATTTCCGCAAAGGCCATGGCATGGTCGTGGCGGGCAGCCATACCGGCGCGTGGATTCAGAACATCCTGGCCGAGGACAACGTCTCCGATGGCACCGATGCCGGGCTGCGCATGAAAAGCACCAACTTCATGGGCGGCGGCGCACGTCACGTCACTTTCCGTGATTCGGCCATCCGCAACACGGCAAAACAGGCCTTCATCTTCACCCTGGATTACAACGACCCGAATGCCAAGCTCGATTACAAGCGCTCGGCGGTGGCGGGGCAATTCCGGGATATCACAGTCAGCGACGTAAGCGTGGAAAACGCCCGCACCGCTGCCATCGAGGTGAAGGGCGATAGCAGCCATGGCGCCTGGCATCAGGGCTTGGTGTTTGAACGAGTGCGCTTTCGCGGGCCAGCCCCGGTGAAGATCGATGGCCTGAAGGACTCGCGTTTCGACGGGCTTCGCTTCACTGACACCGGGGGTGCCAACCCTTGGCAGGTGCAGGGCAGCCAAGGGCTTGTCTATACGGACGTAGAGCCCGCGCCGGGGCCTCAGGCCTCGCTGTAGAATGCCTGTAGCCGTTGCGCCTCACGCAGGCGCATACGGCTGTTGCTCAGGTGCAGGTACATGGCGGCGCGCGCCGCATCCACCTGGCGGCTGGCGATGGCGTCGAAGATCTGCTGATGTTCGGCGTTGATACCGGCCAGGTAGGTACTTCGGTTGCTCTGCCCGGTATAGGCAGAGTTCATGCGTGTGCGGGGGATCATCTTGGTGCCCAGGTGCTTCATGATATCGATCAGGTACTGGTTACCCGCGGCCTTGGCAATTTTCAGGTGGAACTGAAAGTCGGCGTTGGTCGTGCTGCCGGATTTTTCCGGGCCTTGCATCAGGGCTTCCAAGGCTTGCTGCAGTTCTTCGAGTGCCTGTGGCGTGGCCCGTTCGGCGGCCATGCCGGCGGCTTGCACTTCAAGGCTTAGGCGGTATTCCAGCAGGTCGAGCACATCGGACAGCAGGCTGATGGTTGCCGGCCCCACGTTGAAGCTCTCCGGTGCCGGCATGTCCAGCACGAAGGTGCCCACGCCGTGGCGGGTCTCGACCAGGCCCGCTGCCTGCATGCGCGACAACGCTTCGCGTACTACCGAGCGGCTGACGCCTTCGGTTTCGATCAGTGTGGCTTCGGTCGGCAGCTTGTCACCACGCTTGAGCGTGCCCTCACGCATGCGTTGGGCGAAGCGCTCGACCAGTGCTTCGGCCAGGCGGCGAGGCTGTTGAGGGGGGCTGGCGGTCGGGTTCGGCATTACTGTGCTCTTGTGTTGGCAGCGGGCAGTATAGTGCGTTTTGGCCCCGGGCAGCGGGTATACTCCGGGATCTTCCGCTTAGCAAAGGTTCGCCCAATGGCTTCTGCCACCCCGGAAAAACGCCTGAATCTCGCCCAGCAACTGGTGCATGACCTGTCGCAGCAGATTCTCTCGGGCGAATTGCCAGCGGGAAGCAAATTGCCCACCGAAGAAGCCGTGACCAAAGCGCGTGGCGTAAGCCGTACCGTGGTGCGCGAAGCCATGTCACGGTTGCAGGCCGAAGGCCTGGTAGAAACCCGTCGTGGTATCGGCACCTTCGTTGTAGACGCCATCCCGGCAGGTGACTTCCAGAGTGCCAGCCCTGGAATGGGGGGCGCATACAACGAGGTGGCGATCATCGAGCTGCGGCTTTGCCTTGAAGTCGAGGCGGCTGCCATTGCTGCCCAGCGTGCCACCCCAGAGCAACTGGCTGCCATGCGGGCGGCGCTGGATGGGAGTGTCGCTACGCAGTCTGCACCCTGCATGCGTACCGACTTCGAGTTTCACCTGCAGATAGCCCAATGCACGGGCAACAGCTTTTTCATCGACACCATGACCCATCTTGGGCATACCTTGTTGGCTGCGGCCCAGCAAGCAGTGCCAGGTGGCGATGCCGAGCAACGGGCACTGGAGGCGCGGGAGCGTGAGCAAGTGCATGCCGCGATTACCGGCAAGGATGCCGGTGCTGCCCGCGCTGCCATGCGGCTGCACTTGGTCAACTGCCTGACACGCGCCCAGCGAGCGGTCAGCGAATGTCCGAAAACAGATCGAACATCAATTTGCAAGACGACCTGAACCGGGCCAGTTGTTGGGGGCAGCGCACGCTGCTGGATGGCTTGGGGCGGTGGCTGACCTCACAGCGCATCCCGCGCCTTGCCCCGATACACCCGCAGCACATCCGCCATCACCGCCAGCGCGATCTCCGCTGGCGCCTTGCTGCCCAGGTCCAGCCCAATAGGCATGTGCAGCCGTTCTATCTGCTTGTCGGTCAGCCCGCCAATCCGCTGCAGCCGCTCGGCGCGGCGGGCTGACGTGGCCGCCGAACCCATGGCGCCTATATAGAACGCTGGGGTATTCACCGCCTCCATCAATGCCAGGTCATCGATTTTCGGATCATGCGTCAGCGCCACAATGGCGGTAGCCGCATGGCAACCACCCGCGGCAATGAACAGCGAAGGCAGCACCCGATGCATCTGTGCGCCCTCGATTTCGACGTGCGCCATCTCCTCGCGCGGGTCGCAGGCGATGACCTCGCAGCCCAGCGTGCGAGCGATGTCGGCACAGGCTTGAGCGACCGGCGACAGCCCGGCCAGCAGCAACCGCAGGGCAGGGCCAATGCCGATGTAAATTGCGTCGTGGTTCATGCGCACGCCAGCACTGTTGTCGTCATGCACACTGAATTCACCCGCCGGCATACTGACTTTGCGCATGACCCGCTGCTGCCCCAACAGTGCCCCGTGCAACGCATGCAGGTGCTTCAGCCAAGCGCCATCCGCCTGCCGCCGCTCCACCAATACCACCAGTACACCACCGCAAGGCAAGCGCAAGCGCTGGCTCTGTTCCTGGCCGTCTCCGTAACGCACCACCTGCGCCGGTTGGCTGAACGCACCGTGTGCCAGGCTGGCGAGGAACTCCTCTTCCACGCAACCGCCGGATAATGACCCAACCCAATCCTGCGCGCTGCGGCAAGCCAGCATAGCCCCAGGCGAACGGGGTGCCGAGCCGTAGGTGGACAGCACCGTGCACAGCCACACCGTATCCCCGGCCCGGGCCCATTGCAGTGCCTTGTCGATCACCTGTAGGTCGAGATGCTGCATGTTCCGCTCCCTCGCGATTATCGTGTCAGCCCAGTCGAAAAAGCCGCGCAATGGCGCAATGTCTGTGGCAGTGTTGGCTATCTGGCCAGCCCCACAGGGACCGACATGCAAACTCGCAAAACCGGTGTTCGCGCCCAGCAGGCCGACCGCACCCGGGACAATATTCTCAAGGCCGCAGTGAAGGTCTTCAGCAAGGAAGGCTTCACTGGCGGGCGCATCGAGCAGATCTCCACGCTGGCCAAGTCCAACGACCGGATGATCTATTACTACTTCGGCAGCAAGGAAAAGCTCTTCATCAGTGTGCTGGAACACATCTACGCCAGCTTCAACCAGGCCGAGGCCAAGCTGCGCCTCGACCTCGCCGACCCGGAACAGGCCCTGCGCGAGTTGGTGGCGTTCATCTGGGACTACTACGTGCGCCACCCCGAATTCGTCACCATCCTCGCCACCGAAAACCTTCACCAGGGCCAGCACGCGCGTAAGTCGCAAAACCTCAGGGCGCTGTCAGGCGAGGCGGTGGGCGTGTTGCGGCCGATCATTGAAGCCGGCCAGGCCAAGGGGCTGTTCCGCGATGACATCGATGTCACCCACGCCTACCTGATGATTGCCTCGCTCTGCTACTTCTATAACTCCAACCGCCATACCCTCAGCTCGTTCCTGGCCGTGGACCTGGCCGACCAGCAGGCCAAGGCTGACTGGCTGGCCTTCATCAGCGACCTTGCACTGCGTGGCCTGCGCCGCTGAACCTCAGTGGCTGCCCGGGTTGGCACCTACTTGCGCAGCCTTGGCCGCCAACCCTTGCCATGCCGGCTTGTCGGCGGCGAAGCGCTGGCGCAGGTAGGCCGCCAGGTCGGCTACCTGGCGGTCCGACAGGCTGTCCTTGAAGCCGGGCATGTAGCCCAGGTCACGGGTTGCCGGGGTTGGGATGCCATGCATGACCACCCGTAGCAGGTTGTCCGGCAACGCGCTGTGGAGGTTGCTGTTGACCGCCATCGACGGGCTGACGCCAAACAGCTTCGGCCCCAGGCCATCGCTGTGGCAGGCCATGCAGGCGCCTTTGAATACCCGCTCGCCATTGCTTATCGACACGCGCGTGTCCGCCTGAGGCGCGGCCTTGGCGACCACTGCCTGCGGCTCGCCGTCGAGTGAACTGAGGTAGTGGGCGATGGCGCGCACGTCGCTTTTTGGCAGGGTGGCCAGTTCACTGACCACCGGGCCCATGGGGCCGGCCGCTACCCCGTGCTTTTCGGAAAAGCCGGTACTCAGGTAGTTGAACAGTTCGTCTTCGCTCCACGGCGTGGATGACTTGGCCAGCCCATTCAGCGCTGGAGCTTCCCAGCCATCCACCAGGCCGCCGGCCAGGTAGCTGCTGCCGCGTTTTTCCGCGCCCATCAGGTTGCGCGGTGAGTGGCAGGCTGTGCAGTGGCCCAAGCCGTCGACAAGATAGGCGCCCCGGTTCCACTGCGCGCTGCGCTGTGGGTCGGGCTGATATTCGCCGCGTTGCAGAAACAGCGCATTCCAGCCGGCCATCAGCGGCCTCTGGTTGAACGGGAAGCGCATCTGGTTGGCAGGTGCTTCCTGGCGTACCGGGGTTTGTGACATCAGGTAGGCATACAGCGCCTGCATGTCGGCGTCGTTGATGTTGCGAAACGAGGTGTAGGGGAAAGCCGGGTACAGGTGTCGGCCATCGCGGCTGATGCCTTCGCGCATGGCCCGCTCGAACGCACCGAACGACCAGCGGCCGATGCCGGTTTCCGGGTCGGGGGTGATGTTGGTGCTGTACAGCGTGCCGAACGGCGTTTCCATCGCCAGCCCGCCTGCATTGACTTTGCCACCGCTGACCGTATGGCACACGGCGCAGTCACCGGCTGCGGCCACCTGGCGCCCGCGCTCGAGCATCGCGGCGCTCCAGCTGCCAGCGGCTGGCGGGGTTACCGGGGCAATTTCGGCGCGCCAGGGCAAGGCGGTGGCGAGCACGCCCAATGCAGCACCGAATACCCCGGCCAGCGAGCCGAACCACCACTTCGAACGCTTGGCTGTCGGCGGTGCTGGCGCGGGTGCATCAGGGTCCTGACCTTCGCCATCGAGGGCGGCACGCACCCGCTCTGCCGTGATCGGCAGCTCGCGAAAGCGAATGCCGGTAGCATCGAAAATGGCATTGGCGATGGCCGCCGCGCTGGGTACCGAGGCCGACTCGCCACTGCCCATTGGCGGCTCGTGCTGGCGGGGCAGCATCATCACGTCGATGGCGGGCAACTCGGGGAAGGTCAGGATCGGGTAGCCGCCCCATTCCTTGCTCGCCACCGTCGAGTCTTCGAAGCTGACCTGCTCCTTGAGCACCCGGCTGGTGGACTGGATGACGTTGCCGTGGATCTGGTGGCGCACGCCTTCGGGGTTGACCATCATCCCGGCATCGTGGCCGATCACCACCCGGGTGACGGCGACCTCACCGGTGCGCCGGTCCACTGCGACATCGGCCACCCACGCCGCCCAGGCCGCGCCAAAGCCTGGGAACTTGCTATGGATGTAGCGGGCATAGGCAAAGCCCCTGCCGCGCAGCACGTCACCTTCGGCCTGCGCCTGCATGGGCCGGGTATGTGGCTGCCATTCGGCGCGTTCGGCGGTGGCCTTGACCAGGTCGATTGCGCGTGGGTCGGACAGGTGCTTGAGGCGGTATTCGACCGGGTCGACACCCGCAGCGAAGGCCAGCTCATCGATATACGATTCGTGAGCGAAACTATTGGGCATGGCCGACACGCCGCGCATCCACGAGGCACGCACCAGCGGCGTCATGTCGTTGATGGTGACGCGCATGTGTTCGTAGTCATAAGGCGGGATCGAGGTGCGGTCGCCCATTTCGAACAAGGCCGGCACCGGCTCTACGGCACCGGTCAGCAGCAGGGCGAGGGTAGGCGCGCCGTTGGAAGGGTAGCTGGTCTGGAAGTCGTAGGCGGCCACGCTGCCGTCCGCGTTCAGGCCACCGTCGATTTCCATCAGTTGGGCAGTGCCCTTGGGCTCCCACACGTGTTCCTGCTCACGGGTCAGCTGCACCCGCACAGGGCGCTGCACCGCCCGTGACAGCAGCACCGCGTCGGCGCACACGTCATCGGCGCAGTTGCGGCCATAGCAGCCGGCGGCTTCCATGCGAATGATCTCGATGCGTTCTTCGCCGCATTCCAGCAACCAGGCCAGGTCGGCGCGCAGCAGGTGCGGGTTCTGCGTGCCGGACCACACACGGATCTGCCCTGGGGTGAAGTCGGCCAATGCGCACGACGGGCCGATCGATGCGTGCAACTGGTAAGGCCACAGGTAGCTGCGGCTCAGGCGCTGGCTGGCATTGGCGATGCCAGCGTCCACATCGCCCTGGTCCAGCACGGTGCGTTGTACCCGCGGGTTGTCGCGGATGGCCTGGGCGACATCGCTGAGGTCGGGCAGCTTGCCTGTAAAGGGCTTCCAGCTGATTTTCAGGTCATGGGCCGCACGGATTGCTTGCTCTTCGCGCTCGGCCACCACGCCGACGAAGTCGCGTATCACCACCACCGCCACCACGCCGGGCACATGGGCGATGGAGCTCTCATCCACCGCCAGCAGGCTGTTGCCGACAAAGTCGCCGCTGTCGTGGCCGGCGTAGGGCGGGCGTATCACCCGGCCATGCAGCATGCCGGGCAAGCGCATGTCGTGCACGTAGGTCAGCTCGCCGGTGGCCTTGCCAGGGATATCTACCCGCGCGGCACTACGCCCGACCAGGCGGTAGTCCTCGACAGCTTTCAGTGGGGCATCGTCGGCGATGCGCAGTTGCTGGTTATCACCTTGGACCAGTTCGGCGAAGCTCAGGGTGCTGCCGTTGCCGGCGACCACAGTGCCTTCTTCAATGCGCAGATCTTGGGCCTCGCAGCCAAGCCGTTGTGCAGCCCGTTGCAAAAGGTGGCGCCGCGCGGTGGCCGCAGCCTTGCGCAAGGGTACGGCGGAAATCTGCAGGGTGGCGCTGGCAATGGTCGCGCCCTGGTTGGGTGCCCGCTCGGTGTCGCCCAGTACCATGTGCACCTGGTCCATGCGCAGGTCCAGCTCTTCGGCGACGATCTGCGCCAGCGAGGTGCGGATACCGGTACCCAGGTCGACGTGGCCGTTGAAGGCGTAGACCATGCCGTCGTCGCTGACCGCGATGAACAACGCCAGTTCGCGCGCCTTGACGGCAGGAGTCACCCCCTTGGCCACCGGGCCCGAGGGCGGGGTGATGTGGTCGACGATCAACAGCACGCCGGTCTTGGCCAGCAACTGGTCACGGCTGGGCACCTGTTGTGAGTGGTTCATGCTTTCCTCCGGGTGTCGGCGGCGCGGCGCACGGCGCGCAGGATTTCAACGTGGGTGCCGCAGCGGCACAGGTTGCCGGACAGTTCGTTGCGAATCTGTTCGTCGCTGGGATCGGGAATGCGGTCGAGCAGGGCCTTGGCGGTCATGATCATGCCGTTCATGCAGTAGCCGCACTGAGCCGCCTGCTCGTCGATGAACGCCTGTTGCACCGGGTGCGGCGCGGCCTTGCAGCCCAGCCCTTCGAGGGTGGTGATATCGCGGCCGGCGGCGCCGGCCAAGGGGATGACGCAGGAGCGGGCGGCCACGCCGTCGATGATCACCGTGCATGCCCCACACTCGCCCAGGCCGCAGCCGTACTTTGGGCCGTTCAGGCACAGGTCGTTGCGCAGGACAAGCAGCAGCGGGGTGTCGGGCATGGCGCTGACTTCGACCGGCTGGCCGTTGACCTGCAGGGAGATGGTTGTTTGCATTATTGGCTCATCTCTGGGGGTTGCTTGCGCTACCAAAGGACTCAAATGATTTGAGATTTTCGGTAAGTACTCACTACATGAAATGAGTTAGCAAGAAGCAGGCCAAAGATGAATTTGCAGAGCGCTGTGATGGGGGTGATGGGTATGGCGGAAGATGATTGGCGCCAGGGAAATCGAGCGCCGCCCGCGCGGCGCTCGATCTCGAAGACCTCGTATCTGTGACGGCAATCGCAGCAGTCACAACAAATTTCAGCCCGGTGTTTCGTCGCTGTCGATCATCTTGCGCAGCAGGTAAAGGATGGCCACGCGCTCACCGGCATTCAGGCTGCCCATGCTCAGTTCGCTGATCTGCCGGGCGCAGGGGATCATGGCGTCAAGTAATGCCGCGCCGCTGTCAGTGAGTTCGACGATGACCTTGCGCCGGTCGCCCGGGTCTGGCGACAGCTTTACGAGTTCGCGCGCCTTCAGGCGCTCGACGATGCCGCGGATGGTTGCCTGGTCTACCGCCGTGGCCTTGATCAGCTCAGCTTGCGAGCTGGGGCCGTGGTCGCGCAGGGCGCACAGGGTAACGAACTGGATCGAGGTCAACTGCGGGTCGCAGGCCTGTTGCTGGAAGATCGCCGTGTGCCGCTGGTAGGCCTTGCGCAGCAGGTGGCCGACCTGTTCGGTGACGTCATAGGGGGTGGTGTCGAGCGGGGGGCTGCTGGGGTTGGTTTTTTTCGGCATAGGATGGCTTGGGCTGGTGGAAAGGTGCTGGCCGGCCGCCAATAGCGGAGCGCCCGGCCAGTATAACCACTATCGTGCCCGCGACTCCTCTGGTGCGACCACGTCGCCTGCCAGCACCACGGCCTTGTCATCCAGGTAGATATCGCAGTTGCGCAGCGGGATGTCCAGGTGGCATGGGGTTTTGCGCTTGCCGCCGACCTCGGTGTTGGGGCCGGTGGAGAACAGGAAGTTGCCATAGAACGCACGGGCATCCATGCACATGCCGTCGTTGCGATCGTGCAGGCCCATGGCGGTCCACTGCGCACGCGGCTGCAGCCCCCAGCCGATGTGGGAGATGCCGTACACCTCGGGGTCATTGAAGTACTTCATGTAGTCGCGCAGGTACTCAGCCTCGAAGCCGCCATGGATGCCGGTGATAAAGCCTTTTTCGATCTCCAGGGTAATGCGCTCGCGGCAGTAGTTCTTGAACGGCAGGATGATGTCGCCGACGTCCAGCACCAGCGTGCCTTCGGCGCTGTCTTCGTTCGGCCAGGTGAACAGGAAACCGCTTGGCCAGTGGTCCCAGCGCCCCGGCTCGTCGGCATAGCCGTACTCGGTCACGGCCGGATACTGACCGAGCGGGGCGTGGAAGTCGCTGCCGGCCTTGGACCGCACATGCATGCTACGCGCCTGTTTCAGCAGGGTTTCGGCGGCCAGCACGCGGCGTTTGTCGTCCTCGGTGGGCAGCATGCGCGCCAGCACTTCCGGTGGCTCTACCGCCAACAGGATGCGCGTGCCGGTCTTGAGGATCTGCTCCTGCTCGGGCGAGTGCAGCAGCATCATGGTGTCGACGACCAGGTCGGCCGCTTCCAGCGCCCGCTGTGCCGCCAGATTGCCGGTCAGCGCGGTGTCGCCGCAGTAGGCCGTCATGTCATTGCCCATGGCAGTGGGGTGGTTGAACGCTGGCAGCTCTACCGCATACACCTTGGCCTTCAAGCGCTGGGCGGCCTCCATGGCGGCGTTGACCGTGCGCGGGTCTGAATAGTGGCTCTTGAGCACAGCCACGCTTTGCGTTTCGTCGACGCGAGACAGCTTCAGTACGTGCTCGAACATCTGGGTCAGTTGTGCATTGCTCACCGGCATCGGGGTTCTCCTGGGTGGCGTTGACAGGGGGTGCACCATGGCGGTGCCTGGTGCTTCATCTCGGTGCAAAACAATAGTGTGTACACCATACTTTTGCAGATGAAAGCGCATCCTGCCAGCGAGCGCAAGTTATCTGTTGAAACGTTACCTATTCACACACTGCCCAGTATTTACAGTAACAATTGGCCTTGTGGCGTTCCCGCAAGCGGTTTGAAAAAATATTTTCACCACCCTCTTTTCAAATTGCATTTGTAGCGTATACGCTCTAAATCGTCAGGCGGCCGAACGGCTGGCCACACATCAGAACAAGAGGAGACACACCCATGCGGGGTAGGCAGAAAATCGCAATCGTCGGTGCAGGTCTGGGTGGGGCAGCCGCCGCCACGTTGCTGCAGCAGGCCGGCTTCGATGTCGAAGTGTACGAGCAGGCGCCGGCGTTCACCCGCCTTGGCGCGGGTATCCATATCGGCCCCAACGTGATGAAGATCTTCCGCCGCATGGGGCTTGAGCAGAAGCTGGAATTGATGGGGTCGCACCCGGACTTCTGGTTCAGCCGCGACGGCGCCAGCGGCGATTACCTGTCGCGCATCCCGCTGGGTGATTTTGCCCGCCGCGAGTATGGCGCGGCCTACATCACCATCCACCGCGGCGACCTGCATGCCCTGCAGATCGACGCGATCAAGCCGGGTACCGTGCATTTTGGCAAGCGCCTGGAAAAGATCGTCGATGAAGGCGACCAGGTACGTCTGGACTTCGCCGACGGCAGCCATACCGTGGCCGACATCGTCATTGGTGCCGACGGTATCCACTCGAAGATCCGCGAAGAGCTGCTGGGCGCCGAAGCGCCGAACTACAGCGGCTGGGTCGCGCACCGGGCACTGATCCGCGGCGTCAACCTGGCACAGCATGCCGATGTGTTCGAGCCCTGCGTCAAGTGGTGGTCTGAAGACCGCCACATGATGGTCTACTACACCACCGGCAAGCGCGACGAGTACTACTTCGTCACCGGCGTGCCACACGAGGCCTTGGACTTCCAGGGCGCCTACGTCGACAGCAGCCAGGAAGAAATGCGCGCCGCCTTCGAAGGCTACCACCCCACGGTGCAGAAGCTGATCGACGCCACCGAATCGATCACCAAGTGGCCGCTGCGCAACCGCAACCCGTTGCCGCTGTGGAGCCGTGGCCGCCTGGTCATGCTGGGTGACGCCTGCCACCCGATGAAGCCGCACATGGCCCAGGGTGCATGCATGGCCATCGAGGACGCGGCCATGCTGACCCGCTGCCTGCAAGAAACCGGGCTGTCCGACCACCGCACCGCGTTCGCGTTGTATGAAGCCAACCGCAAAGAGCGGGCCTCGCAGGTGCAGGCGGTATCCAACGCCAACACCTGGCTCTACAGCCAGGAAGATCCGGCCTGGGTCTACGGCTACGACCTGTACGGCCAGCAGCTCAAAAGCGGGGAGGCGGCATGACGACCTTCGTCGCCGGCGGCAACGTCAGCGCCAATGGCATCCGCCAGCACTACCTGCGCTATGGCGGCAAAGGCCAGGCGCTGATCCTGATACCGGGCATTACCAGCCCGGCGATCACCTGGGGCTTCGTCGCCGAGCGCCTTGGCCAGCACTTCGACACCTATGTCCTGGATGTGCGCGGGCGCGGCTTGTCTTCAAGCGGCCCGCAACTGGATTACGGCACCGATACCTGTGCTGCGGATATCCCGGCCTTTGCCGCAGCGCTGGGCCTGGATAGCTACCACCTGGTCGGGCACTCGATGGGGGCGCGCTTTGCGATTCGCGCTGCCGCCCAAGGGGCGCCCGGGCTGCAGCGGCTGGTGCTGGTCGACCCTCCAGTGTCTGGGCCGGGCCGCCGTGCCTACCCAAGCAAGCTGCCGTGGTATGTCGATTCGATCCGCCAGGCCTCAGTTGGCATGAGCGGTGACGACATGCGTGCCTTTTGCGCCACCTGGAGCGACGAGCAACTGTCGCTGCGTGCCGAATGGCTGCACACCTGCTACGAGCCGGCGGTCGTGCGCGCCTTTGAAGATTTCCACACCGTGGATATCCACCAGTACCTGCCCGCCGTGCGCCAGCCGGCGCTGCTGATGGTGGCCGGGCGTGGCGGGGTGATCGAGCCCTGCGACATCGCCGAAATTCGCGAGCTGAAGCCGGACATCCAGGTTGCCCAAGTGGACAACGCTGGCCACATGATCCCTTGGGATGACCTGGACGGCTTCTTTGCCGCCTTTGGCGACTTCCTCGACCAACCCCTAGTCTGACGGAGCACGCAACATGACCAAGCTATACCGCATCGGCCAGATCGTGCCGAGCTCGAACACCACCATGGAAACCGAGATCCCGGCGATGCTCCACGCCCGCCAGGCCATCCGCCCCGAGCGCTTCACCTTCCATTCCAGCCGCATGCGCATGAAGCAGGTGAAGAAGGAAGAGCTGGCGGCCATGGACGCCGAGTCCGACCGCTGCGCCGTGGAGCTGTCCGACGCCAAGGTCGACGTGCTGGGCTACGCCTGCCTGGTGGCAATCATGGCCATGGGCCTGGGCTATCACCGCCAATCTGAAAAGCGCCTGCGGCAGGCCACCGCCGACAACGACGCGCTAGCGCCGGTGATCACCAGTGCCGGGGCGCTGGTCGAGGCCTTGCATGTAATGAAGGCCAAGCGCATTGCCATCGTCGCGCCGTACATGAAGCCGCTGACCGAGTTGGTGGTGAACTACATCCGCGAGGAAGGCTTCGAGGTGCAGGACTGGCGCGCGCTGGAAATCCCTGACAACCTCGCCGTTGCCCGCCACGACCCGGCCAACCTGCCAGGCATCGTCGCCGGCATGGACCTTGAAGGCGTCGATGTGGTGGTGCTCTCGGCCTGTGTGCAAATGCAGTCGCTGCCGGCAGTGGCCAAGGTCGAGGCGCAAACCGGCAAACCCGTGGTCACCGCGGCGATCGCCACCACCTACGCCATGCTCAAGGCGCTGGACCTGGAGCCGGTCGTACCCGGCGCCGGTGCCCTGCTGTCAGGCGCTTACTGAACCGGGAGGCGGACATGAGCGACGCACAGAGCGCCCGTGACAATTACCAAGGGGTGTGGGGCCAGCGCATCGGCTTTGGTCGCAAGCCGGCCCTGTTGATGATCGATTTCATGCAGGGCTATACCACCCCCGGCGCACCGCTCTACGCCCCGGGAGTGGTCACGGCGGTGGAGCAGGCCGCCGGCCTGCTGGCGCTGGCCCGCGATTGCGGCACATTGGTGGTGCACACCAATATCCGCTACCAGCCGCCGCATTTCGTCGATGGCGGTGTGTGGGTGCGCAAGGCGCCAGTAATGAAGGATATGGTCGAAGGCAACCCGCTGGCGGCGTTCTGCGAGGCCGTCGCACCCCAGCCGGGGGAAGTGGTGCTGAGCAAGCAGTACGCCAGTGCCTTCTTCGCTACCAGCCTGGCCCCGCTGCTGCATGCCCAAGGGGTGGACACCGTGGTGCTGGCCGGCTGCTCCACCAGCGGCTGTATCCGCGCCAGTGCGGTGGATGCCATGCAGCATGGTTTCCGAACCATCGTGGTGCGTGAGTGCGTCGGTGACCGTCATAACGACCCGCACGAAGCCAACTTGTTCGACATCGACAGCAAGTATGGCGATGTCGTCACCCGGCAGGACGCCATGCAACACCTTAGGCAACTGGCCGGCTGAACGCCGGGCAGCGCCTTACCCAATAACAATCAAGGAACGGTGCCGGAAGCCCGTTCATGACCGCCTGCTGTCCGGGCGGTCGCCCCGCAGGAGCACTCGGGGTCTTTCAGGCGTTACCCAGGTACGCCGCGTATAGTGCGCGGCGTGCCCGGCGCGTCGAAAACTGCTGGCCTTAAAACAACCACAAAGTCGCCCGCCAGG
This sequence comes from Pseudomonas sp. BN607, assembly GCF_029871175.1. Lineage (NCBI taxonomy): Bacteria > Pseudomonadati > Pseudomonadota > Gammaproteobacteria > Pseudomonadales > Pseudomonadaceae > Pseudomonas > Pseudomonas sp. BN607. Next base: position 41,694 of record NZ_SSOE01000054.1, read on the forward strand.
AGACAGGAAATGCCAATTGCGAACGCAACCACGGTCCACAGTGACACTGACCATGGCACGAAAGCGCTGTACAGCAGGATCACCTGGAGGCTCATCCCCTTCCTGTGCTTCTGCTACCTCGCAGCTTATCTGGACCGCATCAATGTCGGCTTCGCCAAGCTGCAGATGCTTGAAGACCTGCAGTTCAGCACCGCCGCCTATGGTCTGGGTGCCGGGCTGTTCTTTGTCGGCTATATCATTTTCGAGGTGCCAAGCAACCTGATCCTGCAGCGCGTCGGCGCCAAGCTGTGGATCGCCCGCATCATGATTACCTGGGGCCTGCTGTCGGCCTGCACCATGTTCGTCAGCACCACTACGCAGTTCTACATCCTGCGTTTTCTGCTTGGCGCGGCCGAGGCCGGCTTCCTGCCGGGCGTGCTGTTCTACCTGACCATGTGGTACCCCACCTATCGGCGCGGGCGCATCATTGCCCTGTTCATGATCGGGTTGCCTTTGTCGAGCGTGATCGGCGGGCCCATTTCTGGCTGGATCATGGGGCATTTCGACCAGGTGCACGGTTTGCACGGCTGGCAGTGGCTGTTCTTGCTGGAGGCGATCCCCAGCGTGCTGCTCGGCATCCTCACGTTCTGGGCATTGCCCAATCACTACCAGCAGGCCAAGTGGCTTTCAGCTGCGGACAAGGCCCAACTGGCGGCAGACCTGGCCGCCGACGATGCCGAGGGCAAGGACAGCAAGCACAGCTTCCGTGACGGCTTCTTCAACCTGAAGGTGTGGATGCTCGGTGGCATCGATTTCTCGATCCTGCTCAGCGCCTATGCCATGGGTTTCTGGATGCCGACCTTCATTCGTGATGCGGGCGTCAGCGACACCTTCCACATCGGCTTGCTCACGGCCATCCCGAGCCTGGCTGCGCTGGCCGGCATGCTGATGATCGGCGCCAGCTCCGACCGTCACCGCGAGCGCCGCTGGCACATCATCGTGCCGTTCATCATTGGTGCAATTGCCATGGCCAGCAGCACCTTGTTCAGTCAGAACCTGGTGATGACCGTACTGCTGTTCGCCATCGCCTCGGCGGCGATCATCGGCGCAGTGCCGGTGTTCTTCAGCCTGCCGGCGACCTTCCTCAAAGGCACCGCGGCGGCCACCGGATTCGCCCTGGCTTGCTCGGTGGCCAACATCGCCGGCCTGGTCAGCAACTCGCTGATGGGCATGGTGACTGACCTGACGGGGACTTCCCATGCGGCGCTGTGGGTGTTCGCCGGCTGCCTGATTCTCAGCTGCTTCCTGGTCATCGCCCTGCCGGCGAAGCTGGTCAACCGCTAGCGGCCCAGCGCTTCACGCAACGGCAGGGCAGGCGGGCCGGGTGCCCGCCTGCCGACCCTTTCCCTAAGCAACCCGCACGTCGGTGGCCGCACAAGGCTACCGCGCCGGGTCGCTGTTGCCCGAAATCCAGGAGTAGCCCCATGCAAGGTTTCACAGCACCACGTTTTTCTTCGTCTGCGCGCCTGGCTGGTGGCTGTATTGCCGCCGCGCTCTGCACCGAGGCCTCGGCTGAAGAGGCCGGGTTCATCGAAGGTGCCCGCGCCACGCTGCAGGCACGCAATTACTTTTTTAGCCGTGACTATGCCGACATCAAGGGCGCGAGTAGCCAGTCGCGTACCCAGGAATGGGCGCAGGGTTTTATCCTCAATGCCAGCTCGGGGTATACCCAGGGCACCGTAGGCGTTGGCGTAGATGTGACCGGCCTGCTGGGCTTCAAGCTCGACAGCAGCCCGGAGCATGCCAAGTCGGGCTTGCTGCCCAGCCTGGACAGCGGTAAGTCGGCTGACGAGTACAGCCGCCTGGGCGCGGCAATCAAGTTCAAGGTGTCGCAGACCGAGCTGAAGGTGGGCGAGTTGATGCCCAACCTGCCGGTGCTGTTGTTCAGCGACCTGCGCCTGCTGCCACCGACCTATCAGGGGGCGATGCTGGAGTCGCGCGAGTTTGCCGGGCTGACCCTGAATGCCGGCCAGTTCCGCTCCACCAGCCTGCGCGACTCGTCCAACAGCCAGAAGATGTACGCGCTGGTGAACGACCCGATCAACCCGGCGCGACTGGCGCGGTTTACCAGTGACCGCTTCAACTATGTGGGCGCCGATTATGCCTTCAACGACAACCGCACCAGCGTAGGCGTTTGGCAGGCGCAGCTGGAAGATATCTACCAGCAGCGCTTCTACAGCTTGAAGCATGCCGAGCCGTTGGGTGACTGGACGCTTGGGGTGAATGCTGGTTATTTCGATGCCCGCGAGGACGGTCGCAAGATTGCCGGTGACTACGACAACCATGCCCTGTTCAGCCTGTTCTCGGCCAAGACCGGTGGGCATACCTTTTACGTGGGCTACCAGCAGATTGGCGGTGACGATGGCTTTATCCAGGTGGGCGCGAACACCAACCCGATGGGCAATACGTTGCCGACTTATGAGTTCTCGGCGCCGGGCGAGCGGTCGTGGCAGGTGCGCCATGACTTCAACTTCGTCGCGCTGGGCATTCCGGGCCTGACCTCGACCCTGCGCTATGTGAACGGGCGGGACGTAGACACCGGGCTGGGTTTTGAAGGGCGTGACCGCGAGCGGGATCTGGACCTGGCCTACGTGGTGCAGAGCGGACCGCTGGCGGGTTTGGGTGTACGCATCCGCAACGTGATGGCGCGCTCCAATTACCGCAGCGATATCGATGAAAACCGGTTGATTGTGAGTTATACGGTCAAGTTGTTTTGAAGGTACAGGGTAGTTGCAGTGATGCACGCATTGCTGGGGCCGCTTTGCGGCCCTTTCGCGACACCAGGCCGCGCCCGCAGGAATCGCGCAAGTCTTCAAGCGCCCATCAGGCCTCACTGCAAGGTCACAGGCTTCATGTCGCCCGGCAATTGCCGAATCGCCGCTTCCAGCTGTGCAATTAGCCCTGCAAGCTGATCCGCCTCCTTATCCTTGCCCGCATTTCTCAGGCGGTCCCGCTCAATGCGCAGGTTGAGCAGATTCTTCTGCAGTTTCAGGGCCGAGCTATTGAACGGGTCCATGTGGTTCTCACGCTGTGGGCGTCCGTGCCGTTGTAGGAAAAATGGACCGTAGCATCTCGATTTTGCTCAAGAAACTGATGTTTCATACAGGCAAATCCTGTCGTTGTCCGTTTTCCTACATCGCGTGGTAAAACGTCCTACATCCGGCGTTTCAAATCATGTCCTCGAAACCCGCCCGACTGCCCGGCTCTGCGGGGCGCCATCATTTTTCGATAGGTACGCCCTGCGGCACAGGGCCCCTTTCGCATTCTGAAACGTTATGTAGCACTTACCGTCCTGCTTTTGCCGCGAGGGTGCGTGCAACTTGTTCGACGCGGTGAAGGTCTTAAGGCCAGCCATGCAGCAGGATCACCCAAAACGCGCGGCAGCGGCGGTGTGTTCTGTGGCTGCTACCATCGAAGTTTTCGGCCAGGGAGAGGCCCATGCATTACGTCGTGATCGAAACTCACCGCAGTGAATACCCGCGGCCAATCCGCTTCGCCAAGGGCACGTTGCTGGATATCGGCCCCCGCTACGAGGGCGAGCCCGGCTGGCAGGACTGGTACCTGTGCAGCTGCACCGGGCAGGAGCCCGGCTGGGTGCCGGCGCAGCTTATCGAACGGCTCAGCGTGGGCCAGGGGAGGGCACTGGACCATTATTGCGCGCACGAGCTGGATGCCGAACCGGGCCAGCTGGTGCAGCTGGTTCGCCCGCTCAATGGCTGGGTCTGGTGTCGGCGCCATGGCAATGGTGAACTCGGCTGGCTACCGGCAGAAAAACTTCAGCGACTGACCTGAGCTGCACCTGCCGGCTCAACAGCGTGCGCAGGAAGCTGCGCGTGCGTTGTGGCAACGTGCATTTGCCCCCCCGGCCAAAAACCATGAGGACCATCTGATCCGCTTTTTTTCCGCAAACCTGAATCTGTAACCGTATCAGCCCAAGCTCGACAATGTGCTCATTCCCGCATCACAACTGTAGAGGTTCCAATGGGCAAGCTGGCGCTGTTCCTCGGTGGTTTTCTGCTGCTGACCATTCTGATCGGTCTGCTTGGCACGATTCCGCCGAGCTGAATTCAAACTGCGGTTTACCTGCGCGGCCCGTCTAGTTCAAGAGGCGGGCCCAACACCTGACCAAATGGCCAGTATTCCCCTGCTTTGCACTGCTGGACAAGCGGTAGGTGCAAGTCATTCTCAAGTGTAAAAGCCTCGTGTAGTCTCCCGCCGCCGTTCATTCGGTCAGTGTTTTTGTCTTGGAGTCGACACATTAATGGAATGCAAGAAAGGCACTTCAGCCATGCTGGAGTGGCGTAGCCGTTTTCTCGCTGAAGGGGCGCTTGATGAGCAGGGTTATGACCAGGCACTGCGCAATGCCGAGGCGCTTGAGCAAGCCGGAGTCATCAGTACGGCCGAGTGGATCGAGCTGGTCAAACTGGCCAATTCGGCCTTGTTGGTTGTGCGATAAGTCATTCTTTGCGCTGGGAAATCTGTCCACAAAAAACGTGGGTAGGTCTGTGGATAAAGTGCTGTAAGCCAAGCCCCCGGCGGCCTCTGTTAAATTGAGCAGAAATTGAACAGTGGTTTCGAGGGCTGATTCAACGGGCCATGCCGGCACGGCGCAGGGCCGCCAGCAGGTCGCGAAACCGTGCCGGCAGTTCGCCGGCAGGGAATACGGCGTGCATCTGTGGGTCCTGACCGCTGCTGGAAGTCAGGCGGTACTGCGGGCACACGCGGACCAGGCGCCCGGCCGCCACTTGTGCTTCGCCAACCCAGGCGGCCAGGCGGGCGATGCCGGCCCCGGCCAAGGCAGCATGGTACACCGCGTCGCCCGAACCCAGACGCAGTCTGGGCCGCGGGCGCAGGCTGGTGATCTGCCCGTCGCGGCAGAAGTGCCAGGCCTTGAGGATGCGTGGCGCGGTGTGCAGGATCAGCGTGTGCCCCTCCAGCTCTTCCGGATGTTGCGGCGTACCGGCCAAGGCCAAGTACGTCGGGCTGGCATACAGGTGGCGCTGATAGGGCCATAGTGGGTAGCCGATCAGTTCGCTCGATTGCGGGAAGGCGCCGCGTACCACGAAATCGAATTTGTCCTGCAGCGGGTCAAGCGCCTCATCGCTGTACTGCACGTCCAGGGTCACCTGGGGGTGGCACCGGGAAAACTCGGCAAGGACCTGCGGCAGCACATGTTCACCGAGTAGCTGCGGTACGGCAAAGCGGACCCAGCCTTGGGCGCTGCCACTGAGCGCGGCCAGTTCGTCGGCAGCGTCGCGTTGCACATCCAGCAAGCGTTCGGCGTGGGGCAGCAGGCGCTCACCCGCTTCTGTCAGCGTGACGGCATTGGCGTTGCGGTTGAGCAGCTTGCTCCCGGCATTGTCCTCCAGCGTTTGGACTGCACGGGTCACGGCGCTGGGCGAGCGCCCCAGTGCACGGGCGGCGGCAACGAAGCTGCGCTTGTGCGCCACGCTGACGAACGCCTGAATTTCTCGCAGCATGTCCAATGCCATTGCCGGGTCCTCGTTGCAGATTTTGCAATATGGCATTTCAACACAAGTGCGCCTCTTTGATTAGCCTTGCACGTCTTAACTGCCTGGAACCGCTTCATGATGGATATTGCCGTGCTCTCTGTGTTCGCCTTCGCCGCTGGGCTGATCGATGCCGCCGTGGGTGGCGGCGGGCTGATCCAGATCCCGGCCCTGTTCAACGTGCTGCCTACCGCGCAACCGGCAGCATTGCTGGGCACCAACAAGCTGGCGTCGGTGTGTGGCACGGCCTTCGCAGCGCGTTCGTTCATTCGCAAGGTGACACTGGATTGGGGCCTGATCGTACCGGCGGCAGTCAGCGCCTTTGTCATGTCGTTCGTCGGTGCCGCCACGGTGTCGCTGGTGCCGCCCAGCGTGATGCGTCCGGCTGTTCTGGTGCTGATCGTGCTGATGGCCATCTACACCTTCTGCAAGAAGGATTTTGGCACTCTGCACAAACCGGCGCAGATCGGCCGCAAGGAACAATGCCTGGCGGTGCTGATCGGTGGGGCCATTGGCTTCTACGATGGCTTGTTCGGCCCGGGTACCGGCAGTTTCCTGATCTTCCTGTTCATCCGCTTCTTCGCCTTGGACTTCTTGCACGCCTCGGCCTCAGCCAAAGTGGTGAACATTGCTACCAACCTGGCGGCGCTGGTGTTCTTCGTGCCGTCGGGCAACGTGCTGTATGCCATCGCCCTGCCCATGGCGGTGTGCAACATCCTGGGGGCGCTGACCGGCACCTGGCTGGCGGTACGCAAGGGCGCCGGTTTTGTCCGCGGGTTGTTCCTGGTGCTGTTGTGTGTGCTGATCGCCAAGCTGTCGTGGGACTTGCTGGCCGGCTAGTTCAGCTCACCTGGCGCTGTGCTTCGGTCTGCTCGACACGGTTGCGGCCATGGGCCTTGGCTCGGTACAGCGCGTGGTCGGCACTTGCCAGCAGTTCGTCCAGGCTGGGGGCCGGCACGTCAGCGTCGCAGCCAGTCACACCAATACTCACGGTAATTTGCAGGCGCTGGCCCCCCTGCAGCACGTGCAGGTCCTGCACGGCGCGGCGCAGGCGCTCGGCAGTGAACTTGGCCCGCTCCGGCGCAAGGCCGGGGACAACAACAACGAACTCCTCGCCCCCCAGGCGGGCGAACAGCTCATCGTTGTGCAACTGGTCTTGCAGGGTGCCGGCGAATTGGCGCAGCACCTGGTCGCCGACCGCGTGGCCGTGGGCATCGTTGATCGACTTGAAGTGGTCGATGTCCAGCATCATCAAGGTCAGCGGGAGCGCCTGGGCGTGCTGCTGGCGGCTGTCCAGCAGTGCGTTGGCGCGGCGGGTGAAGGCGCTACGGGTGAGCACGCCGGTGAGGTGGTCGATGGTGGCCTGGTGCGCCAGACGGGCCATCAGGCTGCGGTTGGCCTGGCTGACGCAGGCCACCACCAGCGGCCCGAGTACCAGCATGGCAATGCCCAGGCGTGCGGACATCAGCGTTGTGACCCCGGGCTCGCTTTGCGGCACGCTGAAGTGCATCAGGTTCTGCGCCACCGCCACGATCAAGGTGCTGCCGGCGGTGAGGGTCAGCAATGAAACCAGGAATGGCGAGTAGGTCCAGGCGCACCAGAGCAAGGCGGCAATCGGGAAGGCAATCGCCCCTGGGCCCCCGAACGCGATGCTGAACGCCAGCGAGGCCATTAACACCAGCAGCGGCGCCAGGCGGATGGCCTGCGCACCGCCGCGCACCATGGCGCGTGCCGAGGGCGCGGTAAGCAGCACCGGCAGCACCAGCACGCCGGTCGAGAATTGCTCGCTGAACCATGCCAGCCACGTGGCGCGCAACGATTGCTCGAACCACGGCGCGGCCATGACCGCGGCCATGCTGGCCGCCACCATGGCGCCGGCGGCGCAGGCGGCGAACACGCTGAGCACGCCGTGCGGGGTGCGCATGCGCCGATGCAGGCGCGGCAAGCGCGAAAGCAGTTGCCAAAGCGTGACCACCACGCCCAGGTTGCACAGGTTGAACCACAGCGCTGGGGCCCAGGCGCTCCCACACAGCAGGTCGGCGCCGACCATTGCCAGCCACACCAGGCTGAACCCGGCAGGCGTGGCCTGGCGGGGGTAGCGCAGCAGCAGGCCAGCCAGTACCGCATTCACCGGCCAGAACAGCGACAGCGATTCGATCGGGCGGGCCAGGATGCCGCCCAGGGTGAGGCCAAAGGTCAGGCACAGCAGAATGACATAAGGCAACAAGCGCGATTGGGCTGGATGAACCATGAGCGCGACCGGCAAGCGGAAACGAAATCCAGGACAACGTCTTGAAGCACCTGGGGCAATGAGTAGCAGTGTGTTTCGTCAAGGTACTTGATGTCAATCTGCCGCGATCGGTCGAGATAATGCCAGGTTGCCTGCGATTGTCATTGCAAGCCAAAGAACCACGGCACCATGACCACAGTGACCAGCATCACCAGCACGGTGAAGGGCACGCCGATCTTGACGAAGTCGGCGAAGCGGTATTGCCCCGGCCCCAGCACCAGCGTGTTGACCGGCGATGACACCGGCGTCATGAACGCTGCTGATGCGGCCAGCGCTACGGTCATGGCGAACGGGTAGGGCGACATGCCCAGCTGCGCCGCCGTGCTGACGGCTACTGGCGCCATCAGCACGGCAGTGGCGGTGTTGGAGATGAACAAGCCAATCACCGCCGTGACGGCGAACAGGCAGGCAAGGATGGCACTGGGGCCGGCGCCGCCCAGCACGCCGACCAGCCCGCCTACCGCCAGGTCGATACCGCCGGTTTTCTGCAGCGCCTGGGCAAATGGCAACATGCCGACGATCAGCACCAGGCTTTGCCAGTGGATGGCCCGGTAGGCGCTGTTCATGTCGATGCAACGGCCGGCACCCATCAACAGGCAGCCAATCAGCGCGGCGATGACATTGGGCACCGCGCCGCTGACCATCAGCCCGACCATCACCGCCAGGCTCAGCAATGCCTGTGGCGCACGGGTGCGGGCAGGCGCCACCTGGTCGATCTCTGCGGGTAGGCTCAGTACCAGGAAATCCTTGGGTTTGCTTTGCAACAGGCGCACGGCCTTCCAGGGGCCGACCACCAGCAGGGTGTCGCCCAGGCGCAGCTTTTCTTCCACCAGTTGTTCTTCGATAGCCGCCTGCTCGCGGCGCAGGCCGACCACGTTGAGGTCGTAGCGGGTACGGAAGGCAAGTTCCAGAATGGTCTTGCCGATCAGTTGTGAACCTGGTGGCAGTGACACCTCGGCCATGCCCAGGTCCTGGGACTGGTCGATGAAATAGGCCGCCTTGAAATGCAGCGGTTCCAGCTGCATGGTCTGGCACAGGCTGCGCAGGTCGTCACGGTTGGCGAACAGGTCGAGCAGCAGCACGTCGCCCTGTTGCAGCACGGTGCTGGACCCGGCGGAGATCACCCGGGTGGTGAACTTGTGCTGGCGCTCGATGCCGATCACGTTGGCGCCGTGCCGGGTGCGCAGCTCCAGTTCGCCGAGGGTGTGGCCGATCAGTGGCGAGTTTGGGCGGATGCGGAGGCGCCGCTCACGGCCGTTGAGCTTGTAGTCAAGTACCAGGTCCAGCAGCGTGCGTCGGCTTTCCACGCGGCCATCCTTGCGCACTTCACCATTGAGCCACTTGCGAGTCAGCAGCATGTAGCCGATGCCCATCACCAGCACCACCAGGCCGAACGGGGTGAAGCTGAAGAAGCTGAAGCCCGCGTGGCCATGGCGTACCAGCTCGCTGTGCACCACAACGTTGGGTGGTGTGGCCACCAGGCTGAGCATGCCGCTGATCAGGCCGGCGAAGGCCAGTGGCATCATCAGGCGGCTGGGGGAGAGTTGCAGGCGTGCGGCGATGCTCAACACCACGGGTATGAAGATGGCGACCACGCCGGTTGAGCTCATGATCGAGCCTAGCCCGGCCACGGCCACCATCAGCAGTACCAGCAGGCGGGCCTCACTGTTGCCGGCCCGCTCGCTCATCCACTCGCCGATGCGGTAGGCGATACCGGTGCGGACCAAGCCTTCGCCAATTACGAACAGGGCAGCGATCAGTACCACGTTGGGGTCGCTGAAGCCGGCCAGGGCCTGCTCCACGGTCAGTATGCCGAGCAATGGCAGGGCGAGGATCACCAACAGCGCGACCACGTCCATGCGTGGGCGGTTGATGACGAACAGGACAATGACAATGGCCAGCAGGCCGAGGACCCAGAGCAGCTCTTGGTTCATGGGGAGGGGGTGTTCCTTCACACGGAGGCACGATAGACAGTAGCAGCCAGTGTGCCAGCTTGCGGTGAAGGGGGTGTTGATGTGCTGCAGTGTTTCGGGGGCAAGACTGTCCGGCAGGAACAGACTTGTGATGCAAAGCAGCCGGTCAAGCTGAAGATTTTGTTCGCCAGTGATGGCCCTTTCGCCGCGCAAGGCCGCGCCCCCGGTGGCCGAGGTTGCGGCCTTTCAGGCCAACGGTATCAGTGACGGTGACGACGATGCTTCTTGCTACCGCGGTTGTCGTCGCCCAGGTGGTTGCCCAGTGCGCCACCGGCGGCGCCACCCAGGCCGGCACCCACGGTAGAGCCGGTTTTGCCGCCTACTGCGCCGCCCAGCAGCGAGCCGCCGGCTGAACCCAGGCCACCGCCAATGGCGGCTTCGGTGCGGTTACCCTTGCGTGCGCCGACGGCACTGCCGGCCGCGCCGCCGACCCCGGCGCCGATGGCGGCGCCAGTTCTGCCGCCGAGCTGTTGGCCAACAACGTTGCCCAGGACACCACCCAGGCCACCGCCAATGGCGGCAGTGCCGTCACCGGCGAAAGCGCCCTGGCACAGCAGCAGGCCGAGGGCAAGGGAAGGCAGAGTCAGACGCATGATACGAACCTCAAAGGAATCATCAGGATGTGTTGCCGCGCGACGGGCGGCGGGTCAGGGCTGGAAAAGACGCTTCAGCGGTAGTAACGGTCACCGCGGTATTGGCGATTGTCATCATCGTCATTGTCGCGGTCATGCCGGTGGTGGTGGCGATGGTCACGGTCGCGGTCACGCCATCCATCGTCATCGTCATGGTAGCGATGGCTATGGCAACCTGCGGTGAGCAGGACAACAGCAACCAGCGAAAGGCTTGCAAAACGCATCATCACGATATAGGTCCTTGATCCGCAAAGGTTTACCGCACACCTTCTGAGACTGGGATCGATCCATTTGGTTTCCTGGACGAGTAAAAAAATGTGCTGCCGGCGATGAGCGGCCTGGCGCTGGCGATGATCGACATCGAGCGTCTCAACGCTTGAATGGCTTCAATGGTCACCGGGGCCGGTGGATGGGGTTGCGGCGCATTGGCCTAGGGTGCGGCGTGCGGGGCCCGAGAGACAGCGCCGCCAGCCTGCTGGTCCAGCCCGATGCGGCGCTTTATAAGACCAAAGCCGCCGGGTGTGACACCGTGCACATGGCGGCGCTGGTGAAGGCGGGATGAATCAGGAGGCAGGCTGGATGGCCAGCACCACTCCGTTGGTAATCTGTATCAGCACATAGTGCTCGCCCACGCGCACCCAGTGGCTTTCCTTTTCCGGCGTGGGCAGGCCCTTGGCTTTCCAGTCCTTGATGGTCTGGTCGTCACGCTTGTACTGGTCCGGAGCCTTGTCGCCGACCTTGAGCTCGCGATTGTGGGTTTCCGGGGCGGTGATGCTTTCTTCGCTGGAGGGGGCTGCGGTGGCTGCCAGTGGCAAGCAGGGTAGGGCGGCGAATAACAGGTAGTGCAGTTTCATGACGGGCTCCTTGTAACGGCATGTCTTGTCTGCGACAGCGGAATGGGCGTGACAATTCACTCGGGCTGCGTGCCAATGCTAGAGTCGCTTCTTTTCAAAACCTCGAGGATGGAACATGCGTGCGATTCTGCCGATGGCCGTGACACTGATGCTGGTCGGTTGTGCTTCTGCGACGATGGACACTGCGCGCGGCGGCAAGCCGACTGCGCAGCTCGACTCGCACAAGGCACCAGAGCTGGTGGCGCAGTGCATCCAGTTCAGCTGGCAGGAAGAGAAGGTGTTCGGCGATGACGCCAGTGGCTACCTGGAACCGCGCAAGCAAGGGGGGTTGACCGTATATACCCGTCAGGCCGAGTCGTTCGTGGATGTGTATCCGCAGGCGGGTGGCACGCACGTGGATTACTACGCGCAGAAGAACGACAGCGTGGCGCTGCAGCGCCGGGCGGCAGCAGCGACCTGTTTGTAACCGTATCGACTTGAACGGGGGCATTCCCTTCTACACGGCTGAGGCAGCGGGTTTTACAAATTTGAGCAAGGCAGTGCTGTGGTGTGTGCAGGGTGGCGTCTAGCATCAAGCGCTTACCCTCAAGGACGACGGCTATCGAATATGTGGAATCTGACGTCTACGCGGCCGACAAGGTCTTGCCGGTGGGTACGACCTGGTCTACACCGGCATTGGCGCGCTCTGCTGGCTACCTCGTATCGAACCCTGGGCACGTACCTTGGCAGCACTGCTGAAACCGGATTACCGCCTTGCTGGGCCACGGGCTGCTACTGACGGCTCTGGTCGAGCACCAGAGCATCCCCTGAGTTACACCCTGGTGGCGGTCAAAACCTGATCAAGAAAGGAACCCGCCGTCTACATTGAGTGCGGTGCCGGTGGTGTAGCTGGAGGCATCGCTGGCCAGATACAGCACCGCGCCGGCCATTTCTTTGGGATCGGCTACGCGCTTGAGCGGGATCTGCTGCAAGGCGGCGTTGAGGATGGCATCGTTCTTGACCAGTGCCGAGGCGAATTTGGTGTCGGTCAGGCCGGGCAACAGGGCATTGCAGCGGATACCAAACTGGGCGCACTCCTTGGCGAACACCTTGGTCATGTTGATGACTGCGGCCTTGGTCACCGAATAGATGCCCTGGAACAGCCCCGGTGAAACCCCGTTGATCGACGCCACGTTGATGATGCTGCCGCCGCCATGGTCACGCATGAGCTTGCCGGCCTCTACCGACATGAAGAAATAACCCCGGATATTCACATCCACGGTCTTCTGGAAAGCGCCCGGGTCGGTGTCCAGCACGTTGCAGAACTGTGGGTTGGTGGCGGCGTTGTTGACCAGCACGTCCAGGCGCCCGAACTGTTCACGGATGCCGGCGAACACGTGCTGAATCTGCTCCAGTTCACCAATGTGGCAGGCCACCGCCGTGGCTTTGCCCCCTGCGGCGATGATGGCGTCGGCCACTTGCTGGCAACCCTCGAGCTTGCGGCTGGAAACGATCACGTGGGCCCCTTGCTGCGCCAGCAAGTGGGCGATGGCCTCGCCAATGCCACGGCTGGCGCCGGAAACGAAGGCAATCTTGCCGTCGAGGTCGAACAGGTGAGTCTTGGACATGCTGTTTTCCTTGTTAACCGTCGTCGTGGGCAATGCTCAGAGGCTGGACTTGTCGATGACCTGCAAGGTCATGTGCTCCAGCAAGCGATTCATGTGGATGAACTGTGCGAAGCGCTTGTCCTGGGTCTGGCCGTGATAAAAGCGGTAATAGATTTGCTGGACGATGCCGGCCAGGCGGAACAGGCCGTAGCAATAGTAGTAATCGAAGTTGTCCAGGCGGATGCCGGCGCGCTCGGCGTAGTAGTCGACGAACTGGCGGCGGCTCAGCATGCCGGGCGCATTGCTCGGCTGGCGGCGCATCAGTTGTACCGGCGGCGGGTCGCCGGCTTCGATCCAGTAGGCAAGGCTATTGCCCAGATCCATCAGCGGGTCACCCAAGGTGGCCATCTCCCAGTCCAGTACGCCGATGATGCGCATGGGGTTGTCAGCGTCGAGGATCACGTTGTCGAAGCGGTAGTCGTTGTGCACGATGCCTGGCCGCGGGTGGTCGGCGGGCATTTTAGCGTGCAGCCAGGCGGTTACCTGTTCCCAGCGCGGCGCGTCCGGGGTCAGGGCCTTCTCGTAGCGGCTGGTCCAGCCATCGATTTGGCGCTGTACGTAGCCTTCTGGCTTGCCCAGGTCGGCCAGGCCGCAGGCGCTGTAGTCCACTTGGTGCAGCTCCACCAAGCGGTCGATGAAGCTCTTGCACAGGGCTTCGGTACGGCTGGCGTCGAGGTTCAGTTCGGCTGGGATGTCCGAGCGCAGGATGATGCCCTTGACCCGCTCCATCACATAGAACTCGCCACCGATCAGGCTGGTGTCGGTGCAGTGTGCATAGGCCTTAGGGCAATAGGGGAAGCCGCTGTTCAGCTGGTTGAGGATGCGGAACTCGCGGCCCATGTCGTGGGCCGACTTGGCCTTCTGGCCGAACGGTGGACGACGCAGCACAAAGTCGCGATTCGGGTAGCTGACCAGGTAGGTGAGGTTGGAGGCGCCACCCGGAAACTGGCTGATGCTCGGCAGGCCGGCCAGGCCGGGAATGTGGGCTTTGAGGTAAGGGTCGATGACGGCCGCGTCGAGCTCTTCGCCGGGGCGTACCTGGGTGGACTGGTCGGTGAGCGTCATGCGTTTTCCTTATTCTCGATCGCAAGGACTATTGGCTAATCTAATGGTCTGCTGAGGTTGGAACAAGCGTGCCAGGCGCCATATAGGTGAGGGTGTTGCATCAAGATCAACTGCCTTGATGGGACCTGCCGGCTCAGCGAGTGCTCATCGTGTGAGCAGTCTCCTTGCTCCGCTGCAGGGCGCCACCTATTCCTGCAGACCCCTTGCACGGTTTGCGACCGAGGCCGCTTTCCCAGAGGGCCGCGCTAGTCGGTTGAGCCTGCGCAAGCGGGCAAAAAAAAACCGAAGCCGGTCAGGCTTCGGTTTTCCGATCATGCGGTATCCCCGGCACTCAGGACGGGAACAGCTCGCTGAGTTTCATCGACAGCATCATGTCGCCTTCAACGCGCAGCTTGCCGCCCATGAAGGCCTGCATGCCGTCGGTTTCGCCGCTGACGATGCCCTTCAGGGTTTCGCTGTCCATCACCAGGGTGCAGTTGGCATCCGGGTTCTCGCCTTCCTGCAGGTCGCAGGTGCCGTCCTTGACGATCAGGGCGTAGTGCTTGCCTTCGTCGGTGATGTTGAAGCCGAACACCAGGTCCAGGCCGGCGGCAGCGGATGGGTTGAACTTCTCTTGCATCTTTTTCACGGCATCAGCTACGGAGGTCATGGCGCATTCCTTATAGAGTGATTTACACGTCCCCGCAGGGACACAACTAGCCGGGCTTATCGGTAAGTGACGAGCTCCGGCGCCCTCAACAACTGCACATGGGCCTGGCTGTTGAAGGAAGCCAGTGCCACGTCGCGGCCGCGGAACTTCAGCTGGCTGAGCGACGTGTTGATGATCTGCCAGTTCAGCGCGAACGCCTGGCCTGGGGTAATGCGGGTAACCAGGTGGAGCAGGGCGGCAATGGTGCCGCCGGAGGTGAAAATGGCGACATTGTCGCCGCTGCCGGCAGTATCCAGCACGCGCTGCAGGGCACCTTGGACCCGGGCAGTGAACGCCTGCCAGGTCTCCAGGCCATCGTCAGCATGCTCGCCATCGTGCCAGCGCTGAACCATCAGCGCGAACAGGCGCTGGAACTCACTGCGGTGCTGGGCGGGATTGCGCAGCACTTGCAGGGCGTCGGGTTCTTCTGGCAACAGGCCGGGCAACAGTGCACGGATCACGCCGTCGGCATCGAACTCATTGAACGCTGCGTCGGTCTCAACAGCCGGCACCGGGCAGCCACTGACATGCAGTGCTTGTAGCGCAATGCGCGCGGTATCCTGCTGGCGCCGAAGGTCGCCGGCCACGCAGCGGTCCAGCCGTACACCAAGCTGGGCCAGGTGTTGACCCAAGGCCTGGCTCTGGCGCACACCCACGGGCGAGAGGACGTCGTAGTCATCGGCACCGAAGGAGGCTTGGCCATGTCGGATCAGGTAGAGGTTGCCCACGGAAGGTTCCGGCCTGTTGGAGGTTGCTGCGAGGTTAGGATGCGGCACACGGGCTGTCAACGAAAAAACATACAAGCGTTTGAAAAGGTCGTTTGAAAGATGTTGCCGGCGTTTGCATCGGCTGGCAGCACTCCAGGCGCAACGGTATGCTTGCAACAAATACGCGCCGCAGTGGCGCAGGCATTTTAAGGAGTCAACGTGGAGTTTCTTGCCGAATACGCAAGCTTTCTCGCCAAAACCGCCACCCTGGTCATCGCTATCCTGGTGGTGCTTTCTGCCATAGCCGGGTTGCGTGGCAAAGGGCGGCGCAAACCGGGTGGGCAATTGCAGGTCACCCGCCTGAACGAATTCTACAAGGACTTGCGCGAGCGCCTGGAGTCCGGCCTGCTCGACAAGGCCCAGCTCAAAGTCCTGCGCAAGCAACAGGCCAAAGCGGAAAAACAGGAAAAGAAAGGCAAGGGCAAGGCCGATGAAAAGGGCCGGGTGTTCGTGCTGGATTTCGATGGTGATATCAAGGCTTCGGCCACCGAAAGCCTGCGCAACGAAATCACCGCGCTGCTGACCCTCGCCACCCCGCGTGACGAAGTGGTGCTGCGCCTGGAGAGCGGCGGTGGCCTGGTGCACAGTTACGGCCTGGCCGCCTCGCAGCTGGCGCGCATTCGCCAGGCAGGCATCCCGCTGACCGTGTGCATCGACAAAGTGGCGGCCAGTGGCGGTTACATGATGGCCTGCATCGGCGAGAAAATCGTCAGTGCCCCGTTTGCCGTGCTCGGTTCGATCGGCGTGGTGGCGCAGTTGCCCAACGTCAACCGCTTGCTGAAGAAGCACGACATCGACTTCGAAGTGCTGACCGCCGGCGAATACAAGCGCACCTTGACTGTATTTGGCGAAAACACCGAAAAGGGCCGGGAGAAATTCCAGGAAGACCTGGACATCACCCACCAGCTGTTCAAGGACTTCGTCGCCCGCTATCGCCCGCAGCTGCATATCGACGAAGTGGCCACCGGTGAAGTATGGCTGGGCGTTGCGGCACTCAACCGCAAACTGGTGGACGCGCTGCAGACCAGCGACGAGTACCTGAGCGAGCGGGCGCGCAACGCCAACCTGTTCCACCTGCACTATGCCGAGCGCAAGAGCCTGCAGGAGCGTATCGGCGTGGCCGCCAGCGGCGCGGTGGAGAACACCGTGGTGGGTTTGTGGAGTAAACTCGGCCGCCTGCGCTAACACCTTGAACCCGTTGAAATTTTTTTTCGTTCAGGGGGTTGCAAGGTTAAAGGAATGAAGACATAATGGCGCCCATCGAAACGCAGCAAACTTTGAAAAAGGTTCAGCGTTTCAAGGAGATAGCAAAGCGAAAGCAGCTAGATCCGACCTTTGAGGCCGAGTAGCAAAGTGGTTATGCTCCGGATTGCAAATCCGTCTACGCCGGTTCGATTCCGACCTCGGCCTCCACCATTCGAAAGCCCCGCAGATCTAGGTCTGCGGGGTTTTTATTTGCGCGCCAGAAAGTACCGAAGTCCCAAAACTAATTGTGACCAGTCCCAAAACTTCCTCATTTGGAAGGCTTGGCGATAGCCCCGACGCGCCGATAAACGCGCTGGTAATTCCCTCTTTCGAGTGGCCCAACAGCACGCTTGCATCGCTCAGGTCGTTGATCTCCGAGGCCGCCTTCGGTCGGATGTCGCGGAACTGGAACTGGGCGATTCGGTTGGCCAGGTCCGGCTTCTTCTCCTGTTCGGCTTTCACCCTGGCAGCTTCGCGAGCCTCCGCCCACCGGTTGCGCAGCATGGGCCAGCTCATGCGCTTGCCGTGCTCGTTGACGATGAAGAACGGCGACAGGTGCTGGCTGGTGTATCGGATGATTCGGTCCAGCAGAAGGCCCAGGCTGTTCCTTACGCCATTCGCTTCCAGGACGATTCTCAGTCGCTTGCCGGTCTTGCCTTGGCTGACCAACAGGTAGATCCCTTCCATATCGTCCTTCCGCATGGACAGCACATCCGACGGCCGCTGGCCAGTCAGGTACGCCAGGTCCATCGCATCCTTCAGCTCCGGTGGAGCCTCCTCATACACCGCCTGCCACACCGTTTCGTTGGCGTAGAAGTCGCGCGGTTTCTCCTTGTTCTTCCTCACGCCCAGGCACGGGTTATCCCAGGTGGTGAGACCCCACTCCCTAGCCGTGTTGAATACGTGGGAGAGCAGGGCAATTTCCCTGTTCGCCCTGGTCTTCGCCGACCGCGAGTCGCGGTACTGCGCGATCATGGCCGGCGTGATGGCGTCGATGGGTGCCGAGTCGAACACGGCGCGCAGCTGCTTGAGCTCGTAGATATTGTCCTTCTGGGTCCTGGCGGCCTTGCCCGGGATAATCTTCAGCAGGTACTCGTCGAAGATTCCCACCATCGTCGTCAGCTCGGCCGGGGTGGCCTTGGCTTCGAAGTCGGCCCACTTCAGCTTGGCCTGAGCCAGGTCGGTACCGAGGGGGATTTCCTTGCCGGCCTGGTCGCGGTAGTAGTACCCAACCCACACTTTTCCGTTCTTTCTGGTGCGCTTGCGCCGGTATATGCCCGGCGGCAAGTCACGGTTCTCGATACTTCTGGGTCGCATTTCACTTTACTCGGGAGAAATCAGGGGGCCAGGCGGGCGCCGGGGGCGGGGCTGCAGCGACAGGCATGGTGTCGATCACCACGCCGCTGAGCTTCTGGCGGGCGTACAGGCGACCCACCAGGGGGCGGCCGCCGCGGCTCTCTACGAAATGCCAGCCTTTTTCTTTCAACCAGCGGCGCTGCCACGCCCGGGGTTTGTAGCCGGTGATCACCACCAGCTCTTCGTCCGAAAGGATCTCGGTTTCCATGCGATGGTCTCCACGCCGCCCATGGCGGCACAGGTGGGGAGGGGGTTTATTTGCGAAGGTCGTGGAAAAAATTAGTATCCTGACTCTTCAATTTGGTCTCAGGGATAAGCACCGATGGCAACTTCCAGTGAAGCTGTTGCGCAATTGATTAAAGTTATGAATTCAAGCCTTGGTGTTTCTGCCGAGCTCAAAATCGCTGCTGCTGAAGGACTTGGTTATGCGGGCGGTGATGTTGCTCGCGCAGCCCTTATCAAGGTCATGAACTCCAGTCTTGGCGTATCCAAGGAGTTGAAAGTCGCTGCTGCAAAAGCTCTAGGGCATGCGTCCCAAGATTGACTCTGACGGCAAACGTGAAGGAGCGGATTTTCAGTTGCGCTTCATGAAGGTGATCCAGTGCGTCTTCTCGCGTTTGCCGGACTTGTGCCCAAACAGGGGCTTTTCTTCGGTAAGGGCCAGCAGATCTCTCACTGGTACCTGAGTTTCGTTCCACTTGAAGATCAGGATGCCTTCGGACTCCAGTACCCGGAAGCATTCGGCAAAGCCTTGGCGAATGTCCTCTCGCCAGTCGCTGGTGAGCAAGCCGTACTTGGCGCGCATCCAGCTGTCCACTCCGGCCCGGGTTAGGTGCGGCGGGTCGAATACGACCATACGGAAGGTTGAGTCCTCGAAGGGCAGTTGGCGGAAATCCATGAGCACGTCGGGCTCAACCTTCAGCACGCGGCCATCGCACAGCAGGTGCTCTTCGTCACGGATGTCGCCGAACAGGGCGCGCTGGTCTTGCTTGTCAAACCACATCATGCGGCTGGCGCTGCAGGGGTCGAGCACCTTGGCTGCAGCACTCATCGCGGCCCCCTGTAGATCAGGTAGGCCATGTAGGCGAGGGCGATCATGGCATCAGCTCCTTGGGCACCTGGACGGTATCGCCAATGTGTAGAGCGACTATCGCCCTGCAGCCTGCGGCAAGGATTGTTGGACCGCCGGCTAAGCGGCTGAATCCAGTGGGCTGGTTGTAGGCGAATGCTCGGTACCGGGAGTTTGTGCCGTCCTGCAGCATGCCGAAGCCCTTGCAGTGCTTATCGAACAGCGGCCCGCCCACCGCCCAGTCTTCCCACGGGTTGTAGCGTTTGGTGTGCTCGGTAGCGGCGCCCTGGTACCGGGCGAACACCCGGCAGGGCACGCCGTTGTATCCGGGCGGTTCAAGGAACAGATCCAGCCCTTCGGCCTTGCCGACGGCCCACCCCAGCGCCTCGCCGGCCAGGTCGGCCGTCTTCACTTCGATCAGGTCGGTCATGCTTCGAACCCTCTGGCGCGCATTGCTACCGACATGCTCTTAACGGTCTGGGCATGCGATACCACTTCATCCCCTCGCATATCGGAAAGCTCGCCAGCGCGGGCGCAGTCCACAAACTGCTCGAGCTCCTGTACCTGGGCCGGGATATGGCCATCGGATGAACAGGTGACCTCGTATTCGTCGCCGTCGACGACTATGCGGCGTGGGTGGCGCCCAAGTCCTCGCACAACGATGGTGGTGAATTCGCTCACAGCTGATACCTCTCATCAATCCAGCGCCCAGGCGCCAGTGCGGGTGTAGGTTCGGGTTGTGTTTCGTGCGGGGAGAGCTGGCGCTGGTTGCCGGCCTGCAACTGGCTGTCGGGGATGCAGCTGATGCCGACCCCGTTGAGCAGGTAGCAGGTGACGCCGCGCTGGCTGTCGTGCTGCACGTCGATGACGTTCTCGGTTGCGCTGGTGCCGGTGGCCAGCAGCAGTAGGCAGAGGGCGAGGCGGGTCATGGCGTCACCACTCGACGACCCCACCAGCAAACCGGGCCGTCGTGGGTGTCATGGATGGCCAGACAGAACCAGCCTTCACCTTCAGGCTTACCAGGTTCCCAGTAGCCGCAGTGCGGCTCATCGGACTGGAAGTAGCGATCTGCGATCTCTTCCGGCGCGTCTGTTTCCAGGTGGACCATGACGAGCTGCAGGCTCTGCTGCGCGATCCAGGCCTTGCACTTCTCGCCGTCGCCCTCGTCGAAGTCGGACAGCTCCGGGTGTTCGTACATTCCGTATTTGTCGCGCACGACCGGCGCCGGCTGGATCAGGTTGATTTCTTCAGGGATGACGAGTCCTTGGCTGCCATATCGCGGCAGTGAGTAAAATAAAATGGTAAAGATTATGGTGCAGCAGTTTACAATCGGCTGTTCTGGCGCGTGATGTAATGCGAATCGGTAGCTGCCATCTTCGTGGAGAATGAAGTTGCGAAATTTTTATCTGGCCCAAAATTTATATCGATACCTCACACTTTTGATGCTACTGCTGTTGGCGCTTAGTGCAACTGTTTGGGTAATAGTAGGATCAGTGGGATATTGGGCCAAGCTAGGATGGATCCCTGCCGACGGAGCCGGCTGGGCGCAAGCGATCGGTGCATTCGTTGCTATCACGGTAGCAATTGCTGTTCCCTATCATCAGAATTATCAGCAGCGCGTCCAGCGTGACGAAGCAGATCGAAAAGCAAGGCTTGACGGTATCAATGCTACGTTAGCGCTTATGAATCATGTTAAAGGAGTTACTGGGCGACTGAGCAAAGTTCTCAGCAATCGCTATCGAGTGAGCGTTTGAGGGGATGCAGGGTCAAACTCGGTCGCTCATGACCTGAAACAAGCAGTGGCGATGCTGAGAGAAATTCCCGTAACCTCGATTTCAAATGAGGTGGTTCATTTTTTGGTGGGGCTTAGGGAGATTGCAAATTATGGGGAGTATGCGGCTGGTGTTGTGCTTCAAGGCGGATATTACGATGAATCTCCCATAATAAAAAGGCGAATGCGAACGTGGCTTTGATAGATCGCTGGATCGAAGAGCTGGATTTGCTAGAGCAAGATATTCGCGACCAATAAGCTCCTATGCAGCTCTGAGGAGAGCCTCAATCACTATCTGCCCTGCAAGTGGAGGCACAGCATTTCCTGCCATGTGCATAGTCAGTCGGTGGTTATCCGGCCTTAGGGTGTCAGCGGGGAACGACATCGCGGCCAGCGCCTCGTTTGCGCTCAGCATCCGCATGCGATCACCGTCGACCAAGGCCCAGCGGTCCAAGGTGGTGATGGTGCCGATTGGCCGGTTGATGTCGCGGCCGGTGGTGCCGGAGCCTTTGCCGTAGTAAGGCATGATGAACCGCTCGCCGAAGCGCTGGCGGCCGTTGCGCACCCGGTCAAGCGTGGCCTGGGCCCGGCTTGGCTTCTCGATCTGCGACCAACGTCCTGCTTCGAAGTCGAGGAAGCTGGCGGCGGGTACATGCCGTTCCTGCGGCAGTTGCAGCATCAGCGGGGCCTTGCTACGCGTCAGCACCATGAACAGGCGCACGCGGTGTTGCGGTACGCCGAGGTCGGCGCAGTCCAGGATGTGCGGCGCGGCCTGATACCCAAGCGCCTGAACGGCTTGCAGCCACGCCGGGTAGAGCACCCAGTCGGTGAACTCCGGCACGTTCTCGATCACTGCTGCCTGCGGCCGGTGGAACTCCAGAGCTGATACCGGCGCCCAAGCCGTCGATCGCGAAGCGTCATGCTCAGGATTGCCCGACTTCTTGCCGCGTGCCTTGGCGTGGCCCTGGCAGCAGGGCGAGGCAAGCAGGATGTCGTGGGCGGGCACCTGCTCCCAGCGCGCCTGGTGCAGGTCTTGGCAGACATGTTGCGTATCGGGATGGTTGGCGCTGTGCCATTCAACGGCCACCGGCCAGTGGTTTGCCGCCCAGAGAACCTGGACGCCTGCGGCGCGCGCGCCGGTGCTCCATCCGCCGAGGCCGGCGAACAGGTCGATTGCTGTATGCATTGATAGCCTGAAGTGGCGATGTGCCATGATTATAGGTTAGATTTGTGCCCCTGTGTTCACTTTCATGAAGAGAGCGATATGTCAGGCCACACTTACTCGACCGGCAATACCACTGGCAGCCAGTACAAAGCGTTGTGTGAAAAGTGCAAGATCGAGCAGCGCCACGTCGTAGAGGCATCTGCACGGAGCAGATGGGATTCTGATGATTGGAGTGGGATAACTGAATACGAGGTAATTCGTTGCTTGAATTGTGACTCGCTATCCTTCAGGAGAGAGTCGTCTGATAGTGAGGGCTATTTCTACGATCACGAGAATGAAGAATACATTAGTGATGTCAGCGTAGACCTTTATCCGAACCGAACCGCCGGTCGGTTCAAGATCGAGGAGCATTGGCAATTGCCGCCCGAGGTGAGGGCAATTTACGATGAGCTGATTACGGCTATGAACAGCGAGCAACCGATTTTGGCGGGTTTAGCTTTCCGGATCCTCATCGAGATGATCTGCAAAGAGCAAGCTGCAATCGGGAAGAATCTTTTCGCCAAAATTGATGACTTAAAAACCAAGGGCGTTCTAACGAATGCTGGCGCGGATATTCTCCATAAACTTCGATCTATGGGTAACGATTCCGCGCATGAAGCGAAGCCTAGTACTTCAAAGCAGCTGATTCTCGCCATGGATGTCGTTGAGAATCTGCTCCAGAGTGTCTACATCCACCCAGCTCAAGCGAAAGCTGCCTTCAAATAGTCACTGGGTTGTCCTTCCCCTTAATCTCTTAGGGGAAGGCGCTGGCGGGCAGCGTGTGGTGTCAGGTTTTGCGGCCGGAATCGTTTTTGGGTATAACGCCCGACCATTTCACAGGAAGGAACCTCATGAAACGCACAATCGTTGGCGCGATCCTGGTCGCTATCACTGCACTTTCTCTCGGCGGTTGCTGGGAGTCCGAAGCAGAGGTCCAGGAAAAGGAAAAGGATCAGCACTCCAAAGATTTCTGGGATATGGGCGGCCCAACTGACCGCAGCAAGAGTGAAGGCTTCAAGCCCTGACTCAACCTTCCCGTTAACGCCGCCGACACAAGGCGGCGTTTTCGTTTGTGCGGAAGGCGCTGGCGGGCAGCGCCGTCTGGGTGAATTTGGCAGGCAGGTGATATGCTTTGCCGCTTACCAAACAAGGAGAGTGGTATGCGGTTTAGAGAAAGGTTCGGAACCATGCAGGAATGGCTCACACCGAAGCGTTTGCGCCGTATCGGCTTTGCGCTGTTGGCGATATGGGGTGGCCTATCTGCGATGTATCCAGGCCAGCACCTTGCCTGGCTGGCTGTGCTCGCGTCATGCATTTTGGCGTCGGCGTATATCCCAAACCCTATCAGGAAGCGCTGAGGCTCTGGCGGGCAGCGCCGGAGGGTCAGGCGGAGATGATCGCGACGCAGGTATTAACCATGGTGCCGGAGGTCTTGAACGAAGCATCGGGCAGGTTGACGATGCTGCCGCTGCGCGATGAGACGATGCCGCGGAAGTCACGGGACAAGGCATCTTCGCGGAAGATCACCCCGGTAGGCATGATTGCCACCAGCAGCCCATGGGACTTGAGGAATTTCAAGGCGTGCATCACGTGGTAAATGTCGCTGCGCTTCTTGTCGAACGGTGGGTTCATCACGATTCGGTCATAGATGGGCTCAGGCTCGATGCTGAGGAAGTCGGCGCAGCGCACTGAGCGGAACGGCAGTTGCTCCAGGTGCTTGGCGTTATCAGACAGTAGCTCAATGCAGTCAACTTTCAGGCCGGCGATGGCCAGGGCGCTCGCGATGGCGCCGCGGCCGGCAGAAGGCTCCAAGGCTGACATGCCTTTTTCCAGCTGGGCGAACTCGAGCAGTCGATCAACCACTGGTCCTGGCGTTGGGAAAAAGCCGAAGTCCTTCGGTACCGCAACCTCTCCGGTAAGGATGATGTTCTCGATCGCCTCGACGGCGTCATCAGCGAACAGGTGGCTTTGGCTTTGGTGTTCCACTTGCCGCCGGCAGCCTTCAGAGTCTTGTCCAGGCGCGCATACAGGCCGCGACCCAGCTGGCCGCTAGTGATGAACAGCTTGTTACCCTCGGTGCGGGAAGCGCTGAGCAGCGCCATGACTTCGGTGTCGACTTTCATGTGTTTCTCCATTGCAGGCGCCGCCCTCGCCGGGGAGGCGTTATCGTTGAATAGGGGAAGGCGCTGGCGGGCAGCTGCTGGTGATATGCTTCGCCGCTCACCAAACAAGGAGGGTGGTAATGGGGTTGCGAGATCGAGGAAGATCGCCAAGATCAAGAGCTGCCGCGATGAAGACCCGAACGGCATCATTCATAGGGCTCGCGATTTGGATAGCGTTTCTTTGGCTGGGAAAGCCATCTGCGTCGTTGATCAGCTATTCCGTGCCGTTTGGAATTGCTCTGATCGCCACAGGCCCCCTCGAACTGATCCCAGATCGTTGGCACAGGCTTAATTTCCTCGTCAATGCCCTGGCAACTGGATTCTTCTTCGTCAGCATCATGTTTGCGATAGTGGCAATCTCTTTCGCCCTGTCATTGAGCAAAAGCGAGCGTTCGATTTTCTGCCTTGCTGGATGGGCAACGCTGTTGATTGTTTACCATTTCGCAATCCCTCGGCTGAAGCGGTCGCCTTTTCACCGACTCAGCGAGGATAGAGGGATGTACAGCCCTCCAACGGATGACGATAAACGGAACTGAGATCAGATAGGTCAATGCCGGAGCAGATTAGTCGCTGGCGGGCAGCGCCGGAGAGTCAGGCGGCGTATCGAGTTCGCAATGCTGCGGCAATACGAGCGTCCGACTGCGTTTCGGCGTATGCAATCGCAATCCGGTGCTTGTGCTCTCGCCACGCCTGATGAGCTTCGAGGGCACTGGCGTGATAGCCGAGAAACTCGTGACGACCAGTGAAAGGGTTCCTGCACTGAGCCACGAATCTCTGCCTAGCCTTGTGCCAAGAAACTCCGCGCCGGCCGTGCCTGACGCGTGCGGTGATGCGTTTCATGCTGCTTTCTGCTGATTCCAGGCGCCGACGGCGGCAAAGATCTAGGAGGCCTCTGCTTCGTCGAGCGTTGTGTCGGTAGGAATGGCGATCCAGCCGGCCGCCACCAGTTGATTTGGATTGGCCGTGGCCCGTAGGCCTAAGTAGGTCGCTTCGATCACGTCGGTCAGGTGCTCGGCGCGGTAGTTGCCTTGCGGCGCGACCTCGATCGACTTGTTGTACCGCTCGCCGAACTCAGTCCGACAAAGGACGCTGAGATAGATGGTCCACCGGTGCGGGATATCGCAGACGGCGTCGACGACCTGGCGCACGCGGATCTGCTTAAGGTTCTTCCAGTTGATCAGCACCTGCTGGCCGCTGGGGTCGATGTTCACCACGGCGGCGTGGTTGGCCGAGACCAGGGCTCGGCACGTCCGCTCCAGGCGTGCCCGCATGTTGTGGGGTTTGCGCTTGGTCATTGCCGCGTGTCTGTCTTGCTTGCCGCCCCGGCCTCGCAGGCATCGACAAAGCGCATCGCTGCCTTGTAGCTGTAGGCGAAGCCTTGCACGGCGCCGGTGGCGATCTCGATCTTGGAGTGTGCCTCGGCCCTCACTGACTTGCTGCGCTCGAGCAGGGCCGCGAGCACGGCAATCTTCTGCTCGAAAGCAGGGTGCATTGCTGTCTGCATGGGGTGATCCTCGGTAGGGTCAGGCGTGGTATTCGAAGGCCTCGGCCTCCCGAGCTTCACGACAAGCGCTGAGGCGCTGGTGGGCAGTGCCGGAGGTTCAGGCCGTAACTCGCTCGCCAATGACCTTGGTGCTGAAGGCGACCTCGTAGTTGAGGGTCAGCTCGAACGGGCCAGTGCACACGTCGCAGCTCATCTTTTTGGCGTCGTAGTCCTCGGTTTCGATGTGTATGACCGCGGCGCAATGCGGACACTTGCATTCGTCCCGAGAGTCGACGTTCGAGTCGTACTCTGCTTTGGCAAACTTGGCCAGGGCCTCTGCTTTGGCAGCAGCGTCGAGACGCTTCTGGCAAGGCTTGCAGGTGACACCATCTCCTGATGATCTGGCGGCAAATGCCGCGCCGCTTGGATTTCTATACAAAAATTGCTGAATTTTGTATTTATTTTGCTGCCAAATTTCAGTATCTCGTCAGAATTGACACGGCTTCTGCCAGTTCCCTGTATAGTGATCGAGTAGCCGCTTTCTGCGGTTCTTCACTAGGTAGCTGTCATGCACCAGGCCATATCCCCCGAGACGCAGCGTGCCCATGAGCGCTTGAATGAACAGACCGAACTGTTCATCAACCAGGGAGGCCTGATTGAAAGCGTTCCTTCCGGCGTCAGCGGAGTGCTCGCGAGTAAGCCGAAGGTCGTTTGGACGAGCCCGCACACCGCCAATCCGATCCACAAACGATAGCGCGCCCAAATGCACTGCTTTGTCGCTCCATAGCGTACGCGAGGGCACAAGTATGTTTCATGCGCCAAGTGATTTGGATATTGCCGCGCGGATTGGCGTCAGTGTGACGGATGTGGCTCTTTACCGGGGTGATACATTTCGATTGAAAGATGGTTCGTGGCTCATCCATTTTTCCTTCGCGATGCCCCGCGAGCTACGCCAGAGCCTTACGGGCAGTTTCACCTTCCTCATGAAAGCTGAAAAGCCAGGCGACCGGCGCTTGAGTGAGTTGGATTGAGCATTTGATCTGGCGACGCACCCTCATCATGAGTTGTGTCCCGGTGGTCCGTTTTAAATTTTCTGGATGAGGTTGAAGCGCATACTCAAAGCGCTCAGGACTTCTGAGCATTGAGAGGTGTGTATGTCCAGAGACAGGTATGGCGTAGATAGTGACAGACAGGTCAGTCAGCCAGCCGGTAACGAGGGACCGCTAGAGCGATCCGTCGATCACGACAAGCGTGGTTGCCACGAGGGCCGTGAAGACAATTTCGACAGCCCTCCCTTTCGAAGGGAGCAGAAGCAGGGCCCGCCGGACCCATCGCGGGTATCCCACGCAGAGCGTTACAGTTACCACAAGCGCCCATTGGAATAACATTCAGCCAGAGCGCTAACCCTCGGGCAGGCTTACCCCACAGATGAACTCATCCGAGCCAAGCCGGTGTGATCCGTACTCGACCACGTAGCCCGCACCGAGGCGCTCGGCTTCCACCTTGGCGGTCTTCTGATCGGCGTATACATCGACAAAATGCCATGGATACCGGTCTCGTAGCACGCCCCAGCCAAGTACCCAACCCTGGTTGTCTGGGTCGGCTGGGAGGTTTCTGGCCAAGCTGCGAATCGTCATGGGCTCCCCCTGGCTAGCGGCAATTCATGCCTATCGGCTTCCGTGGTGATCACTCACCGGCCTGGCCAGGATTCTGCCATCTTCGCTTGAACCTGGCGACCAGCTTGCTGGTCATCAGCATGGAGGGGCACGTGCCTGCTTGGGCTTGCCACTTCCAATTCTGCAATGTTCAAACGCTATGTTTGGGGCGTCGAGCAGAAACCACCAGCGAGGGAGTCGGAAAATGGATTATTTCAGCATGGTTGAATCGTTGGACAGGATGCTGAAAGCAGCGCCCGCAGCGCAAGACGAGAGAGCAGAGCAGCCCTGCAGGCGGCCGTTGGTTGCTGACGGTCATCGGTGTATTCGCAGCCACTCATCCGCCACCTCGCCCATGTTGGACGGTGTGCCGCTCTTGATCCAGGCGATGAAGGCCCGGTCAAACACGAATGCGGCCCCGCACTCGCTGAGCAGAAATTGACGGACCTTCTGCGTGTTGCGGTAGTGCTTGTCCAGCGGGGTTGAACGGGTAATCGGCCCGGCATGCCAGTCGAAGCTCATGGTCTGTTCCTTGACGTGTAAAAGGCAAAACGCCCGCAGAAGATCATCTGTGGGCGTTGTTGTAGTCTTGCGCAATGGCCTGTGTCCAGCCTGATCAACCTTCGAACTGAATCACCATCCGGCCTTTGATCTTGCCCTCCAGCATCTCATCGAAGATCTGGTTGATATCTTCGATCGGCCGCAGCGTCACTTTGGGTACCACCTTGCCTTCGGCGGCAAACTGGAAAGCTTCCTGCAGGTCTTGGCGAGTGCCGACCAGCGAGCCGATCACCTCGATGCCGTCCAGCACCAGGCGGGGGATGTTAAGGTTCATGGCTTCCGATGGCAGACCGACTGCGACGAGGCGGCCGCCAGCGCGCAGGGCATCCACGGCAGAGTCGAATGCTGCTTTGGCGACCGCCGTCACTACGGCAGCGTGCGCCCCGCCGGTTTTTTCCTGAATGACCTTGGCTGCATCCTCAGTGCGCGGATTGATCACCAAGTCGGCGCCCATCTCGCTGGCGAAGCGCAGTTGCTCTTCGTTGACATCGATGGCGATCACTTTGGCATTGAAAACGTTCCTCGCATATTGCAGGGCCAGGTTGCCCAAGCCGCCGAGGCCGTAGATGGCGATCCATTGGCCGGGGCGAATATTGGAGGTTTTCACCGCCTTGTAGGTGGTGACACCGGCGCAGGTCACGCTGCTGGCGGCAGCGGAGTCGAGGCCATCGGGTACCTTGACCGAGTAATCGGCCTTGACGATGCAGGCTTCGGCCATACCGCCGTCGACGGTGTAGCCGGAGTTCTTCACTTCGCGGCACAGGGTTTCGTTGCCACTGGTGCAATATTCACAATGCCCGCAACCCTGGTAGAACCACGCAACGCTGGCGCGGTCGCCCGGCTTGAGCGAAGTGACACCGGGGCCAACTTCCTGCACCACGCCAATGCCTTCATGGCCCAGCACTACACCGGTCTTGTCACCGAAGTCGCCATTTTTCACGTGCAGGTCGGTATGGCACACCCCGCAGCATTGCATCTTCAGCAGCGCTTCGCCGTGCTCGAGAGGGCGCAAGGTTTTCTCTACCACGTCCACGCGACGGCCTGGTGCAACAACAGCAGCTTTCATAAGAGCCTCCGTATCTATCCGATGTGGGCTTGGTTTATTGCTGGGACAGCATAGCCCTTGCCTGGCCAGGCAAAACTGCTTCAGGTCATGGTGGACGCTCTCACGAAATACCAGGGGAGGCCTGGTTGGCATTTGCGGAACAAAGAAAAGCCCGCGGCAAAGATGCGGCGGGCTGCAAAAAACGTACGGAGCAGGGTCAGTGTGCCCAGGTGCATGTCGGCTTTTCGTGAAGGGCAGGTCATGAGGTTGTCATCGTCCGGGCAGAAGTGCCCGATAAAAAAGCCCGCCATGAAGGCGGGCAAACAACGTTTGAAGGGAGAGCCTGCAGACTGGGCCCGCCCCGTTAACCCAGGATTAAGCGATAACGCATTGACCCGGCATGCTCAAGCGCCTATACAGGCCTGCCATCAACCCAGGAGCCAGCATGAACGACGAAGACGACCTGCACGAACCCGAGCACGATCACTTGCTTGATCATGAGTTTTTGTACGATGGCATGGATGCCGAGGCCGATGCACAGGGTGCCGAGGATGAAATAGAGGAAGACGAGGAGACGCTGGATGACCTCGACGAAGAGGAGCGCGATCATCCAGCCTGGTACGATGACTGCGAAGACGATTGACTCAGCGCCCGTCCACCGAGAAACGCCCCGGACCACTCACGGCCAGTAGCAGCAAGCCGCCCATGATGGCCATGTTCTTCATGAATTGGGTCATGTTGGCGCTGCGCTCGGGGTCGATCATGTTCCAGAACGGGTGGCCAAGCAGCGCCGTGCCCAGCACGAACAGTGCGAACAGGAAAGCCAGTGGGCGTGTGTAGAAGCCGAGGATCAGCAGGATGCCGACGATGAACTCCATCAGCACGGCAACCGCTGCGGCCAGCATCGGAGCAGGGGCACCCAGTGAGGTCATGTAGCCGACCGTACCTTCAAAACCGGTGAGCTTGGCCCAGCCAGACAAGACGAACAGGATCATCAGCAGTACGCGAGCAAGCAGGATAATGATGTCGCGTTGACCATC
Organism: Pseudomonas sp. BN607; assembly: GCF_029871175.1. Lineage (NCBI taxonomy): Bacteria > Pseudomonadati > Pseudomonadota > Gammaproteobacteria > Pseudomonadales > Pseudomonadaceae > Pseudomonas > Pseudomonas sp. BN607. The sequence continues at coordinate 71,749 of NZ_SSOE01000054.1, forward strand.
GAACAGAGAGTAGCGCATGGTGGCGTTCCAGTGGACGAGTTCAAGCTCCACTCTAGCAGCTGCGCAAGACATTGCCGGCAGGCAGCAAAAAGGCGCCGCAAGGGCGCCTTTTCAAGGAAGTTTGGTGCGAGTGGCGGGACTCGAACCCGCAAGGCTCACGCCGACAGATTTTAAGTCTGCTGTGTATACCAATTCCACCACACTCGCACGCTTGAAGGGGTCGCAACGACCAGCTCGCTTCTAAGTAGAAGGGCTTCGCAATCAAGCGGGCTTTATAACCCATTGTTATAGTTGAGTCAACCGCAGCGCCTATGATCAACACAGTGAAGGGCCGATCGTAGGGGCAATTGACACCTTGCTGTCATTACGCCACTGTGAGCCTTTTCTTCGATCCAACAGCGCTTGGCGATGACACAGGGAGAGGCGCGCAGCTCAGTCCGGTGCTGGTGGGACTGCACCCCTGAAAGCCTGTTGTCGCAAGCGTGGTCGTTGCCGGGTATGCTGCGCTACGTTCATTTTGTCCCTCCTGCTGTGCCAGTGGAGTCTTCATGGTTTCAGCTGATTGCCTCAACCACCCCATCATGCCTGCCCACCGCTATGAACAGTTGGTTCAGTCGGTGGTGGATTACGCCATCTATATGCTTGACCCAACCGGCCATGTGGTGTCGTGGAACGCGGGCGCGCAACGGATCAAGGGTTACCGCGCCGATGAGGTGATCGGGCAACATTTTTCGTTGTTCTTCACCCCGCAGGATTGTGCCGACGGCCGCCCCGACCACCTGCTGCGCCAGGCCTTGGACCAGGGCGTGGCACAGGACGAAGGCTGGCGGGTACGCAAAGATGGCACGCAGTTCTGGGCCTTGGCCGCGCTGGATGTGATCCGTGATGACAATGGCCAGATCATCGGCCTGGCCAAGGTAACCCGCGACATCACTGACCGCCGTGAGTCAGCGTTGCAACTGGACGCCGTGCGCGCCCAGCTGTTTCAGGCGCAGAAGCTTGAAGCCCTGGGCCAGTTGACCGGTGGCCTGGCACATGACTTCAACAACATGCTGACCATCATCATGAGCTCAGCGCGCCTGGCGCTGGCCACTCAGGATCCGGCGCGCACCCAGCGCATGCTGCAACACATCCTCGAAGCCGGGCAGCGTGGTATCGAACTGACCCAGCAACTGCTCAGCTTTGCCCGCCACCGCAAACTCGATGTCGCCAGCGTTGCCCCGGCAGACCTGGTTGCCGCGACCCGGGGCCTGCTGGAGCATGCGTTGCCAGGTTCGATCAAGCTCAAGGTGCTGCTGCAACCGGACCTGCCACTGATCGAGGTGGATGCCGGGCAGTTGCAGATGGTCTTGCTCAACCTGTTGTTCAATGCCCGTGACGCAATCACAGGGCAAGGCGAGATTGCCTTGACGGTCGATGGGGTTGAGTTGACTGGGGAGGTCGATGGGCTGCTGGGGAGTTTTGTGCGTTTCCAGGTCCAGGACAGCGGCGAGGGTATACCCGCCGATGTAATACCGCGTATCTTCGAGCCATTCTTCACCACAAAGCCCTTCGGTAAAGGCACTGGTCTTGGCCTTAGCCAGGTGTATGGCTTCGCCAGGCAGAGTGGTGGCGCGATTTGTGTCGACAGCGAACCCGGCCGCGGAACTTGCATGCAGCTTTACTTGCCAATGTATCAGGATCAGACAGACAGCCAACCCAACAGGTAGACACCATGGCACAAGTACTCAGGCGGCTGGTGACGGGGATCGACGGGCTCGACGCGTTGCTCAGGGGTGGCCTGGTGGCCGGTGCCTCTTACATCATTCAGGGCCCCCCGGGAGCCGGCAAGACCATCCTCGCCAACCAACTGGCCTGTGGGCATGTGCGTGGCGGTGGCCGGGTGCTGGTGGCCACCTTGCTGAGTGAATCGCACGAGCGCCTGTTCCAGTACCTGGCCACCCTGGATTTCTTCGACCCGGCGTTGGTCGGTGACCAGATCCAGTTCGTCAGCGCTTTCGACACACTGGAGCAGGACGGGCTGGACGCCGTGGTCCGGTTGCTGCGCCAGGAAATCGCCCGGCAGCAGGCCAGCCTGCTGATTGTCGATGGCGTGCTCAATGCCCGAGTGCGCGCGGAAACCGCCCTGGACACCAAGAAATTCGTATCCGAGCTGCAGGGGCATGCGGCTTTCGCAGGCTGCACCGTACTCTTGCTGACCAGCGCCCGGCTGGACGAGGGTAGCCCAGAACATACCATGGTCGACGGGGTTATCGAGCTGGGTGAACAATTGCTCGGCAGCCGCGCGGTGCGTCATATCCAGCTACGCAAGACCCGTGGTAGTGCCGCCTTGTCGGGGCGCCACGAATGCCTCATCGATGAGGCTGGCATGCACGTCTACCCGCGCCTGGAAGCGCTGTTCAGCCACCCCAGCCAGCTGGGCAGCGCCGGCCTCGGACGCATCAGCAGCGGCGTCCCAACCCTTGACGAAATGCTTGACGGCGGCCTGGCCGCGGGGTCGGTAAGCCTGTTGATCGGGCCTTCGGGAATTGGCAAGACCTCACTGGGTTTGGCCTTTCTCGGCGCCAGCACCCAACAGGCACCTGGGCTGCATTTCGGTTTTTACGAAACGCCTGAACGCTTGCGCAGCAAGGCCGCGTCGCTGGGTTACGATTTTGCCGCGATGGAACAGGCCGGCAGCCTGCAGCTGTGCTGGCAGCCCACCACCGAGGGCCTGCTCGACCAAGTCGGTGCGCGGCTGCTCGAACGGGTCGCGGCGCAGGGCACCAAGCGCGTGCTGATCGACAGCCTCGGTGCATTCAGCCGCCTGGCCATTGACCCGGCGCGGCTGAACGCGTTTTTCCGCGCACTGACCGGGGAGTTGCGCGCGCGTGATGTGAGCGTGATGCTGACCTGGGAAATGCGCGATATCTTCGGCTCGGAAATCAGCGCCCCGGCCCCGGACCTGTCGAGCATCGTCGACAACCTGATGCTGATGCGCTTTGTCGAGCTGGATTCGCAACTGCGGCGCATGCTGTCGATCCTCAAGGTGCGCGACAGCCACCATGACCCGGCTTTGCATGAGCTGCTGATCCAGCCGCAGGGCATCGCCTTGCGCAAAGCGTTCGAAGGCGCCTGTGGGGTGCTTTCGGGGACGCCGACGCCGCCAGGGAGCGGGTGACAGGCAGGCCGATGAATACCATCCTGATCGTCGATGACGAGTACCTGATTGCCGACATCCTTGGTTTTGCCCTGGAGGATGAAGGCTATTTGGTGGAAAAGGCCAGCAACGGCAGCAAGGCACTGGAGGTGCTGAAGGAAAAGCGCGTGCAGTTGGTGATTACCGATTACATGATGCCGCTGCTCAATGGCGAAGAGCTGGCGCGGGCCATGCGCGAAGATCCGGCGTTGTGCGAACTGCCGATCATTCTCATGAGCGGCGCCCAGGCCAGCCAAGGATGCCCGGCCCTGTTTGCCGCAATCTTCGACAAGCCGTTCGACATGGACGAGATGATCGCCAAGGTGGGCCAGTTACTGAGCACCTGAGGCTGGCGGTCGAGCGCATCCATGCACTTTGAGGAAGGTGGCTCAGTGCGAGTCGTCGTGCTTCTCCGGGGCTGGGCTGCCGGCCTGGATGCGCTTGAAGATTTCTTCGCGATGTACCTGCACATCCTTGGGTGCGTCGATACCAATCCTCACCTGCATCCCTTTGACGCCCAGAATGGTGACTTTGATGTCATCGTTGATGACGATGCTTTCGCCAACCTTACGGGTGAGTATCAGCATGTAGTTCTCCTTGGTGATATAAAAGACCGCTGGGCTAGTTGCCACGGCGGCGGGAGCTGGTCCCTCTTCCTTCTCATTAAAGACGCTTTCGGCGGATAGTAATTCCCCGACAGAAAAATTCTGTTGCGTGCTTTCACTTGCAGGTGCCGAAGCAAACCGTCAGCGGTTTGTCGGTCAAGGTGCTCGATGGCAAGAATAGGGCGCTTGGCGACCAATGGGAAATTTCTTCGCATCATGGGGTAAATAGACAGGCTTAATGGTCGTCCTGTTCCTCAAGTGCCTGAAGAAATAACAGTAATGCCACTTCTTCTGGGTCCAGGCCTTTGCGAATACGGTTTTTCGGCAGGTCGGCCAGGCGCCCCAGGGCATAGTGCTCAAGCACCGCCGGGTGGATGTAGCAACGCCTGCACACTGCCGGGGTATTGCCCAGCCGCGTAGCCACCTGGCGGACGATGGCGGCGACCTGCCGTTTAGCCTCGGTTTCAGGCTCCCAGGCCAAAGGCCTGAGCAAGTCCAGTGCCAGGCTGCTGCCGGCCCAGGTGCGGTAGTCCTTGGCGGTGAAGTCGGCGCCGGTCAGCTGCTGCAGGAACTGGTTGACCTCGGCAGAGCCTACGCTGTGGCGCTGGCCGTCTTCATCCAGATATTGGAACAGTGCCTGCCCGGGCAGCTCCATGCAGCGCTTGAGCAGGTTGGCCAGGCGTCGGTCGTTGAGGGTGACGTTGTGTTCGACGCCGCGTTTGCCGCGAAACTGAAAGCGAATGGTGCTGCCTTTGACCTGCACGTGGCGGTTGCGCAGGGTGGTCAGGCCGTAGGATTGGTTGTCGCGCAGGTAGCGCTGGTTGCCAATGCGGATCAGGGTATGGTCCAGCAGGCTTACCACCAGCGCCATGACCTTTTCCCGGTCCAGGCCTGGTCGTGCCAGGTGGGCTTCCAGCTGTGCGCGCAGCTTGGGCAGGGCCTGGGCGAAGGCCAGCATGCGCCCGTACTTGTGCTGGTCGCGCAGTTCACGCCATTGAGCGTGGTAGCGGTACTGCTTGCGCCCACGGGCATCGCGGCCTGTGGCTTGCAGGTGACCTTGCGGGTCGGCGCAGATCCATACATCGGTGTAGGCCGGGGGAATGACCAGCGCGGCAATCCGCGCAAGGGTGTCCTTGTCGCGTACCCGTTGGCCATCGGTATCCAGATAGATGAATCGCTCGCGCCAGCGGCGCCGGGTCAGGCCCGGTTGGCTGTCGTCGACGTAGTGCAGGCTGCGTGGTAGGGGGCAGTCGAGCATGGGCGGCTGGCCTCGATCAAGATCACTGATCTATGGACAACACGCGGGCAGAGGATGCTCAGCCCAGCAAGGCCACCGACTTGATCTGGGCGAACAGCGCCTGGCCAGGATGCAGGCCGAGTTGGTCGGCCGAGAAGCGGGTGATGCGTGCAAGCAGGGCATTGCCGCCGGCATCCAGGCTGACCAGCACATGCGCCGGGTTGGCAGCCGGACGGCTCTCGCGCACCCGCACCGGGAGGCGGTTGAGAATGCTTGAAAGGCTGTCTGCCGACAGTGCCAGGCTGACGTCGCGGGCCTGCACCTTGACCCGCAGGCTGCTGCCCATCACATGCGCCGGGTGGGCAATGCGCAGCAGCGGCCCACTGCTGCCGGGCAGGCGCAGGTCAAGCAGGTCGTAGTGGGGGTCGTGGCCCACCACCATGCCCTCGAACACCACCCCGGCGTCGTCGCCCTCGGCCAGAGGCAGGTCGAGGCGGGCCAACGTTTCGCCAATCGGGCCGCTGGCGATCGCCTGGCCTTGCTCAAGCAACACCAGGTGGTCGGCCAGCCGCGCCACTTCATCCTGGGCGTGGCTGACATACACCAGCGGGATGTCCAGCTCGTCGTGCAGGCGCTCCAGATAGGGCAGGATCTCGCGTTTACGCGGCCCATCGAGGGCCGCCAGCGGCTCGTCCATCAACAACAGCCGCGGGCTGCTGAGCAGGGCGCGGGCAATGCCCACGCGCTGCGCTTCGCCACCGGACAACGTCGCGGGGCGACGCGCCAGCAGGTGGCCGATACCCAGCAACTGGCAGGCCTGATCGAGGCTGACCTTGCGTTCGGCGGCGGCCACCCGCCGCCAGCCGAACTCCAGGTTGCCGCGCACCGACAGGTGCGGGAACAGGCTGGCCTCTTGGAACACGTAGCCCACCGGCCGCAGGTGGGGTGCCTGGAAGTAGCCGCGGCTGCTGTCTTCCCAGACCTCGCCGTTCACCTCGATGTAGGCGCTGGCGGCGCGTTCCAGCCCCGCCAGGCAGCGCAGGCAGCTGGTCTTCCCTGAACCGGAATGGCCGAACAGCGCGCTGATACCGCGCCCGGGCAGGTGCAGGTCTACGTCCAGGGTAAAATCGTCGCGCGCCAGCTTCAGGCGGGCCACTATCGATGCAGTCATTTCAGCTCCAGCCAGCTTTGCCACGGCGCCCGGCGTACAGCAGGAGCAGCACCAGGAAAGAGAACACCAGCATGGCACCGGCCAGCCAGTGGGCTTGCGAGTACTCCATGGCTTCGACGTGATCGAAGATCTGCACCGAAACCACGCGGGTCTTGTCGGGGATGTTGCCACCGATCATCAGTACCACACCGAACTCGCCCACGGTGTGGGCGAAGCCAAGGATGCTGGCGGTAATGAAGCCTGGGCGAGCCAACGGCAGCACAACATGGATGAAGGTGTCCCAGGGGCTGGCGCGCAGCGTTGCCGCCACCTCCAGCGGGCGCTGGCCGATGGCGCCGAAGGCGTTCTGCAGCGGCTGGACCACGAAGGGCATGGAATACACGGTCGAACCGATTACCAGGCCGGTGAAGCTGAACACCACAGTCCCCAGGCCCATCGCCTGGGTGGCCTGACCGAGCCAGCCGTGCGGGCCGAGGGCGATCAGCAGATAAAACCCGATCACCGTCGGTGGCAGCACCAGCGGCAGCGCCACCACCGCGCCCACCGGCCCGCGCAGCCATGAGCGCGTGCGCGCCAGCCACCAGGCGATGGGCGTGCCAATGATCAGCAGGATCAGGGTGGTGAGGCTGGCCAGCTTGATGGTCAGCCAGATCGCTCCCAGGTCACTGGCATCCAGGGGCATCAGATTTCATAACCGTAGGACTTGATCACCGCTGCGGCTTTCGGGCCCTTGAGGTATTCGACCAGTGCCTTGGCGGCCGCATTGTCCTTGCCTTTGTTAAGGATTACGGCGTCCTGGCGGATCGGGTCGTGCAGGTTGGACGGCACAATCCAGGCCGAGCCATTGGTCACCTTGCCGTCCTTGTAGATCTGCGAGAGGGCCACGAAGCCCAGTTCGGCGTTGCCGGTGGAGACGAACTGGAAGGCCTGGGTGATGTTCTGGCCCTCGACGATCTTGCCTTTGGTGGCGTCGGTGAGCTTGAGTTTGTCCAGCACCTGCGTGGCGGCCAGGCCGTACGGTGCCGCTTTGGGGTTGGCAATGGACAGGTGGTTGAATGCGTTCTTCTTCAATACTTCACCCTTGGCATCTACATACCCGTCCTTCGCCGACCACAGGGCCAAGGTGCCTACGGCATAGGTGAAGCGCGAGCCGGGGACGATTTCCTTTTCTTCTTCAAGCTTTTTCGGGGTGCTGTCGTCGGCGGCGAGAAACACCTCGAACGGCGCGCCGTTCTTGATCTGGGCATAGAACTGCCCGGTGGCGCCGTAGGCGGCGACCAGCTTGTGGCCGGTGTCCTTCTCGAAGTCCTTGGCAATGGCCTGGATTGGCGCTGTGAAGTTCGCTGCGACCGCGACCTGGACTTCATCGGCCCAGGCAGAGTTGAAGATGAACAGGCTGGCCAGGGCGGTGAAGGCCAGGTGTGAAGGGCGGATACGCATGAAGACAGCTCCTTGGGATTATCGTTATATCTTCAACTATATAGCGATAGGCCAATTGTCGGGAAGGTGCTTGATGATGCCCGGCCTGTTCAAGAACACGGCTTACTGGCCAAGCGAGATCAGTGCGTTTGCAGCAATTTCCCGAGTCAGCGCCTCAGCCGGCATATGCCGCCCCAATCTCAGTGCCTGGCCCGACCACAAGTTGCTGAAATCACTGTTACCCAGCGGATCGGTGATCGCCCGCAATGGCATCAATGCCCCACCCGCCAGCGGGAAACGTGGCGCCAGTGCGCTCATTGGCCCCAGCTCACGCATGATGCGGTTGTTGATGCCACGCGCTGGGCGGCCGGTGAACAGGTTGGTCAGCGCCGTGTCGCTGGCAGGCGCGCTGTCCAGCGCCCGGCGATGGGCTGGCGAAACCTTGGCCTCGGGGCAGAACAGGTACGCCGTACCAATCTGCACGGCAGAGGCGCCCAGGGCCAGTGCGGCCACCAGGCCGCGGTGGTCGCCAATGCCACCTGCAGCAATCACGGGCACACTGACGGCATCGACCACCTGGGGCACCAAGGCGAAGGTGCCGATCTGGCTGGTGATGTCATCGCTAAGGAACATGCCGCGATGGCCACCGGCTTCATAACCCATGGCAATGATTGCGTCGCAGCCGTTGCGTTCCAGCCAGACCGCTTCTTCCACGGTAGTGGCACTGGACAGTACCTTGGCGCCGCTGGCCTTGACCCGCTGCAGCAGCGCGGCTTGGGGCAGGCCAAAGTGGAAGCTCACCACCTGTGGGCGCAGTTCTTCGACCAACTGGCAGCTCTGCTCGTCGAATGGCGCACGGTTGGACACGGGTGTTGGCGCTGCGAAGTCGGCACCCACTTCCTCGTAATAAGGCTCAAGCGCCTGCTTCCAGCGCGCATCACGCTCGGCGTCCGGCGCTGGCGGCTGATGGCAGAAGAAGTTCAGGTTCAGCGGGCGCCCCGGGCAGCCTGCGCGGAACGCTGCGATCTCGGCGCGCACCTGTTCGCCGTTCAGCATGGCGCAGGGCAGGGCGCCCAGCCCACCGGCCAAGCCCACGGCAACGGCCATGGGCGAGCCTGTCGCGCCCGCCATGGGCGCCTGCAGAATGGGCAGTTCGACGCCCAGCAGGTCGAGGATACGGCGGTTGGGCCAGTGGCTCATGCGATACTCCTTGCGTGGGGCGAACGGTGCGGCGACGGGCGCTTGTGGCGGCTGCTACAGGGCCTTGCTGACCTGGATGTCGCTGATCTTGTCGGCGTCTTCGCCGTGAATCTTGCGCAGGGCCTCAAGCGCTTGCGCTTGGGAGGCATCGGGCATCAGTGCGAAATCCCAGCGGCGCTGGCCGTCGAGCTTGTATTTGATGACGTACTTGATGGTCTGGGTCATGGTGGCCTTATCTGAGTTTCGACGACGAACGACGGATGATCTTGATCTTGTGGGTCAGGGTCGGCTTGCGGGTTACCGAGATCGGGCGCGTGGTTACGGTATCGATGGTGATGTTCCAGAAACCGGTGCTGGGCACGGTGATCTTCGCCGGGAACTTTTCGAAATGGCCGCCGTGGTAGGTATGACGGCCGCCGTTCTTGAAGCTGCGGAAATTGGCGTCGTTCATCAGGCGGATATTGCAGCGCTGGGAGCACTCGATGACGACGATGTCGTCCTCGTTGAGGTGCTCGCGCTGGTGTACGAATTTCATGTGATGCTCCGCAAGGTCTGTATCTGCAAACGCAAACGATACCACGATGTGCCGTTACACTGCCGCGCTGTTCGCCAGGCGTAGATAAATCTGCCAAAGCAGGGAGCAAAACCGCCTGGCGGTGGTCGAAGCGTATTCTTGATGGCAGAGGTGCTGCAAATGAAGTGGATGGTGGCGGCGTTGTCGCTAACGCTGGGCGGCTGTGTAAGTGTTGCCGAGCTGGAACAGTCGCATGAAACGATGGACGTGATCTCTGGCAAGAGCCCGCGCGCCTACGCCGATTGCATCAAGCAAAAGCTGGCCGATACCCGTGACCCGCTGGTCGAAGAGCAGCGTGGCGACGGCCTGCGACTGGTCGTGCCGCAGAAACTCACCGCAGGTGCTGGCCCGGCCGCACTGGTGGACATCGACAAGCGTGGTAGCGGCAGCAGTATCAAGCTGCATGAGCGGCTGAACAATTTCCCGCTGCGCCTGGGCGATGTGCGCACTGCCGCTACCCAGTGCATCTCCGGAAGTTGATCTGAGGCAACGGCCCCTCCTTTCTTTGCTTATATGTTTTAAGCCTAAACATATAACAAAAGAAAAGGAGCGTCGTGATGGTACCGTTGAGATGCGCAGTGATCGGCAGTCTGCTGATCCTGGCCTGGCCGGTGGCGCATGCTGCCGATGGCCAGAAAATCTTCACCCAGGGCGGGGCCAACCCCGCTGCCATGGCTTGCCTGGGCTGCCATGGTCCGGACGGCAAGGGCATTGCCGCTGCCGGCTTCCCCCGCTTGGCCGGGCTTCCGGCAGGGTATCTCAGCAAGCAATTGCACGACTGGCGCAGTGGCACCCGCAAGCAGCCGGTGATGGAGCCGCTGGCCAAGGCCCTGAGCGAAGAGGAAATCACCGCCGTCAGTGCCTACCTGGCCAGCCTGCCCGCAGACCCCGCTGGCGATCTGCGCCGGCAGCAGATTGCTGATGACCCCACCACCCGCATGGCCCTTTACGGCGACTGGAACCGGCAGATTCCCGGCTGCGTGCAATGCCACGGCCCCGGTGGCGGCGGGGTGGGCGAGCATTTCCCGCCCTTGACCGGCCAGCCCGCCAGTTACCTGGTGGCGCAGCTTGATGCCTGGCGCAACGGCAGCCGCCGCAATGACCCCAATCAGTTGATGGTCGGCGTGGCCAAGGCCATGACCGAAGACGAGGTCAAGGCCGTTGCCGAGTTCTTCGCCCGCCCCGCCAGCCAGGAGGTCAAGCCATGAGAGCGACGATTCCCGCCTTGTTGCTGCTGGTCGTGAGTTGCCCTCAGGCCGCGCCCATTGCCATGGAAGACCAATCGCAGCTGAGGGTGCCCGGCGTGCAGGCGCCGCCACGGTTCGTGCCGCCCGCTGAGCGCGAGCTGCCTGACAATGCCTTTGGCAAGATGGTGCGCGAAGGGCATGCTCTTTTCGTCGACACCCGCCGGCTGATGCCCGAAGCCGTGGGCAATGGAATGAACTGCAGCAATTGCCACCTCGACCAGGGGCGCCTCGCGCATTCTGCACCGCTGTGGGGTGCTTACCCGATGTACCCGGCGTACCGCAAGAAAAACGACAAGGTCAACACCTTTGCCGAGCGTATCCAGGGCTGCTTCCAGTTCAGTATGAACGGCAGGCCGCCAGCCGCCGACAGCCCGCAAATGACTGCGCTGGCGGTGTATTCATACTGGCTGTCGACCAAGGCGCCGACCGGTGTGGAAATTGCCGGGCGTGGCTACCCCGAGGTGGCGCAGCCCAAGGGCGGTCATGACTTCAAGCGCGGCCAGCAGGTTTACGCTGAGCAGTGTGCGATCTGCCACGGCAACAACGGCGAAGGGCAGAAAGTGGCTGGCGAGTACGTGATGCCACCGCTGTGGGGCAAGGATTCCTACAACTGGGGCGCTGGCATGCACCGTATCAACACCGCCGCTTCGTTCATCAAGCACAACATGCCGTTGGGCAAGCCGGGGAGCCTGAGTGACGAGCAGGCCTGGGACGTGGCGGCGTGGATCAACCGTCATGAGCGCCCACAGGACCCGCGGCTGGTAGAAGGCTCCATCGAGAAGACGCGGGTGAAGTTTCATGCCAACGATGGGGTGAACCTGTATGGTCAAGAGGTCGATGGGGTGCTGATCGGGCAAGGGGCTGGTCACTGATGCGTATCTGTGCCGGCCTCCGCCAGGGCTCACACGCCGCGGGGCCGGCACAGAGGCTTGTGCTGTCATCCACCGGTCATGTATGACAGCAATATTTACGATCCCCCGGAACTATCTACACTGGGTTATCTCTATCTTCCCATCGGTCGGCCACAGGTGAGGCATTGTAAGGTGCGTGCCGCCTGATTAGACTGCGCCGAATTCCACAGGCCTAGCCTTTTGTAAGGACGTATATGATCAAGAAATGCTTGTTCCCGGCAGCCGGTTACGGCACTCGTTTCCTGCCTGCTACCAAAGCCATGCCCAAGGAAATGCTGCCGGTGGTCAACAAGCCACTGATCCAGTATGGCGTTGAAGAAGCATTGGATGCGGGTCTGAGCGAAATTTCCATCGTTACCGGTCGCGGCAAGCGCGCGCTCGAGGACCACTTCGACATCAGCTACGAGCTGGAAAACCAGATCAAGGGCACCGACAAGGAAAAATACCTGGTCGGTATCCGTCGCCTGCTCAATGAGTGCTCGTTCTCCTACACCCGTCAAACCGAAATGAAGGGCTTGGGCCACGCTATCCTCACGGGTCGCCCGCTGATCGGTGACGAGCCGTTTGCCGTGGTGCTGGCGGACGACTTGTGCGTCAATCCGGAAGGTGACGGCGTGCTGACCCAGATGGTCAAGCTGTACAACCAGTTCCGCTGCTCGATCATCGCCATTCAGGAAGTGGATCCGCAGGAAACCAACAAGTACGGCGTCATTGCCGGCGACATGATCCGTGACGACATTTACCGTGTCACCAACATGGTCGAGAAGCCTGCGCCGGAAGATGCACCGTCGAACCTGGCGATCATTGGTCGTTACATCCTGACCCCGGACATTTTCGACATCATCAAGAACACTCCGCCAGGCAAGGGCGGCGAAATCCAGATCACCGATGCGCTGATGCAACAGGCGCAAAACGGCTGCGTAATCGCCTACAAGTTCAAGGGCCAGCGGTTTGACTGCGGTGGTGCCGAAGGCTACATCGATGCGACCAACTTCTGCTTCGAGAACTACTACAAGACTGGTAAGGCTTACTGAGTAAGCCGCTACTCGTATCAGCGTTGATAACTGGGGCCGCGTTGCGGCCCTTCGCGGGCATTCCCGCTCTACAGGTACTGTGCAAGCCTTCAAGGTTGCGTAACCCTGTGAGAGCGGGCGTGCCGGCGAAGGGTCGCAAAGCGGCCCCAGTGCGTTATGCTGGGCGCCTGCCTAGGAGAGTGAATACATGGCCTACGATTTTGATCTGTTCGTGATTGGTGCCGGGTCCGGCGGCGTGCGCGCGGCGCGCTTTGCCGCCGGTTTTGGCGCAAAAGTGGCAGTGGCCGAAAGCCGCTACCTGGGCGGTACCTGTGTCAACGTCGGTTGTGTGCCGAAAAAGCTGCTGGTGTACGGCGCGCATGTTGCCGACGAACTGGAGCAGGCTGCAGGTTTCGGCTGGACCTTGGAAGAAGGGCATTTCGACTGGGGCACCCTGATTGCCAACAAGAACCGCGAGATCGAGCGCCTCAATGGCATTTACCGCAACCTGCTGGTCAACAGCGGGGTGACCCTGCTGCAGGGCCATGCGCGCCTTACCGGCGACCACGAGGTAGAAGTGGACGGCGAGCGCTACAGCGCCGGGCACATCCTCATCGCTACCGGTGGCTGGCCGCAAGTGCCGGACATCCCGGGCAAGGAACTGGCCATTACCTCGAATGAAGCCTTCTACCTCAAGGACCTGCCTCGGCGAGTGTTGGTGGTGGGTGGCGGCTACATCGCCGTCGAGTTCGCCGGTATCTTCCAGGGGCTGGGTGCCGACACCACACTGTTGTACCGTGGCGACCTGTTCCTGCGCGGCTTCGATGGTTCGGTGCGCACACACCTGAAGGAAGAACTGGAAAAGCGTGGCCTCGACCTGCAGTTCAATGCCGATATTCAGCGTATCGACAAGCTGGAGGATGGCAGCCTCAAGGCCACCCTCAAAGACGGCCGCGAGTTGGTCGCCGACTGCGTGTTCTACGCCACTGGGCGACGCCCGATGCTGGACGACCTGGGCCTGGAGAATACCGGTGTCGAGCTGGATGGGCGCGGCTATATCCGGGTTGACGAGCAGTACCAAACCACCGCGCCGTCGATCTTGGCCATTGGTGATGTGATCGGCCGTGTGCAGCTCACCCCGGTGGCCCTGGCCGAGGGCATGGCCGTTGCGCGGCGCCTGTTCAAGCCGGAGCAGTATCGCCCGGTTGACTACCAGAACATCCCGACCGCAGTGTTCAGCCAGCCGCCAATCGGTACCGTTGGCCTGACCGAGGAGCAGGCACTGGAGGCCGGGCACAAGGTGCAGGTGTTTGAAAGCCGCTTCCGCGCCATGAAGCTGACCCTGACCGACATTCAGGAAAAGACCCTGATGAAGCTGGTGGTCGATGCCGAGACCGACAAGGTGTTGGGCTGCCATATGGTCGGCCCTGACGCTGGCGAGATTATCCAGGGCCTGGGCATTGCCCTGAAGGCCGGTGCAACCAAGCAGCAGTTCGACGAAACCATCGGCGTGCACCCCACGGCGGCTGAAGAGTTCGTGACCATGCGCACCGCTACCCGCTGACCGCGAATCTAGCGCGATCCCTGTGGGAGCGGGCTTGTCCCGCGAACACGGGCGAAGCCCGTGCCATCCACCACGCCGTTCGCGCAGCATTCTGGATTTACGTTGTACTTCCAGGCTGCCGTAGCACCAAGTCGCCCTACGATGTGCCCGTTCTGAGCATGACATTCAGACGCACGATGAAAGTCCTCATGCAGGCCACGATAGCGACCACCGTGAGAGGACCTGGGCTTGGCCCTCCTTGTACCGCTACAGACTTCGCAATCCTTTGCTCAGCCCATTCCCTTCTATCAATAAACACCGGTTATAGCCAAAACCAATCACAAGCATGAGCTTTGCCAATGAGCCATCAGCGGGATGATTAGTTAGGATTCTATCCATCAACTGATTCCAACCCCATGAAGGAGCGTCTCTCATGCCAATCATCAACAGCCAGGTCAAACCGTTCAACGCCACCGCCTACCACAAAGGCGAGTTCGTGCAGGTCAGCGAAGCCGACCTGAAAGGCAAGTGGTCCGTCGTGTTCTTCTACCCGGCCGACTTCACCTTTGTCTGCCCGACCGAGCTGGGTGACCTTGCCGACAACTACGCCGAATTCCAGAAACTGGGCGTGGAAATCTACGGTGTGTCCACCGACACCCACTTCACCCACAAAGCCTGGCACGACACTTCCGACACCATCGGCAAGATCGAATACCCTCTGATCGGTGACCCGACTCACGTCATCTCGCGCAACTTCGACGTGCTGATCGAAGAAGCCGGCCTGGCCGATCGCGGTACCTTCGTGATCAACCCGGAAGGCCAGATCAAGATCGTCGAACTGAACGACGGTGGTGTAGGCCGCGATGCTGCCGAACTGCTGCGTAAAGTGAAGGCTGCCCAGTACGTTGCCGCCCACCCAGGCGAAGTTTGCCCGGCCAAGTGGAAAGAAGGCGAAGCCACTCTGGCGCCATCGCTCGACCTCGTAGGCAAGATCTAAGGTCATGCGCACCCCGCGGGCGGTAACCAGCCGCCAAAGCTGAAGTACCTACCGCCCCGTAAAAGCGCCCGGGCGACATCGCCTGGGCGTTTTTGTATCCGAGTTTTGAAAAAGGAATCGCCCGTATGTTGGACGCCACGCTTAAATCGCAACTGAAAACCTACCTGGAGCGGGTCACCCAGCCGATCGAGATCGTTGCCTCCCTCGACGACGGCGCGAAGTCCCGCGAATTGCACGACCTGCTGGTGGAAATCGCCGGCCTGTCGAACCTTATTACCTTCAGCGCGGACGGTACCGATGCCCGTCGCCCATCGTTCTCGCTGAACCGCCCGGGTGCTGACCTGAATGGCAACGGCATCAGCCTG
This sequence comes from Pseudomonas sp. BN607, assembly GCF_029871175.1. Taxonomy (NCBI): domain Bacteria; kingdom Pseudomonadati; phylum Pseudomonadota; class Gammaproteobacteria; order Pseudomonadales; family Pseudomonadaceae; genus Pseudomonas; species Pseudomonas sp. BN607. The sequence continues at coordinate 87,209 of NZ_SSOE01000054.1, forward strand.
CGCTTCGCCGGCATACCCATGGGCCACGAGTTCACCTCTCTGGTACTGGCGCTGCTGCAAGTCGGTGGCCACCCGTCCAAGGCCAGTGCCGAAGTGATCGAGCAGATCCAGGCGCTGGAAGGCGAGTTCACCTTCGAAACCTACTTCTCGCTGTCGTGCCAGAACTGCCCGGACGTGGTCCAGGCGCTGAACCTGATGGCGGTGCTGAACCCCAACGTGCGTCACGTGGCCATCGACGGTGCGCTGTTCCAGGCTGAAGTGGAAGCGCGCAAGATCATGGCGGTGCCGAGCATTTACCTGAACGGCGAAATCTTTGGCCAGGGCCGTATGGGCCTGGAAGAAATCCTCGCCAAGATCGACACCAGCGCCGGTGCCCGCCAGGCCGAGAAAATCAACGCCAAGGACGCTTTCGACGTGCTGGTGGTCGGCGGTGGCCCCGCTGGCGCGGCAGCTGCCATTTACGCAGCACGCAAAGGCATCCGTACAGGTGTCGCTGCCGAGCGTTTTGGTGGCCAAGTGCTGGACACCTTGGCCATCGAGAACTTCATCTCGGTGCAGGAAACCGAAGGGCCGAAGCTGGCCACGGCATTGGAAGAGCACGTCAAGCAATACGATGTCGACATCATGAACCTGCAGCGTGGCGAAGCGCTGATCCCGGCTATCGATGGCGGTCTGCACGAAGTTCGCCTGGCTGGCGGTGCTTCGCTCAAGGCCAAGACCGTGATCCTGGCCACCGGGGCTCGCTGGCGCGAAATGAACGTGCCGGGTGAGCAGGAATACCGCGCACGCGGCGTGGCCTACTGCCCGCACTGTGACGGCCCGCTGTTCAAGGGCAAACGCGTGGCGGTGATCGGTGGCGGCAATTCGGGCGTGGAAGCGGCCATCGACCTGGCCGGTATCGTTGCCCAAGTGACGCTGATCGAGTTCGACAGCCAGCTGCGTGCCGATGCGGTATTGCAACGCAAGCTGCACAGCCTGCCAAACGTGAAAGTGATCACCAGTGCGCTGACCACGGAGGTGCTGGGCAATGGTGAAAAGGTGACCGGCCTGCGCTACAAGGACCGTTCCACGGACGAGCAGCATGAACTGGCGCTGGAAGGTATCTTCGTGCAGATCGGCCTGTTGCCGAACACAGACTGGCTGAAGGGTACTGTCGAGCTGTCGTCGCGTGGCGAGATCATGGTCGATGCCAAGGGCCAGACCAGCATCCCGGGTGTGTTCGCCGCGGGTGACGTGACGACTGTGCCGTACAAGCAGATCGTGATTGCGGTGGGAGAGGGGGCCAAGGCCTCGCTGGCGGCCTTCGATCACCTGATCCGTACTTCGGCACCGGCATAAGCCTGTACCGGCCTCTTCGCGGCTAAAGCCGCTCCCACAGGTACTGCGCAGTTTTGAATACTGTGTAAATCCCTGTAGGAGCGGCCGCGAAAGGGCGGGTCCAGGCAAAGAAGAACCCGAGGGGTGTCTATGATTAGTGCAGATCCTCTCAGGAATCACACCCATGACCCTGATCAGCCGCGAACCCTGGTGGCTAGTCCCCCCCAAGCCCGGTCAGCAAGAGCAGGACCTGCACTGGGGCTACCTGGAAATCTACGCCGACGGCCGCACCGTGTTCGTCGACCAGCGCCCCAGTGACCGGGAACTGGCCGAGCGCAAGAGCTGCCGCCATTTCCCCGACCCCGAGCCGTGACGGCTCAGCCTTCCAGTTCGGCCAAACGTGCCTCCAGCGCAGCGATGCGGGCTTCGAGGGCTTCGATACGGTCTTCCGACACACTGCCGCCAGCGCTGCGGGCGCCACCTTCGTGCTGACGTGCAGCGAGGATCGCCTCGATCTCTGCCGGGTCGCCCAGGGCATGGGTGTAGCGGTCTTCGCGTTGGCCGGCCTGGCGTGGCAGGTGCAAGGCCAGGTCACGAGAGATCAGGCGCTCCAGCTGGTGCTGGATCTGCTCGGTGTCGTCGAAGTCATGCAGGCGGTTACTGCGGGTCAGCAGTTCGTTGAGGGTCTGTGGGCCGCGCAGGAACATCAGGCCCATCAGCACCAGTTGCGCCGGCACCAGCTCCAGTGCCTTGTCCACCCGTTGCTCCCAGCGATCGGCGCGGCTGCCCATCTGCAGGCGGGTCATGTCCTGCCCTTCAAGGGCGCGCAAGGCCTGGCCGACCTGGCCCTGGGTCAGGTTCATCACCGGCTCGCGGCTGGTCTTCTGGTTACAGGCCAGGACCAGGGCATTGAGGGTCAGCGGGTAGCTTTCGGGGCTGGTGGCCTGCTTTTCGATCAACGCGCCGAGCACGCGAATCTCGATGCTGGTGAAGCGGCCTTCGCCGACGGTTTCGTGTTCTGACATGGCCCTGTCTCATTGCTGGGGAAAGGCCACTAGCCTAGGTAAAGCGCCTGGCTTAAGCAATCATCTGCGTCTTGATAGGGCAAGCCCGCCGCTACAGAGCAATGCGCTCTCCTGTAGGGGCGGGCTGGTGCCGCGATCGGCCGCAAAGCGGCCCCGGCAACCTCAAGCGTTACGCCGCTCTTCAGCCAGGCAGGCCGCTGCGGTGAACAGCACATCGGTCGAGGAATTCAGCGCCGTCTCGGCCGAGTCCTGCAGCACGCCAATGATGAAGCCCACCGCCACCACCTGCATGGCAATTTCGCTGGGGATACCAAACAGGCTGCACGCCAGCGGTATCAGCAGCAGCGAACCACCCGCCACACCCGAAGCACCGCAGGCACACACTGCCGCCACCACGCTGAGCAGCACGGCGGTAGGCAGGTCTACCGGAATACCCAAGGTATGCACTGCCGCCAGGGTCAGCACGGTAATGGTGATCGCCGCGCCGGCCATGTTGATGGTCGCACCCAGCGGGATTGACACCGAGTAGGTGTCTTCATGCAGGCCAAGGCGCTCCGACAGTGCCATGTTGACCGGAATGTTGGCCGCCGAACTGCGGGTGAAGAATGCGGTAATGCCGCTTTCGCGCAGGCACAGCAGGGTCAGCGGGTAAGGGTTGCGGCGAATCTTCCAGTACACGATCAGCGGGTTCATTACCAGTCCCACGAACAGCATGCAGCCAATCAGCACCGCCAGCAGGTGCAGGTAGCCGAGCAGAGCGTCGAGGCCGGATTGCGCCAGGGTAGCGCTGACCAGGCCAAAGATGCCCAGCGGGGCGAAGCGGATGACCACGCGGACAATCAAGGTTACGCCGTTGGACAGGTCGTCGACCACGGTGCGAGTGGTTTCACCGGCATGACGCAGGGCTATGCCCAGGCCGATGGCCCAGGTCAGTATGCCGATGAAATTGGCATTGAGGAGGGCGTTGATCGGGTTGTCGACTGCGCTCAGCAGCAGGTTCAGCAGCACCTCGCTGATACCACCAGGCGCGCTCAGCGCAGCCTCGGAGGCGCTGAGTGCCAGGTTGGACGGAAACAGCATACTGGCGAACACGGCCACTACAGCTGCGGCAAAGGTGCCCAGCAGGTACAGCCAGAGGATCGGGCGAATGTGGGTTTCCTGGCCATGACGGTGGTTGGCGATCGAAGCCATGACCAGGATGAACACCAGCACGGGCGCCACCGCTTTGAGGGCGCTGACGAACACTTTGCCAAAGAAGCCCAGGTCGAGGGCCACGCTGGGCGCCAGCAGGGCCAGGGCGATGCCGGCAAGCAGGCCGATGACAATTTGCGCCACCAGGCTGGTGCGGTTGAGGAAGCGGAAGACAGGGGTCATGTGCAGCAGCGTCTCGAATTCTGGAAAGGGGCGGACTTTACCATAAGCGCAGTGCAGTCCTGCGCCGACCTCTGCGGGGTCACCAGTGAAACAACTCCCGGCGCGCGCCCTCGGTAATGGCCACGATCCCCGGGTGCTTGACCTTGCGCTCCACCGAAATCGCGTAGAACGACTCATGAACGGCTTCCGTCTGCCCGATCAGCCGCACGCCGTACTGGCGGCACACTTCTTCGGCAATGACGCTGGGGGCGACGAATATCCCGCTGCCGGACTGCCCGAACGCCTGCATCAAGGCGCTGTCATCGAATTCGCCGACAATCCGCGGCTGTACGTGTTGCTCCCCCAGCCAGCGCAGCAGACGGCTGCGCACAACGGTTTCCTGGCCGGGAATCAACAGTGGAGCGTCTTGCAAGCAGGCAGGGAAGGCCCCCCCGTGACGCTGGGCCAGCGCCGGGGTGGCAAAGAAGCTCAGCCCGCACTCGCCAAGCTTCTGGCTGTAGCCCTTGATGTCCAGGTTGTTCGGCATGGGGCTGTCGGAAATCACCAGGTCCAGGCGCTGGATCGCCAGGTCGGCAAGCAGCCGCTCAAGCTTGTCTTCGCGGCAATTGATGCGCAGCACATCGTCCAGCTCCATGGTCGGTGCCAGCAAGCGATACACAATGGACTTGGGCACCACGTCGGCAACGCCCACCCGGAACAGGATTTGCTCCTGTGGGCCAGCGCGCAGCATGGCCTCCAGCTCACCGCCCAGCTGGAACATCTGTTCGGCATAAACCAGTGTCTGGCGCCCGGTTTCGGTCAGCTCCAACTGACGGCCCACGCGCTGGAACAATTCCAGGCCGTAGGTTTGTTCGAACAGGCTTATCTGCCCGCTGATGGTTTGCGGGGTCAGGTTCAGTTGCTCGCTGGCGCGGGCGATGCTGCCGGTCTTGGCCACCGCCCAAAAGTAGTGCAGCTGCCGATAGTTGAGCATCAGTGCTTTCCAGGTTCGTAAAAACCGAAGTATAACCGCTGAAAATACGAATTTTCCTGATGTATTGCCTTGTCTAGAATTCACCTCCATCAGGCGCCCTGTGCGCCGCCGGAATATCGACAAGCGAGGAACCCATGCTGCAATTCAAATCCATCGGCACGCCGCTGGTACTGGCCTTGGCCCTGTTCACCCTGGCCGGTTGCGACCAAGCCGAGAAATCCGCCCAGCAAATGCTCGACCAGGCAGCGCAATCGGCCAAGCAGGTCATCGACGACACCAACAAGGCCGCCCAGCAAGCGTTGAGCGATGCCATTGGCACCCAAGGGCAAAAGCCCAAGGATGCCGAAAAGAAAGAAGAAACCCAGGAAATTTGACCTTAACCGCCGCTGCAGGATCTGAACAATGGAATATTTGCTGGAACTCGCCGCTAGCCCTACCGCCTGGATTGCCTTGGCTACGCTGGTCGCCATGGAAGTTGTACTGGGTATCGACAACCTGATCTTCATCTCGATCCTGACCAACAAACTGCCGGTGGCGTACCGATCCAAGGCGCGGCGGATCGGTATCAGCATGGCCTTGATCATGCGCCTGGCCTTGCTGAGTACGGTGGCCTGGATCGTGCAGTTGACCGACCCGGTGTTCGAAGTGTTTGGCAACGCCTTCTCGTGGAAGGATGTGATCCTGATCGCCGGTGGCCTGTTCCTGCTGTGGAAGGCGACCAAAGAGATCCACGAGAACGTCGACCCGCACGGCGCCAAGGAAGAAGCCAAGGTCGGCTCGACAGTTACCCTGGGTTTTGCAGCGGCGATTTTCCAGATTTTGCTGCTGGACATTGTCTTCTCGGTCGACAGCATCATCACCGCCGTGGGCATGACCGAGCACTTGCCGATCATGATCATTGCCGTGATCACTGCCGTGATCGTGATGATGGTGGCCGCCGACCCACTGGCGAACTTCATCAATGACAACCCGACCGTGGTGATGCTGGCCCTGGGCTTCCTGATCATGATCGGCATGACGCTGATCGCCGAAGGCTTTGGCGCCCATGTACCGAAAGGTTATGTGTATGCGGCGATGGCGTTCTCGACGGTGATCGAGATCCTCAACATCTTGGCGCGTCGGGCGCGGTTGAAGCGTGAAGCGACTGAAGGCTGATGTAACGACGGGGCGCCTGGCGCCCCGTTCCCAGTCTTGATCAAATCCAGTGTCAGTGCACCCCGGCATGCCGCCGCGCTCGCCGCACGGGCTCTGGCTTGGGCGGGGCCTGAGGTGGCAGGTGGTTATGGTGTGCATGACGCCGCACGATGCGCAGTACGCCCCAAAGCATGGCGGCTGCGACGCTCAGCCACATGCCTACCAGCATGAGGATTGCCAGGGTCAGGCTCATTTGTGCCTCCATCTCTACGGCAAGCCCTCGATTGGCCAGTGCTTGCCTTCCAGACACTGCTTTAGTCTAGCCCTTCGCCTGTGACGTTCCATCGAACAAAGGTCTATCTCTTGGTCCGATTCGCTCCAAGCCGCTGTCGGACTATACCCGCGCCGCTGTGGGACCTATGATCGTTTGCCAGAGCCGGGCGCTGCCTGCCTGGCGTTGAAGCAAGCGAGTGTCCATGCCGCAACATTCCTTCAAGACCGCTCACCGTCGGTGGCTGGCTGCCGTTGTCGTGGCGGCTTCACTGGCTGGCTGTGCCAGCGCGCCGCCCGCCAACCTCAAGGGCCTGCCGCAGCGGGTCGAAATCAGTAGCGTGCCGTTCTACCGTGGTAACGCCAACCATAGCGGGGCCATGGCCCTGGCGGCAGTGCTGTCGCAACAGGGTGCACCGATCACCCCGGGGCTGCTGGACAAGCCGCTGAACCTGCCGCAGGGGGCAGAGGCGCTGGACACCGGCATCCCGCGCGTGGCGCGGGACTATGGCATGGTGGTGTACCCACTGGACAAACAGTTGGACGCGCTATTGACCCAAGTGGCGGCGGGCAACCCGGTGCTGCTGCGTTACGAAGACGGTTCGGCCTGGTGGGCCGAGCCACGCTATGCGGTCCTGATCGGCTATGACCGCTACAAGCAGCGGGTACTGTTGCGCTCGGGCATGCACCGGCGGCAGGTCATGGCATTCGACGACTTTGCCTCGGCCTGGGCGAAGCAGGGGAGTTGGGCGGTGCTGGTGCAGCCACCCCGGCAATTGCCGGCCCAGGTGGATCGCCAGCGCTGGTTGCAGGCGGCAGATGAGCTGTCGCGGGCGGGGCAGGAGATTGCGGCCAGGCAAGCGGTGAGCAGCCTGGATAAGTAGTGTTGCCTGTGCTGGTCCTGTCGCCGGCATGCCCGCGACAGGACCATACCTGCTGGCATCAGAAGCCCAGGCGATCTCGCAAGCTGTAGTACCAGGCACCGATGGCGCTGAACGGTACACGCAGCATCTGGCCACCCGGGAACGGGTAGTGCGGCAGGCCGGCAAAGGCGTCGAAACGCTCGGCCTGGCCACGCAGGGCTTCGGCCAGTACCTTGCCCGCCAGGTGTGTGTAGGTCACGCCGTGGCCCGAGCAACCCTGCGAATAGTAGATGTTGTCGCCGATACGGCCAACCTGCGGCAAGCGGGAGAGGGTCAGCAGGAAGTTGCCGGTCCAGGCGTAGTCGATCTTCACGTTCTTCAGCTGCGGGAAGGCCTTGAGCATCTTCGGACGGATGATCGCTTCGATGTTGGCCGGGTCACGCGCGCCGTACACCACGCCACCGCCGAAGATCAGGCGCTTGTCGCTGGTCAGGCGGTAGTAGTCGAGCAGGTAGTTGCAGTCTTCGACGCAGTAGTCCTGCGGCAGCAGGGTACGTGCCAGCTCTTCGCCCAACGGTTCGGTGGTGATCACCTGGGTACCGCATGGCATGGACTTGGCCGCCAGTTCTGGCACCAGGTTGCCCAGGTAGGCATTGCCGGCGACGATGATGAACTTGGCGCGGACCTTGCCCTGCGGGGTGTGCACCACTGGGTTGGCACCACGCTCGATGCGGATGGCCGGGGTTTGTTCGTAGATGATGCCGCCCAGCGACTCGACTGCGGCAGCTTCGCCCAGGGCCAGGTTCAGCGGGTGGATGTGGCCGCCGCTCATGTCGAGCATACCGCCGATGTAGCTGTCGCAAGCAACTACCTCACGGATGCGCTTCTGGTCCATCAGCTCCAGCTGGTTGTGCCCAAAGCGTTCCCACAGGCGCTTTTGCGACTCCAGGTGGCCCATTTGCTTGCTGGTCAGGGCAGCGAACACGCCACCGTCTTTCAGGTCGCACTGAATGTTGTACTTGGCCACACGCTCACGAATGATGCGGCCGCCTTCGAAGGCCATGTGGCCCAGCAATTGTGCCTGCTTTGGGCCGACAGTGCGTTCGATGACGTCGATGTCACGGCTGTAGCTGTTGACGATCTGGCCGCCGTTGCGGCCCGACGCGCCGAAGCCGACCTTGGCCGCTTCCACGATGCTCACCTTGAAGCCATTCTCCAGCAGGAACAGGGCGCTGGAGAGGCCGGTGTAGCCGGCGCCGATGATGCACACATCGGTTTCCACCTCACCCTGCAGCGCCGGACGTGGCGGCACCGGGTTGGCCGAGGCGGCGTAGTAGGACTGGGGGTAGGGGGTGTTAGCCATGCTGCAGAAACCTCGTGTTTTATATTTTTAACGAATGTACCGATGCTATCAATAATAATAAACACCCGCTAGTCGTCTGTTGAAAATCCTTTACTGGGCCCCGACCAGCGCTTCTCTATAAAGAGGTTTAGATTCAGTAGCTTAGCGCGAAAAAAAGTGTTGACAGGGTTTTTGGAATGCGTAGAATGCGCACCACACGACAGGCACATAGCTCAGTTGGTTAGAGCACCACCTTGACATGGTGGGGGTCGTTGGTTCGAGTCCAATTGTGCCTACCAAATCGAAGAAGGGGTGATCCGCAAGGGTCGCCCCTTTTTTCATTGGCTTGTTTCGTAGCCCACGATCATCGTCCAGGCATTCCGCAGTACCTTCGAAAGGTTTTGATTTTTCTGAAAAAAACGCTTTACAGGTACGCATCCGGTCACTAATATGCGCACCACACGACAGGCACATAGCTCAGTTGGTTAGAGCACCACCTTGACATGGTGGGGGTCGTTGGTTCGAGTCCAATTGTGCCTACCAAATCCCAAAAAGGGCGATCAGCAATGATCGCCCTTTTTGCATTTGCCCACGAAGCAGCCTGTAACCTTTGGTCGCGCTTCGGCCATGGCCCGGCATGCTAGAATCCGCACCTTCGAATCTGGAGGTACACGCGTGCGCAAACTGGCTGTGGTAATGGCAGTGCTCGCCCTGGCGGGCTGTGAGAACGAGGTCGAAGGCGTGCACAAGCAGGTGGCCGAGCACCTGCACAACCCCAAGACGGCCAAGTTCGGCAACGTGCGGATCGACACCCAGGGCACCATCTGCGGCCAGGTCCGCGGCAAGGACGATGCCGGGCAGTACGAGGCCTATCGCAGCTACGTGGCGATCAAGCGCGATGGCCAGTACGACATCATTGTCGACGACACCGGCAACAACCTGCGCATCCGCGAGCTGTGCGGCGGCGCTGACCTGCAGCGCCGCGCAGAAGCGCTGGCCGACCAACCGGCACCCCAGGGCTGGGATGTTGAAGTGGTTCAGGGGGCCAACATGGGTGCCCTCAGCGATATGACTGCACGCCTGATCGAAAAGGGCATCCCGTCTTCGGTGGAGTACCGCGACGGCAAACCGGTGGTGCTGATGGGGCCGTTCCCCACCCGTGAAGAAGCGCAGGCGCGCCGGGATGAAGTAATGGCCAAGTTAGGAACTGACTCGGTGGTTATCCAGCACGGGGCAGCACGCTAAGCCCCACGCCCGCAATTCGAAACGGTCCCGGGCCGCGCTTGGCCGTGGAGGTCGGGCAAACCGGCGTACCAGAGCACGTGATAGACCCTGTTCACACATCTTGGCTATGCTTGGGTTGGGTGATGCTGAACGGGGAGCGCCGCATGTCTACACTGGAACGGGCCATTGCCGTGGCCGCCAGGGCGCATGAAGGGCAATACGACAAGGGTGGGGCGGCGTATATCCTTCACCCGCTACGCGTGATGATGCGGGTTGCCACACCAGAGCAACGAATTGTCGCGGTGCTTCACGATGTGATCGAAGATACCCCGCTGACCCTTTCGGATCTGGCGCGTGAGGGCTTCGCACTAAAGATTCTTGCCGCCTTGCTGGCGCTTAGCCGCCGCGAGGGTGAAGCCTACCAGGACTTCGTGGTGCGCTTGGGCGATGACCCATTGGCGCGCACCGTCAAGTTAGCTGACCTTGCCGACAACAGCGATCTTTCGCGCATCGCATGCCCAGGCCCCGCCGATCTGGCCCGTTTGGCCCGTTACCGGGAGGCCAGCGCCTACCTGCAGGGATTGACCTGAGGCTCAGCCACACGCCTTTCTGGGCTCGCATTGCCAGTGGGTGATCAGGCATGCAGCAGCTTTTCAATTTCCTCCGCCACCTGCTCAAAAGTCCAGGGCTTGGGCAAAAATGCAGCCTTGCAGGGTAAGGACTCGGGCGGAATCACTGCATCGCCCGAGGTGAGCAGTACGGGAACAGCGGGCCACCTGCGCCAGACCTCCCGAGCCAGTTGCAAACCGTCCACCTTCCCTGGCATGTGGATGTCGGTGAATACCAGCTTGACGGCCGGCCCGTTGCACAGAAACGCCAACGCCTCGTCACCATTTGCGCAACATGTAATCTGAAGGGCGTACAGTGACGAAAGGCTTTCGGCAGTCAGCTCTCTTAGTAATTCATCGTCTTCGACTAGCAAAATATGGCTGGGCATGGGGCGAACTCGTGTCTCATACCCATTGGGCTTTAGCGCCTATGCTTCGTTGCTGCCGGCCGATGAGTGGCATAGCACCTGCTTGCCTCGATTAACGTCTATGGTTTCAGGGCGATAAGCGAAACGCTGGCACGGCAGATGACACACTCTGTTGTCACTGCGCATCTGGATGGAGAGGTTATGCAACAGCTACCGCCGGAAGAGACTATTCGGGCTGCCTTGAAGAAATCCCATGCCAGGCTACACCGACAGCATGAGCTGGTTGTGGAGTTCGGCGTCATGTCCCTCAAGGTGGACGACGTTGATGCTTTGCTCACCCAGGCCTGCGCCGTGGTCGCGGAAGGCATGAACACGCGTTTCGCCAAAATCCTTCAGCCGCTTGCGGACAGTGATGACTATGTCCTGTCCCATGGGGTGGGCTGGGATGAGTCTGACATCGGGCATGCGACCGTTGGCGGCGACATAGCCAGCCCGGCAGGGTATGCACTTTCCACCTACCGCCCCGTCCTGTCCAACCACCTGGGCCTGGAGGAGCGCTTTCGTACCCCGGATCTGCTGAAAAAGTACGGGATCGAGCGGGCCATTAATGTCCCCATACGGGGCCCGCTGGGGCCGTTCGGTGTGCTTGAAGCGGACAGCAGCAATGGCGATGATTTCGTTGAAAGCGACCTGGTCTTCCTGGAGGGGATTTCCAACGTCATCTCCCTGGCTGTTGACCGCATTGCAACAGGCGTTGATGCACCGCATCCCGATCCGTATTCAGAAAGCTTTCTGAATGCCAGCCCTGACTGCGTGAAGATTCTGTCGCCCGATGGCGTGATTGAGTTCATGAATGAAAAAGGTCTGGAGCTCATGCACCTCGCCGCTTTACCTGACGTCAAAGGCCAGGCCTGGTCTGAGTTTTGGCCTGAGGAGTCCAAGCCGCTGGTGCAGGATGCGCTGTCCAAGGTCGCTTCAGGCGAGACGGCGAGGTTCGAAGCGTTTTTCCCGACTGCGCCGAACGAGCCCAAATGGTGGGATGTAACGGTGGCACCGATCCTCGCCGCAGACGGTCAGCTGGAAAGGCTCATCGCGGTGTCCCGAGACATTACCGAGCGTCATCAGTACGAAGATCAATTGCTATCGCTGATTGAAGCCCAGAATTCCCGGCAGAATGCCAGTGACCTTTACCTGGAGGAGATAGACCACCGGGTGAAGAACAGCCTGCATCTGGTGAATACATTGCTGTTGCTGCAGGCGAATCTCACGCCGGATACGGCGGTGAAGCAACAGTTGGAGACGGCGGCAGGCCGGGTGGTCACCATAGCCAGCGTGCATGAGCGTCTTTATCACTCTGCAGCAGACAAAGGCGTCATGGCAGCGGTGTACCTGAATGCATTGCTGGGCGATCTTGGCCGCGCTCTGGCTGATCGAGAAATTGTGCTGCAGGCTGACGACTTCCTGTTGCCGCCCGAGCGAATGGCACCTCTGGGCCTGGTGCTCTCTGAGCTCATCACCAATGCACTGAAGTATGGCAAAGGTACCGTTGAGGTCGTGGTCAAGCACGCTGGGGATCATGCCCGCCTGACGGTGAAGGACGAAGGCCAGGGATTTCCTGATACCTATCCGAAACCCACGGGCACAGGCCTGGGAATGCGGCTGGTCAGAAGCTATTCCGGGTACGGAAGCTCAGCGGTGACGGTGGAGCGACTGGACGGCAAGAGCTGCATTCATGTGCGTTTCAAACTCTAGGCTGCGGGTGAATGTGGCAATGGCGGCGGGATTCGGGATGTGACCTATGGGGGCGCCACTGCATCTCGCAATGAATTTTCAGGCGCGGCTCCGTTCTACTGCAGACAGTTGGTCATCACTCATGCCCCAGGCGTGAACGACGTTCAGGAGCAGTGCAGTGCCTCAAATCATCACGCCGGAAACCCCAGAACATGAGGTCGCCGAGCGCAATGCCAGAATGTTCGGTTCACCCAAGGAGCGCCTGGATTTTTACCGCAGAGAGATTCAATACGAAACCAGTATTCTGGCCAACCGAACGGACGCCTACCTGGCTGCGCAGTCCTTTCTGGTCATCGCGTTCGTTTCGTCAATGGGTAACCTGAACCAGAGTTGGGGAGAGATGTTCACCCTGATGGTGCCGGCCTTTCTGGCGTTATTGGGCATCCTCAGTTCTCTGAATGCCTGGCCAGGCATTCGTGCAGCTTATCGAATCATCGAGCATTGGCAGCTGAAACAGAGCCATCTGCTGCGCAGCGAACCGATGATGGGCTTGGCCTATGATGAGTCGCCGCTGTTCTGCGAGGCTGAGACATCGCTGGCGGGGCATCGCAAGTCCTTGCTGTTTTCCCTCCGCACGCCATGGATCTTCCTTGTATTCTGGGTGCTGCTTGGGAGTTACTCGGTTTACATTCAGCTGGCATGATCGGCTGCTTGCGCCTGCGCAGCGACCTACTGACCGACACCCAGGTGGATCCAGCTGCTGTAGCCCGAGATCAGTGCCGGGGGAAGGTGAGGCAACCCGCGCCTGATTTCCCTCAACGCATCTGGGCTTCGAACCCACTCCGTCAACCACGCTATCAGCAACGGCTTAGTCATGGGGCAGGGCGCTACTTGCTGTTCAAGCTCGTCAGCTATCTGGGCGAGGAGTGCCAGGTATCCGTCAAGCTCGGCAATCTGATTTACCATGTTTTTCGACCTCGTTCAGGTTCTGATGTGAGCGTTTGTGTCTTCCGGCCCGCAGAAAGGGTTACAGGTTGTCGGCACTCTGTCGGCCCCTTCAACCTCTATCTGACTCAGACAGCTAGTGCCGGCTTCGATATCCCCAGATGTGGACTGTGCCTATCAGGTTGAACGAGTCGTCATTAAGGTGAGTCTTCAGGGAGTCAGTCTCCAGTCGCTACAACGAGACGGATATGAACCTATTGACGAGCTGAGTGTGTGCATGCGGGACAAAAAGGCGCGTAAGGTCAAGATCAAGGCCAGGGCAACAATCATCTGTCTTCGAAGTGGCAGAATTCTCTTGGTCAGGAAAAAGAGCCGGAAATGGAATTTTCCTGGCGGTCTCATCGAGCCGGGAGAGTCGCCTCTTGCAGCCGCTGCCCGGGAACTCCATGAAGAAACGTCCATTGCAGGCCATGGCTTGCTTCCTCTGTGCACTGTTCAGGTCGGGTTGACTGTGCACCACGTGTTCACCACGCATTTCGATGATGAAGAAAGGCCCATGGCTCGCAACGAGATCGTGGCTTGCAAATGGGTGCTCAGAGACAAGCTAAATCCATCGATGCTGAATGCAACAGCCGCTGGGCTGCTATCGACTCAATTGCCAGCGTTGACTGCATAGAACTCTCAAGCCCCTGGCCAGGACGTTTGCCAGGGTCCTGGAACAGGTCAGTTGGCGGTTTTAGCCGCTTGCAGCCAACGCCCTCACCTAGAGCATGCATCAGCGCTGGCTGATCAATTGCGCGATGAGGGGCCCACCCGTGGGGCCCCATTTCAGCAGGCGATGACTTAGAACGCGTATACCAATGTGGCGGTGGCACTACGCGGCGATCCATACCATCCACGTGCGCCGATGGCGGTGTAGTAGGTCTTGTCGAAGACGTTGTTGAGGTTCAACGAGACGCTGGTTTGAGGGGTGAACGCGTATTGCGCCATCAAGTCGACGATGCTGTAGGGATCTTGGGTGAACGTCTCGTCGTTTGGCCCAGCCCCCTTGTAGTACTCGCGCCCCTGCCAGCGCACACCGCCGCCCACCTTCACCTGCGGCAGCGCCTGCAGACGGTAGGTAGTGAACACTTTAAGTGTGTCTCGCGGTACCTCAGTGTTCAGGCGGTCGCCATCGGAATCCTTGCTGACGGCATAGGTGTAGCTGGCCGATACCTGCCAATCGGGAAGGATCTCGCCGGCCACTTCCATTTCGAAACCGCGCGTCTTGGTACCCGATTCGGCACGGTAGGCCTGGTCGCCGTCTGGCGCCAAGTTGCTGCCATCGGCCACTGCCAGGTTGTCTTGGTGCACCTCGAAAACGCTGAAAGCAGTGGTCAGACGCTTGTCCCAGAACTCGCTTTTCAGGCCCAGCTCGTAGTTCACACCCTCCAATGGGTCGATGTAACTGCCAGAGACGGTCTGTTTGCTCTGTGGTTTGAAAATGGTGGTGTAGCTGGCGTAAGCCGACCAGTTTTCGTCGAGGTCGTACACCAGGCCAAGGTACGGCGTGACAACCCCCGTCTCGCTTCGCGAGGTGCGGCTGGTGTCGCCGCTGGATAGGGTGGTCGAGGTTTCATCACGTTTCCAGTCGATTACCCGTGCCCCGGTGATGAGCGACAGATCGTCGGCCAGGCTCCAGCGCACCGAGGCGACCAAACCATCCTGGGTTTCATCCAGGGCGTCTTCCGACGACTTGGTGTAAATGGCGTCCGGGATCGCCAGCGATCCGTCCCAGCTGTTGATGTCGTCGATGGTCTGGTATGACCACAGCGGGTAGCCGTCGTTACGGTAATAGGCCCTGTAGTGACTGGCCCCAAGATAAGCCTGGTGCTCGCGGGCGAACAGTTCAAAAGGGCCTGCGGCTGACAGGTCGAACGAGGTCTGACGCGGCTCGCCCGCCCAGCGCCCTGTCCAGGTAGTGATGCCACTGCCGTCGGGGTTGACGGTGCCGCTGGCTGCGGTGGCGAAGGCGTCGTCATAGCTGCGGCGGTTGTGCTCGGCGTTGAGCTTCAACTGCCAGCCGTTGTCCAGCTGATGCTCCAGTGTGGTGAATACCGTCTTGGTGCGACGCTTGTGATAACTCCAGTCCGAGGCGGAGTTGAACGAGCGGGACGGGCTGAAGTGACTGCCGTCGGAGTTGTACATCGGGAAACCGTGGTTACCGGCACCGTCGTTGTCCATCTCCTGGTATTCCGCGCCCACTGTAAGCATCGTGCTCTCAGTGATGTCCCATTCCAGTACCCCGTAGAACGCTTGCTTTTCCAAGGATTGGCGGTCGACGTAGCTCTGGCTGTTGGTGTTCGACGCGACGATCCGCCCGCGTAAGTTGCCGCTTTCCGACAACTTGCCAGACATGTCCAATTCCTGGCGATAGTCGTCCCAGGAGCCAGCCTTGAGGGTCAGTTTTCGTTGCGTTTCCAACGTCGGCTTCTTGCGAATCAGGTTGACTGTCGCACCAGGATCGCCTGTGCCGGACATCAGCCCTGTGGCACCCCGTACCACTTCTACCCGGTCATAGGACACCATGTCGGCGAGGTCGTCCCGGAATCCGTAGGTATCGGGCCTGTTGATACCATCCACCTGGATGCTGCCTACCTCGAAACCGCGCACGTAGATATGGTTTGCATCACTACCAGCAGGGCCCATGCTGTCGACGACCACACCCGGGGTTTGTTCAAGCACCTGGGCAACACTGTTGAGGTTCTGATCTTCGATCTGCTGGCGTGTAATCACACTGACGGATTGTGGCGTTTCACGTTGCGAGAGTCGCAGCCCGGTCGCGGTATTGGCCGAGCCAGTGGTGTAACTGCCGGTGCCTTCAGTGGTGGCACCCAGCCCGGCGCTGGAAATCGTCGTGGCGGAAAGCTCCATCAAGCCGTGCTGGCTTGGGCGAACCACGCTGTAGCAGTCGTCACCCACCTGTTGTACCTGCAGGCCGCTACCTTCCAGTAGTTGAGCGAAACCTTGTTGCAGGTCGTAATTGCCTCGCAACCCCTCGCTGCGCAACCCCGCTATTTCCTCACTGCTGAAGCTGACCGTCACTCCGCTGGCACTCGCAAATTGGTTCAGGGCATTGGCCAGAGACCCTGCCGGAATGCTGTAACTGACAGCGTCCGCGTGGACACTGGTAGCCGCTAGCAAAGACCCCGAGAGACTGAACGCCAGTGCAGCTCGGCGAATGCTGATAGCGGTAGACGACAAACAAGCGGACATCCATTGACTCCAGTTCGTAAGGAAAGGCAGGCCTCCAATAGGAAGCGTAATGCTAACAAGAATATTTCCCATAAAGCGGCGTGATATTCTTTCCTTGAAGTCGCAGTGTCAATTAATGTTTTTCGGTTTTGATGGCTCGCCACACGTTTAGAGCACGAGCCCAAGAGGCCCCTCTACATTAACGAGGGCTAAACGAGGGTCTTCACGTGCATCAAGATCTGGCCGGGCTTGCGCTGGATTGCCCGGGCGTGAGCGCCGTTGGCGCCCTTGAGGTGAGCAACGTCCTGCACTACATCGTCGCTGCGCACATAAACTGAACAACGAGATTAGCGGGCGGGTCGGATCGTTAACTGTCACCAGAAAGGATGTTAGCGATGAAAGCGATGACCCGACTGTTCACTGGCCTTGCCATTGTTGGCGCACTGGCAAGCACTTCAGCCTGGGCAGACCAGCCTGGCGCTGACTGGAAGGTAACCAAGGACCAGGCTGAGGCCACTTTGAAAGGCGCCGGCTACACACAGATCACCAAGATCGAGGCCGATGATGGTCATTGGGAAGGTGAGGGGTTGAAAGCTGACGGCAAACAATATGAGTTCCAGGTCGATCCACACGATGGCAAAGTCATCAAGGACGAACTGGATAACTGATCACTCTCCATGCAAAAGAGCCCGCGCGATCACGCGGGCTTTTTTGAGTATTGATCAAAAACCTTCCAGGACAATCTTGCCTCGGGCCTTGCCGCTTTCGATCAAAGCATGGGCACGTTTGAGGTTGTCGGCGCAAATGCGTCCGAGATGCTCTCCAACAGTCGTTTTCAGCACCCCTTCATCGACCAGTTGCGAGACCCGTTCGAGAAGCTGGTGCTGCTTGACCATGTCGTCGGTTTTGTACAGCGAGCGGGTGAACATGAGCTCCCAGTGCAATGACAGCGATTTGCGCTTGAGTGGCATGACATCCAACTGCGCCGGGTCATCGATCAGCGCGAGCTTGCCTTGTGGGCGAAGCACTTCCACCAACTGCGGCAAGTAGGTGTCGGTGTGGGTCAGGCTGATCACGTAATCGACAGGCGTCAGCGCGAGCTCTTCGAGCTGAAGCGGGATCGACTCAGAGTGATCGATCACATGATGGGCGCCCAGCGCTTTCACCCAGGTTTGCGTCTCGGGCCTTGACGCGGTGCCTATGACGGTAAGCTGCGTCAACTGCCTTGCCAGTTGTACCAGGATCGAGCCCACCCCACCCGCAGCCCCGATGACGAGAAGGCTTTGGCCTGCGCCGCCATTTTCTGCTATTGCCAAACGGTCGAACAGCAATTCCCATGCAGTGATGGAGGTGAGTGGCAAAGCGGCAGCACCGGCATTGTCCAGGCTGCGAGGCTTGTGGCCGACGATGCGCTCGTCCACCACATGGAGTTCGCTGTAGCTGCCAGGTCGGTCGATGGCTCCGGCGTAGAACACCTCGTCCCCAGGCCTGAAAAGCGTTACCTCCGAGCCCGTCTCGCGGACAACACCGACAGCATCCCAGCCAAGAACCTGCGGTTGCTCACCACCACGGCTGGCCCGGATTTTCGTATCGACCGGGTTGACGGCAATAGCCCGGACTTCGACGAGCAGATCACGGGCGCCGAGGATTGGCTGCGGGAGTTCCGCGTCATACAGAGACTGGGCGTGCTGGATAGGTAACCCGGGTTGGGAGTAAACGATAGCCTTCATGGCACTACCTCTATCTGATTCGAAAGTGGGCCTAGGCTATTCGCTTCTATTCACTCGAAAAACAGCCTCAAAGCAGTAAGACTTTGTCGCTTGAAGTGAAAGTCGAGGCAGTGCACGGATGCCACTGGCAGACCGGCGACTGCGCATGCGTGGTCAGTCTTCCTTTGGCACGGTCCAGAAAATCTGGACGCCGCCATCGTCACGGTGGGCGAGGGTGACATTGTCGTTCTCGGCGATTTCTTCGAGCAAGGTTTCCCAGTCGTCCGGGCTTTCCTGTTCCAGGCGGAAGATCAGCGCCGCGCGGCTGCGCTGGGCGGTGGGGCTGTTGATGATCTTCTGGATGCGTACACCCAGCTGTTCATAGCTGCTCGGGGTGGCGGTGCTGGACACAGGAGTTTCCTTGTTGTGCTGTATGTGCGTACAGTATTTGAGTGTAAGTAATTTCGCAACAGCTTGTCAGGTGAAAGCTGCGTTCAGGCCTGCGTGGAGCCATGCGCGGTTGTGTCCAGCGTACGCCACCGCTTACACCGGCGAAGCGCCGTCACCCAGGCTGCGGCGGTGCAGTGGTGCCGCGCACGACCAGTTCGATCGGCAGGCATTCGCTTTGCGGCGGTTGCCCGCTGCGGATCCACTGCAACAAAGTCTCTGCTGCCCGCTGGCCCAGCTCGTAGGTGGGCAACAGCACCGTCGTGACACCCGGGGTGACCTGCGCAGTAAGCGGCAGGTTGTCACAACCGACGATGGACAGTTCGGCCGGCACGTTCAAGCCCAACGCCTGAGCTTCGAACAGGCAGCCTACGCTGAGCACGTCATTGCCGCAGAACACCGCTGTTGGCCGTTCGTTCAACCGCAGCAACTGGTTGAGCCCGGCACGGCCGCCTTCAAATCCGAACGGTTGCTCGACGATAGTGGCGTCTGGCAGCGCGCAACCAGCGCCGGCCAGGGTTTCACGAAAGCCGGCCAGGCGCGCCCGCGCCCGGTCGTTATGGCGGAAAAAGCCAGAGATGACGCCCATGCGCCGATGCCCCAGGCGCAGCAGGTGTTCAGCGGCCAGCTGGCCGATGCGGTAGTTGTCGAATGCCAGCGACGGCTGGGTAGGGTGGCTGGCCCAGGTCACCAGCAGCCGCACATCGTGCGCCCGCACCATTTCCCATACCTGCGGCGAATGTTCGGCGCCTACCAGTACCAGGCCATCGATGGCCTGGCCTAGCAGGGCGCGCACCAGTTCCAGTTCGGCACTGGGGTTGTACTCGTGGGTGGCCAGCAGCAGCTGGTAGCCGTGGTTGGCCAACGTGGTCTGCAGGCCTTGCACGGCGCGGGCGAAAATCGCGTTGTCGAGCGTCGGCATGATTGCGCCAATGGTGCGCGCACGCCCCGACGCCAGCGCCCGGGCCGAGCCGTCGGGCAGGTAGCCAAGGCGCTCGATAGCCTGCTGGATCTTGTCCCGGGTGTCGGCGCGCACCAGCTGCGGGTTGGACAACGCACGGGACACTGTGGCGGGGGACACCCCGGCCAGGGCGGCTACATCATGCAAGCGTGGACGTGAAGTCATGGCGGTCTGGCATCGGAGCGGTTCCTGACAATACAACCATTCGGCACTTTTTTCCCAGCATTCTTGACCTGCTTCCGGTGGCGACTACTTTGAATGAAAGCGCTTTCATTTCTTTGCATGAAAACTTGCCGGAGACGCCATGACCATCACCTACCTCAAGCAGGCCAGCAAAACCGCCGACTCCAACACCGCCGAAGCACAGCGCGTGGCCACTGACATGCTCGACGACATCCAGCGCCGCGGCGAGGACGCTGTGCGCGACTATGCACGCACGCTGGACAAGTGGCAGGGCGATATCGTGCTCAGTGACGCCGAGATCGACCGACGTACCGCGCAGGTGCCCAAGCGGGTGCGTGACGACATCGATTTCGCTGCGCGCCAGGTATACGAATTCGCCTGCGCCCAGCGCCGCTCCATCGAAGACCTGCAAGTGACCTTGCCATCCGGGGTGATTGCCGGGCAGCGGGTGGTGCCGGTGAACGTGGTGGGATGCTACGCACCGGCCGGGCGTTACGCGCATATCGCCTCGGCCTACATGGGTGTCGCCACGGCCAAGGCGGCCGGGGTAAAGACCATTCTGGCCTGCTCCAGCCCGTTCCTCGGCGAGAGCATCCACCCCTACGTGCTGTATGCCTTCAAGTCGGCCGGTGCTGACGTGATCATGACCCTTGGCGGGGTGCAGGCCATCGCCACAATGGCCTATGGCCTGTTCAGCGGCAAACCGGCCGATGTGGTGGTGGGGCCTGGCAACAAGTTCGTTGCCGAGGCCAAGCGCAGCTTGTTCGGGAAGGTGGGCATCGATGTATTCGCCGGGCCGTCGGAAGTGGCGGTCATCGCCGATGACAGTGCCGATGCGGCGATTGTGGCCAGTGACCTGGTGGGCCAGGCCGAGCATGGCCACGAGTCGCCGGCCTGGTTGTTCACCACCTCGCGCAGCCTGGCCCAGGCGGTGATGGCCAAGGTCCCGCAGCTGATCGAAGCACTGCCGCCGGTAGCCCGCGATGCCGCTTTCTGCGCCTGGCGCGACTATGGCGAAGTGATTGTGTGCGACAGCCGCGAGGAGGTGGTGGAGGTGTCCGATCGCTATGCCAGCGAGCATCTGGAAGTGCACGCGCACGACCTGGGCTGGTGGCTGGACAACCTGACCTGCTACGGCTCGCTGTTCCTCGGTGAAGAAACCACCGTGGCTTTCGGCGACAAATGCAGCGGGCCGAACCATGTGCTGCCGACCAAGGGCGCGGCCCGCTACTCTGGAGGGCTGTCGGTGCACAAGTTCCTCAAGACCCTGACTTGGCAGCGCATGCCCCGCGAGGCGGTGCGCCAGATCGGCCAGGTGACCGCGCGCATCTCCCGCCTGGAAGGCATGGAGGCCCACGCCCGCACGGCCGATGACCGGCTGGCCAAGTACTTCCCCGACGAGCGCTTCGACTGCGGTGAGCCTGTGACCCGTTGAGGCTATCGAACATGTCTTTGACCCAGACTTGCCCGGGCGCTGGCCCGGGCGACAGGAGTGTTTCATGAACCCGGCAACACTGTTTGACCTGCACGGCCGGACCGCGCTGGTGACGGGGGGTGGCAGCGGCATCGGTGCCGTGATGGCTGAGGCCCTAGGCGCCGCAGGTGCGCGTGTGGTGTTGATGGCGCGTGGCGAAGCGGCCTTGCAGGAACAGGTCGAGCACTTGCAACAGCAGGACATCGAGGCGAGTTACCGCTGCTGTGACCTGACCTGCGTTGACAGCTTGCAGGCGGCGGCGCGGGCGCTCGGCACGGTGGACATCCTGGTCAACGCCGCAGGGGTCAACCACCGTGAACCGTTCGAGGAGGTGAGCCCGCAAACCTGGGACGAGCAGCTGGCGCTGCACCTGAAAGCGCCGTTCTTCCTGGTACAGGCCCTGGCCCCGGGCATGGCCGAGGCGGGTTGGGGGCGCATCATCAATATCGCCTCGTTGCAATCCAGCCGGGCCTTTGCCGACAGCGCGCCCTATGGCGCCGGCAAGGGCGGCATCGTCCAGCTCACCCGGGCGATTGCCCAGCGTTGGTCGCGCCACGGCATCACCTGCAATGCCATCGGCCCAGGCTTCTTCCCCACCGCCTTGACCGCCCAGGTGTTCGCCGACCAAGGGTTGGCCCAGCGACATGCCGAGCGCACCTGCATCGGGCGCAACGGCCAACTCGAAGACCTGGCCGGTGCCACGTTGTTCTTCGCCAGCAATGCCAGCAGCTATGTCACCGGCCAGACGTTGATGGTCGATGGCGGCTACACCGCCAACTAACCCGGCCCGCCCAGGGGGCGGCCACAACCGGTTCGACCGTGGAGATAACAACAATGACTTCCACTGCGCCTGCCTCATCCAACCTGCGACGTGCCACGATTTCGAGCGTGCTTGGCTCGGTGATCGAATGGTATGACTTTTTCCTTTACGGCGTCGTCGCCGGCCTGGTGTTGAACAAACTGTATTTTCCCGCCGACGATCCGTTGATTTCGGTGTTGCTGTCGTATGGCGTGTTCGCCGTGGGCTTTATCGCAAGGCCGGTGGGCGGCATCGTCTTCGGCCACTTCGGTGACACCCTGGGCCGCAAGAGAATGCTGATCATCACCCTGGCCCTGATGGGTGGGGCGACGGTGGTTATCGGCCTGGTCCCGACCTATGAACAAATCGGTGTGCTGGCGCCGATCCTGCTGCTGGCCTGCCGTGTCCTCCAGGGCATCGGCCTGGGCGGCGAGTGGGGCGGTTCGGTGCTGATGACCTACGAGTCGGCGCCTCCGGCGCGGCGCGGCTTCTACGCCAGCCTGCCGCAGATCGGCATGTCACTGGGCCTGGTGAGCGCCTCGGGAGTGATTGGCCTGCTGTCCTGGCTGCTGACCGACGAGCAGTTCATGAGCTGGGGCTGGCGCTGCGCCTTCCTGTTAAGCGGTGTATTCGTGCTGCTGGGCAGCTACATTCGGACGCATGTCAGCGAAACCCAGGACTTCAAGCAGGCCCGGCCCGAGGCCGCAGTGCAGACACGGCAGCCACTGCCGATCGTGCTCATGCTGCGCCGCTACCCGCGGATGATCTTCGCCTGCATGGGCGCGCGCATGATCGATGGGGTGTTCTTCAATGTGTTCGGCGTCTATTCGCTCAACTACCTTACGCAATCGCTGAACCTGCCGCGCACCAGTGCACTGGTCGGGATCATGCTGAGTGCCTTGCTGATGAGCTGCTTCATCCCGTTCTGGGGGCATGTGGCCGATCGCGTTGGCAAAGCCCGGGTGTATGGCAGCGGGGCGCTGCTGTCGGCACTGTCGGTGTTCCCGGCGTTCTGGGTGATGCACAGTTTCCCGGGGCAGCTGGCGCTGGTGTGGCTGGCGATCATCATACCCTTCGGGGTTTTCCATGCCGCCGTGTTCGGCACCATGTCGTCGCTCTTTTCCGAATGCTTCGACGCCTCGGTGCGCTACACCGGCATTTCGTTCGTGTACCAGGTGGCGGGAGTGTTCGCCGGGGGCATGACGCCGATCATCGCTGCGCTGCTGACTGGCCTGAATGCCGGAAACCCGTGGTTGCTGTGCAGCTATGTGCTGGGTATCGGCCTGCTGAGTGCCTGGTGCGCCCGCTGGATAGGCCGGCACCAGGCCGTGGGCATGGCCGAGCCCGCTTTTGAACCTGCCACGGCGCGTTGAGGCGCCGGCTGCAAGCACGATAACAAGGAGATGCCATGAAAGCGCTTGTCTATACCCAGCCGTTGCACATGCAGTTGCAGGAGCGGCCTTACCCCGAGCTACACGACGGGGAAGTGATCATCAAGGTGGCGGCTGCCGGTATCTGCGGTTCGGACCTGCATGCGTACCACGGGCATGATCCGCGGCGCCAGCCGGGCCTGGTGCTGGGCCATGAACTGGCCGGTGTGGTGGCGGAAAGTGCCGCCCCGCGCTTGCAGGCCGGCCAGCGGGTAACGGTGAACCCGCTGATTACCTGTGGCGAATGCGAGTATTGCCGTGGCGGGCGCGATAACCTGTGCGCCAACCGCAGCATGATCGGCATGAGCCGGCCGGGGGCTTTTGCCGAGTACCTGGCGATACCGGCAGCCTCGGTGATTTCCCTTCCTGATGGACTGTCGCTGGTCCAGGCGGCGATCAGCGAGCCTGCGGCGACCGCGCTGCACGCCATCAACCTGTCCATGCGGGTGTTGGCACGGCCGCTGCCGGAGCTGCGCACCCTGGTGATTGGCGGCGGGGCGGTAGGGCTGCTGGCGGCCTTGCTGCTGCGCAGCTATGGCTGCCGGCGGGTGAGCATGGCCGAGGTCAACCCGCTGCGCCGGGAGTCGGCTCGCGAGCACGCCGGCTGCGAGGCGTTCAACCCGCTGGAAACCCCAGCAGTCGCCAATACTTTCGATTATGTCATCGATGCGGTGGGGGCGAAGGCTACCCGGGATGCTGCATTGGAAGCGGTGAAGCCCGGCGGGGTGATCATGCACATCGGCTTGCAGGACTGGGCCAGTGAGATCGACATGCGCAAGCTGACCCTGGCGGAGGTCTCATTGCTTGGTACGTACACCTACAGCATGGCCGACATGCATGCCACGGTGCGGGCGCTGGAGGAGGGGGCGTTTGGTGAGCTGGGTTGGGTCGAGACGCGAGGAATGAGCGAGGGTGCGCGGGCGTTCAGTGATCTGCATGAACAGCGCACGGCGGCTGGCAAGCTGGTGTTGTTGCCGGATGCCTGACCTTGCTTCGCCTGATTGATGCCGGGGCTGCTGTGCAGCCCTCTCGCGACACGGCCGCGCCCACAGCCTGAGGCCTGTACAGTACGTGGCTTTAGCCTGTAAACCATGTCCCCGGTTTGAAATGTAAACGATGTCTCCGGTTTGTACCCGGGGCAAGCCCGCTCCCACAGATACCCCGCAGGCTTGAGGCTGAAGCAGTACCTGGGCAAACAACTGGCTTGCTCGATTTCTAGAATCTAGCGCAATCCTGTGGAAGCGGGCGTGTCCCGCGAAAGGGGCGCAAAGCACCGTCAGGGTGTCTACTCAAACGCAACTTTGCAAGCTGTCCAGCAACGCCTGGGGTACTTCGATGACATCACTATGGACCTGACGCTCACGTATCCGCCGCTGCCCCGGCAACCGCACCCCGGGTTGCTCCAGCATTGCCGCAAACAGTGCCTCGACATGTGCCTGATACCCCACTGCGAAACGCTGCGGGTCCATGAGTAACAGCAAATGCGCTACCCCCGGCGCCTCCCCTTGGGCATCGAAGAACGAACTGGCCTGGAAGCCGAAATGGCTGCCTGTCAGGCCCGCCGTCAGCAGCTCGACCATCAATGCCAGTGCGGCACCCTTGGCATCGCCCATCGGAACCATGCTGCCCGCCAAAGCCGCAGCCGGGTCCGTGGTGTCATTACCGTGGCGATCAATGGCCCAACCCGCCGGGATCGCGGTGCCGGCCTGCCTGGCCAGCATCACCTTGCCGCGGGCAACCTTGGACAGCGACAGGTCGATGATCACCGGGTCGGCATTCAGCCGTGGCGAGGCGAAGGCGACCGGGTTGGTACCGAACAGTGGCGTGTGCCCGCCCCACGGCGCCATCGCGGCCGGTGCGTTGCTCAGTGCCAGTGCCAGCAAGCCCTCGCGTGCCGCCCGCTCCACCGGCTGCCCAGCCACGCCAAAATGGTGCGAACGGCCGATGGCCAGCGCCGCGATACCCAGCTGGCGTGCCGTGGTCATCGCCGGCCCGAGGCCGGCATCGATCGCCGCGAATGCCAGGCCGTGGCGGGCGTCGACCCGTACCAGTGCTCCATCGACCTGCACATCGGGCACAGCCGTTGCGTCGACTTTGCCCGTGGCCATCTGTTCCAGGTAGAACGGCAGGCGCGACAGACCATGGG
Source organism: Pseudomonas sp. BN607 (assembly GCF_029871175.1). Classification (NCBI taxonomy): domain Bacteria; kingdom Pseudomonadati; phylum Pseudomonadota; class Gammaproteobacteria; order Pseudomonadales; family Pseudomonadaceae; genus Pseudomonas; species Pseudomonas sp. BN607. The sequence continues at coordinate 112,766 of NZ_SSOE01000054.1, forward strand.
AGGGCAGGCCTTCGCGCTCGGCCTGCAACAGTGCTTGCGCACAGCTGACTGCCGTGGTGTGTGGCATGCCGGCGGCAAGTAAGGCCCGCATGGCCAGTTCATGGGCCTGGCGAACGCTGATTTGCACAGTCATGGGGGCTCCTTGCAAACTGGCTTCAGGATTTTTTCTGCGAAAGGTTCAGCGGGGGCTGCTCTAGCGTCCGGGAACGCACAGGCGTGGTCAGCTCGGCGCGGGCCTGGGCCAGGTCGAGCTTGCCTTCCCAGCGGGCGATCGCCAGGGTGCCAACCACGTTGCCCATCATGTTGGTCAGCGCGCGCACCTCGTTGAGAATACGGTCGATGCCAAGTATCAGCGTAATCGCCGCCACCGGGATGATGTCATGGCTGGCCAGCGTCGCCGTCAGCACGATCAGTGCCGCACCGGCGACCCCGGCGCCGCCCTTGGAGGTGATCAGCAGAATCACCAGCAGGCTCAGTTGCTGGCCCCATGACAAGTCAATGTTCAATGCCTGGGCGAGGAACAGCGACGACAGGGTCAGGTAGATGGCTGCGCCGTCGAGGTTGAATGAGTAACCGGTTGGCAGTACCAGGCCGACCACTGACTTGTCGCAACCCAGACGTTCCATTTTCTGCATCAGCCGCGGCAGCACCGACTCGGTGGTGGAGGTGCCGAGCACGATCAGCAACTCCTCGCGGAAGTACTTGATCAACGACCAGATGTTCACGCCGCAGGCAAAACTGATCGAGCCGAGGACAATGCCGATGAACAGCAGGCTGGTGACGTACAGGCAGACGATCAGCAAGCCCATCTGCTGCAGGGCACCAATGCCGTACTTGCCGATGGTGAAGGCCATGGCCCCGAAAGCGCCGATCGGTGCCAGCCACATGATCATGCCGACGATGCGCATCAGCGTTTCGCCAAACTGCTCGATCACTCGCGCGGCCAGGCGGCTGCGCCTGGACATGCCGGACAGCGCCACGCCGAACAGTACCGAGAACAGCAGCACCTGCAGCAAGTTGCCGCTGGCGAACGCCCCGACCACCGAATTGGGAATCAGCTGAGTCAGCAGGCTGGACGATTCCTGAGCATGTACCTGGTCCAGGTACTGCGACATGGCGCCACCGTCGAGGCTGGCAGGGTCGATGTTCATACCGGCACCGGGCTGAACCAGGTTGGCGATGACCATGCCCAGCAGCAGCGCCAGGGTGGTCACGATCTCGAAGTACATGAAGGTCTTGAAGCCGACCTTGCCCAGTTCCTTGAGGCTTTCCATGCGGGCGATACCGATGGCAACGGTGCAGAAAATCACCAGGGTGATGAGCATCTTGATCAGGCGGATGAAGGTATCGCCCAAAGGTTTCATCTCCACCCCCAGTGCGGGCCAGCAGTAGCCGAGGGCGATGCCGGCGATCAGGCCGATGACCACCTGGACATACAGGTTCTTGAGGATTTTCACGGTTGTTTCTCCATGAGCGGATACCCCACGCCAATCACGCTGATCAGGGCAGGGGAGCAGGTTCGGTTCGTGGGCGTGACACGCGGCGGTCAGGACGATCGTCGGCGCTGCATGGGCTTGGGGAGAAACAACGCTGGGGATGCAGGGGCAGGGCAGAGCGGTTTCATGAAGGTCTCCATTTATGGTTGTTGTGAGACGTACTTCTTGAACGCAGGCAGGGAAGCGCGCCGTTGCCCTTGGCAGGCAACGGCGCGGCAGGTCAGGCGCTTTCGAACAGGCGGGTCAGCACGAACTCGCGGTGCCCCAGTGCTTCGGCGGCCGTGTAGCGGCCGTTGGCGGTGCGCATCAGCATGTCGAGCAAGCGGTCGCCGGCATCGTCCATGTTGATTTCGCGTCGCAGCAGGCCGGAAACATCCACGTCGATGTGCTCACCCATGGTACGGAAGGTGCGCGGGTTGGCGCAGATCTTGATCACCGGCAGGATCGGGTTGCCGATGACGTTGCCCTGGCCGGTGGGGAAAAAGTGCGCCACATACCCGGAGGCTGCGCACAGAGTGACCATTTCGGCGGCGGCAGATGATGAGTCCATGAACCATAGCCCCGGCCCGGTGGGCGCCTCGGCCTTGTCCAGCACGCCATCCACCCGGCATTTGCGGCCAATCTTCTGGATGTTGCCCAGGGCCTTTTCCTCGATGGTGGTCAGGCCGCCTTCGATGTTGCCCTTGGTCGGCTGCGACTCAGACAGGTCACTGGTTTTCCAGCGGTCGATCATGGCGCTGTAGCGGTCGAACATGAACTGGAACCGCTCGCGTACTGCCGGGGTGCTGCAGCGCTCGGCCACCAGGTGTTCACCACCGGTCAGCTCGGAGGTTTCCCCGAAAACCAGGGTGCAGCCTTGTGCATACAGCTTGTCGAAGGCGTTGCCGACAGTGGGGTTGGCGCCGCAGCCGGAGGTGGTATCGGACTCGCCGCACTTGGTCGACACCCACAACTCGCTGATGTCGCATTCTTCGCGTCGCAGCTCGGTGGCGTACTGCACGAACTCACGGGCTTTGCGGGAGGCGGCGCAGATGGTGTTGTGGTCGCCGTTCTGTTCGATCCAGAAGCCTTCGGCCGGCTTGCCGCTGGCACGGATGCCTTCGACCACCCGCCGGGTCCAGCCGGGTTCGATACCGATCACCACCACCGCTGCCACGTTGGGGTTGCAGCCCGTGCCGATCAGGGTGCGGAAGTGCAGCTCTAGGTCCTCGCCGAATTGCAGACGGCCATATGGATGTGGCAGCCCGAGGGTGCCCTTGATGTTGTTGGCCACGGCTTCGGCAGCCGCATTGGAGATATCGTCCACCGGCAGGATGATCACGTGGTTGCGAATGCCCACGCGGCCATTGTCGCGGCGGTAGCCCAGGAAAGTGCGCCCATTGGATTGCATGCTTACCACCTCTTGGTCTTGACGTTGTGAACGTGCAGGTGCTCGCCTTCACGGATGGGTTTGATCACCCGGCCGATGTCGACGCCGTACTTGATCACCGTATCGCCTTCCTGCAGGTCACGGATGGCCAGCTTGTGGCCGATCGGGATGGCGTCGCGTACCACGAATTCCAGGGTCTGGTCCTGGTCCATGACCCAGCCTGTCAACTTCTGGCCCGCCTGCACGCCTTCGACTACTACGACGCCGACGGCGTCATCAGCATCGTGGACGACAAAATCAATGCTCATTGTTGTTCTCCTGTGACGGACATTCATATGCCGTAAGTCATGTATAGGACATGGGTTATAGGATAGTCAAGGTGAGTTGTTTTTTTCTCGTCCGGGTTATACTTGGGCAACACCCGCCAGTGATGACCGATGACCATGAACGAAGCACTGCAAAACCCGCAGAAGGCCCCGACCTTCCAGCCGCTGTACATGCAGATCAAGGACTTGCTGATGGAGCGCATCAATTCGGGGGAGTGGTCGCCTGGCACGTTCATTCCAAGTGAGGCGGCACTGGCGACCACTTACCAGGTCAGCGTCGGCACCTTGCGCAAGGCCCTCAATGAGCTGGTGGCCGAGAATGTCGTAGTGCGCCAGCAGGGCAAGGGCACATCGGTTGCCACCCATGATGGTGACCATGCCTTGTTCCGCTTCTTCAACATCTGCCGCCCGGACGGCGAACGCTGCCTGCCGGTGTCAATGGTGCTCGGTCGCAAGGTGCGCAAGGCCACTGCACAGGAAGCACAGGAGCTGGGGCTGGCACCAGGCGGCAAGGTGATCCACATTTCGCGCACGCGCGAACTGGACGGCAAGCCGGTCATCTACGAGGACATCATCCTCTGTGCCGACCGCTTCATTGGCCTCGAGCGGCAGCCCGAGGTGTTGCCCAACACCCTGTACCGGTTGTACCAGCAGCGCTTTGGCGCGACGGTCGCCCATGCCCAGGAGCGGATCTTTGCCATCAGCGCCGATGCCAGCCAGGCGCAGGCGCTGGGTATCGCAACTGGGGCGCCGCTGCTGCAGATCGTGCGTACCGCCCTGGATTACCAGGGCAGGGCGATCGAAAAGCGGGTGTCTGTGGTCAGCACTCAAGGGCATTGCTACATCAATAGAATTTAGTGCCCGTCCCCGGCAAGCCGGGCGCCCAAGGGTGCAGCGCAGCTGAGAAGTTTCGCGCTGTACGTGTGGGCGCCTGACCTGCCGACGACGAGCTGCGAAGCGGCCCTGAAGGCTGCTGGGTTTATGGAAGTTTTGAATGTATCCGCTTGTTTTACGCATACCCGCCCATTGTGGGCGGTTGGTTTTTCTGACATTGGGCATCAGTGCCCCATGCCATGCCGCTGCCGAGGGTTCCAATGCACTGTTGATCGACCCAGTGGTAGTCACCGGCGTCTACGCGCCTACCAGCTCCTTCGACCTGCCGTTTTCGGTCGACACCGTCGACCTGTCCAGTGGCACCGATGGCCAGCTTGGCGTCAACCTGTCGGAAGTGCTGACCAAGGTGCCAGGGCTGGTGGTGCAAAACCGCCAGAACTATGCCCAGGACCTGCAGGTTTCCTCGCGAGGTTATGGCGCACGCTCGGCATTCGGTGTGCGCGGCATCAAGCTGATCAGTGATGGCATCCCGGCCAGTACCCCCGACGGCCAAGGGCAGGCGGCTACGCTGAACCTGGACGTGGCCGAGCGCATCGAAGTGTTGCGCGGCCCGGCCGCCACGCTTTATGGCAGCAACGCTGGCGGGGTGGTCCAGATGTTCAGCCGCGATGGCCAGGGCCCAGCCCGTGTGGGGGCCGAAACCACGTTCGGCAGCGACGGCTTCAACAAGAACCACCTGTCCGCCGAGGGCGGCAACGACGCTGCCGGGTTCGTGCTGGATGGCTCGCGCATGGACACCGATGGCTACCGCGACCACAGTGCCGCGCGCCGTGACCAGACCTTCGCCAAGGTCAACTTCAAGCCTGATGACGATTCGCGCATGGCGCTGATCTACAGCAGCCTTGAGCAGAACAACACCCAGGACCCGCTAGGGCAGACCTGGGAGGCCTACAAGCACGACCCGCGTTCCACCGCCGCAGCGGCGCAAACCTACAACACGCGCAAAAGCATCGACCACCAGCAGGTGGGCATGAACTACGAGCGCTACTTCGGCGACGCTACCTTGCAGTTCAACCTGTACGCGGGGCAACGCAGCGTCGTGCAGTATCTGTCCATTCCAAGGTCGGTGGCCTCCAACAGCCAGCGTGGCGGCGGCGTGGTCGACTTCGACCGTGAGTTCCATGGCGGCACCCTGCGCTGGATCCAGCCGGTTGCCAATGTGCCCGGCGACCTGACCTTCACTGTGGGCGCCGATTATGACCAGAGCAAGGACGACCGCCGCGGCTACCAGAACTTCAGCGGTGGCCAGCTGGGCGTGAAAGGCGAACTGCGGCGTGACGAGCAGGACACCGCCACCAGCCTGGACCCCTACCTGCAGGCGCATTGGGAAATCGGCAACTGGACCAGCGAACTGGGGCTGCGCTACAGCACCATGAACATGCGCGTCGATGACCATTACCTGGTAAACGGCGATTCCAGCGGCTCGAAAAAGTATCAGCAGGCCACGCCTTCGCTGTCGGTGATGTACGCGTTCACGCCAGACCTGCGTGGCTACGTTAGCGTTGGCAAGGGCTTCGAGACGCCCACCCAGGCCGAGATGGCCTACGCGCCGGGTGAAGTCGAAAGCTTCAACTTCGGGCTCAAGCCCGCTACCAGCCTGCAGTATGAAATGGGTGTGAAGTATCGGCTGAGCGAACGTACGCGGCTGAATGCGGCGCTGTATGAGATTCATACCGATGACGAAATCGTCGTGGCCAGCGCTACCGATGGCCGCACCAGCTATCGCAATGCCGGGCGTACCCTACGGCGAGGCTTCGAGGCGAGCCTGCAGAGCGACTTGAATGAGCAGTGGCAGGCTACCGTGGTGTACACCCGCACCGATGCACGCTACGCCGAGGATGTCAGCCAGGCCATCCAAAGTGGCAACCGGCTGCCAGGTGTGCCGCTGGACAACCTTTACGGCGAGCTGGTGTGGAGGCCTGTTGCGTCGGTCAGCATGGGGGTTGAAGGGCAGTACCGCAGCAAGGTGTATGTGGACGACAGCAACGACGCCAAGGCAGCACCGGCATACGCGGTGTTCAACTGGCGTACACGCTTTGAACAGCATGTGGGGGCATGGACGTTCCACCAGCTGGTGCGGCTGGACAACCTGTTTGACCGGCAATATGTGGGGTCGGTGATTGTCGGGGATAGCAACGGGCGTTACTACGAGGCTGCGCCTGGGCGTTCGTGGTATGCGGGGGCTGGGCTGGCGTACCAGTTCAGGTAGCCGCCAACGTGCTGGATGCTTTGCCCACACCCAGGTGTCAGCGGCGCAGCTCGCTACCTGGGGGTTAAGGGTTGGCCGGTGCAAAGGGGCGCCGGCCAACCCATTTGGCAATCAGTATTCCCAGAAGATCCGCTGCAGCTCTTTGCTGTCCTGGGTCTTGGTCATCGCCACCATCGCCAGGATCCGCGCCTTCTGCGGGTTCAGGTCATGGGCCACGACCCAGTCGTTCTTGTCGTCCGGCTGTTCGGCGTTACGCAGCACGAAACCACCCTGGTTGACGTGCGACGAGCGAATGATCTGCACACCGTTCTTGCGCAGTTCCTGCAGCGCCGGTACCACCCGCGACGACACCGAACCGTTGCCGGTGCCGGCATGGATCAGCGCTTTGGCGCCGTTCTGTGCCAATGCCTTGTAGGCGGTGTCGGTGACGTTGCCATAGCCATAGGCGATGTCCACCTGCGGCAAGCTGCTGATCTGCTTGATGTCGAACTCGGAGTTGACCGTGTGGCGCTTGGCCGGCAGGCGGAACCAGTACGACTTGCCTTCCACGACCATGCCCATCGGGCCCCAGGCGCTCTTGAACGCTTCGGTCTTGATGTTGACCGACTTGCTGACGTCACGGCCGGACTGGATCTCGTCGTTCATGGTCACCAGCACGCCCTTGCCCCGCGACTGCTTGTCGCCTGCCACGGCCACGGCATTGTAAAGGTTGAGCATGCCGTCGGCGGACATGGCGGTGCCCGGGCGCATCGAGCCAACCACCACGATCGGCTTGTCGGTCTTCTCGACCAGGTTGAGGAAGTAGGCTGTTTCTTCCAGGGTGTCGGTGCCGTGGGTAATGACGATGCCGTCGACATCCTTGCTATCGGCCAGCTCGGCGACGCGTTTGCCCAGTTTCAGCAGGTCGTCGTTGCTGATGCTTTCCGAGGCGATCTGCATGACCTGCTCGCCGCGCACGTTGGCAATGTCGGCCAGTTCCGGGACGCCGGCAATCAGTTTGTCTACGCCCAGCTTGGCAGCCTGGTAGGTGGCGCTGTTGGCGGCGCTGGCGCCGGCACCGGCAATGGTGCCGCCGGTGGCGAGGATGACCACGTTGGCCAGCTTTTGCTGGTTTTCGGCTTCCTTGGCGGAGGCGGTGGCGGGCAGGATCAGCAGCAGCGCGAGCGCGCTGGGGGCGAAGGTTTTAAGTGCGGCATTCATCGTTATTGTTCTCTCTCTTTCCGGTGAGATGATTATTGAGTCGCCCAGGCTTCAAGGCATCTTTCGTACCAAGCCGGTATGCGCTGCTTGCACAGTGGCAGCCTGCCATCGGTAAAGGGGGGCATTGCCCCGGGAAATCGGCGCTTCGGCACAGGCTGTTGGGTGTGTTACGCGGCCCATTACGACGGCAGGCTGCTTCTGCGACGTTCGTAAATCCGAACAAGCATAGGAAAAGGTGTTCGGTTTTTCGGAAAAATCTGGATAATCAGCAGCAGAAGTCGTTGGCCTCCGACAGCCAAACGGATTTGACAAACCACGGTCCTGTTTCCATAGTTAGGTACCGCAAACGTTTGCGATCCGATAAAAAAACAAGATTCGGAGTCATCGTCCATGAAACTGCCGTTCCCCGGTCGTCTGCTCGCCCTCGCTGTCCTTTCCTCGTTGTCATTCGCCCTGCCTGTGTCGGCCGCCCACGCCGAAGAAAAGCCCAAGGTCGCTCTGGTCATGAAATCGCTGGCCAACGAGTTTTTCCGCACCATGGAAGACGGCGCCAAGGATTACCAAAAAGCCCACGCTGATGATTTCGACCTGATCGCCAACGGCATCAAGAACGAAACCGACACATCCGAGCAGATCCGCATCGTCGAGCAAATGGTCAACTCCGGCGCCAAGGCCCTGGTGATCGCCCCGGCCGATTCCAAAGCATTGGTATCGGCAGTGAAGAAGGCCATGGACAAAGGTGTGGTGGTGGTCAATATCGACAACCGCCTGGACCCTGAATTGCTCAAGAGCAAGGGCATCAGCGTGCCCTTTGTCGGCCCCGACAACCGCAAGGGCGCGCGTCTGGTCGGTGATTACCTGGCCAGCCAGAAGCTCAAGCCCGGCGACCAGGTCGGCATCATCGAAGGCGTGCCGACCACCACCAACGCCCAGCAGCGCACCGCCGGCTTCAAAGACGCCATGAACGCTGCGCAGATGAAAATCGTGTCGGTGCAAAGCGGCAACTGGGAAATCGACAAAGGCAACGCCGTCGCCGCCTCCATGCTCAACGAGTACCCCGACCTGAAGGCCCTGCTGGCCGGTAACGACAGCATGGCGTTGGGCGCCGTGTCGGCCGTTCGTGCTGCCGGCAAGGCTGGTCAGGTGCAAGTGGTGGGCTACGACAACATCAACGCCATCAAGCCGATGCTCGCCGACGGCCGTGTGCTCGCCACCCTCGACCAGGCTGCCAGCCAACAAGCCGTATTCGGTATTCAGGCGGCATTGAAAATGGTTAATGGCGAAAAACCTGACGTGGATGCCGACAACGTGATCCAGACCCCGGTCGAACTTATCACCAAGAAGCCCTGACACTGCCTGGAGAAACGGCCATGCCTGCATCGGCCAATGAAGTAGTGCTAGCCGCCAGCGGTTTGGGCAAGACCTACGCCCAGCCGGTGCTGGGCGAGGTCAGCCTGACCCTGCGGGCCGGCGAAGTGCTGGCCCTGACCGGCGAAAACGGTGCGGGCAAGAGCACGTTGTCCAAGCTGATCAGCGGCCTGGAAACCCCCACCACTGGGCAGATGGTCTATCGCGGGCAGGCCTACGCGCCGGCCAGCCGGCGAGACGCCGAGCGCCTTGGGGTGCGCATGGTCATGCAGGAGCTGAACCTGCTGCCTACGCTGACGGTGGCTGAGAACTTGTTCCTCGACAACCTGCCCAGCCGCTTCGGCTGGATCAGCCACAAGCGCCTGCGCCAACTGGCGACGGCCGCCATGGCCCAGGTCGGCCTCGACGCCATCGACCCGGATACACCGGTTGGTGAGCTGGGCATCGGCCATCAGCAAATGGTCGAAATCGCCCGCAACCTGATCGGCGACTGCCATGTGCTGATCTTTGACGAACCCACCGCCATGCTCACCGCACGTGAGGTGGAGCTGCTGTTCACCCAGATCGAGCGCCTGCGCGAGCGTGGCGTGGCCATCGTCTACATCTCCCACCGCCTGGAAGAGCTGCAACGCGTGGCCCAGCGCATCGTCGTGCTGCGCGACGGCAAGTTGGTGTGCGACGAACCTATCCAGCGCTACAGCAGCGCCGAGCTGGTCAACCTGATGGTTGGCCGCGAGCTGGGCGAGCATATTGACCTCGGCCGCCGGCAGATCGGCGCACCATTGCTCAAGGTCGACAGGCTCAGCCGTGGTGACAAGGTGCGTGAGGTCTCGTTCGAGGTCAGGGCAGGGGAGATTTTTGGTATTTCTGGCCTGATCGGTGCCGGGCGCACCGAGCTGTTGCGCCTGATCTACGGCGCTGACCGTGCCGAAAGCGGCAGCATTGCACTGGGCCAGCCCCCGCAGCCCGTCTCCATCGATTCCCCCAGGGCTGCGGTCCGGGCCGGTATCGCGCTGATTACGGAAGACCGCAAGGGCGAAGGCCTGCTGCTGACCCAGTCGATCAGCGCCAATATCGCCCTGGGCAACCTTGGTGCCGTGTCGCGGGCCGGCATACTCGATGGCGAGGCGGAAAAGGCCCTGGCCGAGCGCCAGGTCCGGGCCATGCGCATTCGCAGTGCTGGCACGCAGCAAATCGTCGGCGAGCTGTCTGGCGGCAACCAGCAGAAGGTGGTGATCGGCCGCTGGCTGGAGCGCGACTGCCAGGTGCTGCTGTTCGACGAACCCACCCGTGGTATCGACGTCGGCGCCAAGTTCGACATCTACGGCCTGCTGGCCGAACTGGCACGCCAGGGCAAGGCGCTGGTAGTGGTGTCCAGCGACCTGCGCGAGCTGATGCTGATCTGCGACCGCATTGCGGTGCTGTCTGCCGGCCGCCTGATCGACACCTTCGACCGTGACCACTGGAGCCAGGACCAGCTGCTTGCCGCTGCCTTTGCTGGTTACCAGAAACGTGACGCACTGCTGCATGAGGCAGCCCCCAGGATGAACGCATGAAAACCACCCCGCTCGACAGCCAAGGCGCCGCCCCCGTGCGCCGCAGTGGCACCTATTTTGGCCTGGGCACTTACTTGGGCCTGGCCGGCGCCTTGCTGGCGATGATCGTGCTGTTCTCGTTCCTCAGCACCCACTTCTGGTCGTACAACACCTTCAGCACCCTGGCCAACCAGATCCCCGACCTGATGGTGCTGGCGGTGGGCATGACCTTCGTGCTCATCATCGGCGGCATCGACCTGTCGGTAGGTTCGGTGCTGGCCTTGGCCGCCTCTACGGTGAGTGTGGCGATTCTCGGCTGGGGCTGGGGCGTGCTGCCTTCGGCGCTGTTGGGCATGGCCGTGGCGGCGCTGGCGGGCAGCATCACCGGTGGCGTTACCGTGGCCTGGCGCATCCCGTCGTTCATCGTTTCACTCGGTGTGCTGGAAATGGCCCGCGGCCTGGCCTACCAGTTCACCGACTCGCGTACCGCCTATATCGGCGATGCCTATGCCTGGTTCTCAAACCCGGTGGCCTTTGGCATCTCGCCGGCGTTCGTGATCGCCTTGCTGGTAATCGTGCTGGCCCATCTGGTCCTGACCCGCACGGTGTTTGGCCGCTACCTGATCGGCATCGGCACCAACGAAGAGGCCGTTCGCCTCGCGGGTATCGACCCGCGCCCATACAAAGTGCTGGTGTTCGCCCTGATGGGCCTGCTCGCCGGCCTGGCCGCGCTGTTTCAGATTTCCCGGCTGGAAGCGGCCGACCCCAATGCCGGCTCCGGCCTGGAGCTGCAGGTGATCGCCGCCGTGGTGATCGGCGGCACCAGCCTGATGGGCGGGCGCGGCTCGGTCATCAGCACGTTCTTTGGGGTACTGATCATTTCGGTCCTGGCCGCCGGGCTGGCCCAGATCGGTGCCAGCGAACCGACCAAACGCATCATCACCGGGGCGGTGATCGTCATCGCCGTGGTGCTCGACACTTACCGTAGCCGGCGTGCAGGCCGGCGGAACTGAAAACATGGCAACCATCAAAGACGTCGCGGCACTGGCCGGTATTTCGTACACCACCGTGTCCCATGTATTGAACAAGACCCGGCCCGTCAGCGAGCAGGTGCGGCTGAAAGTGGAAGCCGCCATCATCGAGCTCGATTACGTGCCCAGCGCGGTGGCGCGTTCGTTGAAAGCGCGCAGCACTGCCACCATCGGCCTGCTGGTGCCCAACAGCGTCAACCCGTACTTCGCCGAACTGGCCCGTGGGATCGAGGACGCCTGCGAGCGCAACGGCTACTGCGTGATTTTGTGCAACTCCGACGACAACCCTCAAAAGCAGCGCAGCTACCTGCGCGTGCTGCTGGAAAAGCGCATCGATGGCTTGGTGGTGGCTTCGGTGGGGCAGGACAGCGACCTGCTGCAAAGCCTGGCCAGCGTGCGCACGCCCATGGTCATCGTCGACCGTGAACTGGAAGGCGTCGATGCCGACCTGGTGCGCATCGACCATGAGCAGGGCGCCTACCTTGCCACCCAGCACCTGCTGGCGCTGGGCCATCGCGATATCGCCTATATCGGCGGCCCTGCAGAAACCGGGGTGACCCAGCTGCGCCTGAGCGGTTTTCGCCGGGCCATGGCCGAGGTGGGGGCGCCAGTGCTGGGCAACCGCGTGCGGCATTGTGATTTCACCAGCCCGGGCGGCCATGCGACAGCAGCGCAGGTGCTGGACGGCAAGCGGCCCACGGCGATTTTTGCCGGTAACGACATGATCGGTTTCGGCGTGCTGCGTGCCGCCGCCGAGCGCAACATCAACGTGCCTGGTGAATTGTCGGTGATCGGCTTCGACGACATCGAACTCAGCCGCTACGTGTACCCGCCGCTGACCACGGTCGGCCAGTCGATCCGCGAACTGGGCGAGAGCGCCGCCTCGCTGCTGCTGACGCGTATCGGCACCCCCCGGCAAGGGGCGGCGGAGCAACGCATTGTTGCACCGCGCATTGTGCTGCGTGAGTCCACCGGGCCGCGCCCGGACCTGTTCAACGATTACCGCTAACGCTAAGGAAATGTCATGAATGCCAAGGTCGTGGTGGTCGGCAGCCTCAATATGGACCTGGTCGTCCGCGCCCAGCGCCTGCCCCGTGCAGGCGAAACAGTCCCCGGCGAAAGTTTTTTCACCGTGCCGGGCGGCAAGGGCGCCAACCAGGCCGTAGCGGTGGCGCGGCTGGGTGGCAGTGTGGCGATGATCGGCAATGTCGGCGACGATGATTACGGTCGGCAGTTGCACCGGGCGCTGTATGTCGAGGGCATCGACTGCCAGGGCGTCAGCACCTGCCCTGGGGTGTCCAGCGGGGTTGCTTTGATTACCGTGGATGCCACCAGCCAGAACTGCATTGTCATCATTCCGGGTGGCAATGGCCTGCTGACGCCGGAATCGGTCCAGCGCTTCGATGCGCTGTTGCAGGCAGCCGAGGTGGTCATCTGCCAGCTGGAAGTGCCGGAAGAAACCGTGGCCTGGACCCTGGCCAGGGGGCGTCAGCTGGGTAAGCAGGTGATCCTGAACCCGGCGCCCGCTACCGGCCCGTTGCCGGCGGACTGGTTCGCCCACATTGATTACCTCACCCCTAACGAAAGCGAGGCCGAAGCCCTGACTGGCATCCCTGTCACCGACCAGCGCAGCGCCTTGCTTGCCGGTGAGCGTTTGCTGCAGCTTGGGGCGGGTAAAGTGATCATCACCCTGGGCGCACAGGGGGCGTTGCTGGTTACTGCCAATGGGCATCAGCACTATCCGGCGCCTGTGGTGCAGCCGCTGGACACTACCGCTGCTGGCGACACCTTCATCGGCGGTTTTGCTGCTGGGCTGGTCCGAGGGTGGGAAGAGGGCGAGGCTATCGCCTTCGGCCAGCGTGCTGCCGCGCTGTCGGTCACCCGCGCTGGCGCGCAACCGTCGATCCCTTACCTTGCGGAGTTGACGCCATGAAGAAAACGCAACTGCTGAACGTTGCCCTGTCGCGGACCATCGCCGGCATGGGGCATGGCGATATTCTGGTGATCGGCGATGCCGGGCTGCCGGTGCCGCCCGGTGTCGAGCTGATCGACCTGGCAATTACTCCGGGCCTGCCGGATTTCGCCAGTGTGTTGCGGGTGGTGTTGAGCGAGTTGCAGGTAGAGCGGCATGTGCTGGCTGAAGAAATGCAGAAAGTGGTGCCGCCAGCGTTGGTCGAGATTGAGCGCCTGAAGGGCAAGCTGGGCAAGCGCGAATGGTTGAGCCATGAGGATTTCAAAGTGCTGTCGCGCAGTGCCCGCGCGGTGGTGCGTACGGGGGAGTGCCAACCGTACAGCAACATCGCCCTGGTCTCCGGCGTCACGTTCTAACAGCCGAAGCGGTACCTTGAAGCTCGCGCAATTCCCATGGGCGCGGGCAAACCCGCTCCCATATGAGATTTCGGTTCGCCTGCATGATCCGCTCTGGCAACAAGGAGTGCCTGACTTATGCTGAAGCCCTTGCTACAAGGAATCGCCTTCATGGCCACAGCCACCACCCTCCAGGCCGCCCCTATCGACCTGATCATCGACACCGACCCCGGCGCCGACGACGTGGTCGCGCTGTTCCTGGCCATGGCCTCGCCCGAAGACCTCAACATCCGCGCCATCACCACCGTTGCTGGCAATGTGCGCCTGGATAAAACTTCGCGCAACGCCCGCCTGGCCCGTGAGTGGGCCGGCCGCGAAGACATTCCATACGCAGGCGCTGGCCGCCCGCTGGTACGCGCACCCATCTACGCCGCCGAGGTCCACGGTGAAGAAGGCCTCACCGGCGTGCAGGTGCACGAGCCCAAAGCGCCACTGGCCCAAGGCAACGCTGTGCAATACCTGGTCGACACCCTCGGTACTGCCAAGCCCCACAGCATCACCCTGGCCATGCTCGGTCCGCAGACCAACCTGGCCCTGGCGCTGATCCAGCGCCCGGACATCGTCAAAGGCATCAAGCAGGTGGTGGTCATGGGCGGCGCCCACTTCAATGGCGGCAACATCACCCCGGCGGCGGAATTCAACCTCTACGCCGACCCGCATGCGGCCGAAGTGGTGCTGGCCAGTGGCGTGCCGCTCACCTACCTGCCGCTGGACGTTACCCACAAGCTGCTGACCAGCGACGCGCGCCTCAAGCAACTGGCCGCCGTGAACAACCAGGCCAGCAAGCGTGTGGTCGATATCCTCAACGCCTACATCACCCACGACATGGACCTGTACGGCATGCCCGGCGGCCCGGTGCACGACGCCAGTGTCATCGCCTACCTGTTGAAGCCCGAACTGTTCAGTGGTCGGCGCATCCATGTAAGCATCGACAGCCGCGAAGGCCCGACTTTCGGGCAGACCATCGCCGACTGGTACGGTGTGCTCAAGCAGCCGGCCAACGTGCTGTGGGTGGAGCAGGGCGATGCCCAGGGCCTGTTCGACCTGCTCAGCGCCCGGTTGGCGCGATTGGAATAGCCGCGTGCGGTGCATAGCGCTCCAGCACTTGTTCGATGAAGCTGCGCGCCGCCTCGGCGCCGCGATCGCGCACCAGCAGGTCGATGCCAATCAGCAGCAACTCCTCTGGTGTGCCTGGGCTGTACGCACTCTGGCCCTCGGCCCACTTGACCTTGATATCGGCATCGATGCTGTGGCTGCTCATGAAAAGCTCTCGCTAGGGGCCCGGAACGAAGGAATGAACACCTGACCCTGGTGCTCGATGGAGGCGGGATGCGCTCCACTTCTTGCAGCAAATCATGGCCTTGCGCCAGTGACCGTGCGAGCTAAGCATATGGCAAACGCAGCGGGTTGTGCAAAATCCAGTCACGATTGCGTTTCGCCTTCGGTGCTAGAGTTCAGGCAGACTTGATCGGTTTTGCAACAAACGATGAGCGGAACTGTCGGATCAGACAGTTCCCAGACCGATTTAGGAGGCTTCATGTTCCGTACCCGTGCTTACCTGGCAACCCTGGCGGTGGCTGCTGTCCTGGCTGGTTGCAGCACTGGTGGTGATGCTGGTGGGGGGGCTGCACCGGCCACCCCAGCTGGCAACGATGGCCGCTGCGAAGCCAGCGGCGCAGACTTCGCCATTGGCAAGCAGGGCAGTGCCGAGCTTTTGGAGCAGGCACGCAAGGCCAGTGGTTCGCAGATGGCGCGCATTCTCAAACCGCACGATGTGGTAACCCTGGAATACCGCTCCGAGCGCTTGAACCTGAACGTGGACGAGCAGGGCAAGGTAACCCGCGTCAACTGCGGTTGATGCACGGGCAGGCGTGGTCACTGCGGGCGAAGCCTGTGCCATCCACCCTGCAGTCTGTTTCACGGGCAATCCCGTCCCTGCTCAGATGATGCAATCGGCCATAAAAAAACCCGCCACAAGGGCGGGTTTTTTTACAGCTATCCGAATTACTCCGGACGAACCTGTGCAGCCTGCATGCCCTTCTGGCCGCGCTCGGCGACGAAGGAAACAGTCTGGCCTTCTTTCAGGCTCTTGAAGCCGTCGGATTCGATGGCTTTGAAGTGAACGAACAGGTCGTCGCCGCCGCCTGCTGGGGTGATGAAGCCGTAGCCTTTCTCATCATTGAACCATTTGACGGTGCCTTGTTGGCGATTGGACATGGGTGAATCTCCAGAACATTTAGTTTTTTCAGTGGTGCAATGCGGCCGAGGCTACGGAGCACGGGACACATCATAGTCTAATTCTGCGCATCTAGCGCCTTTTACCTTCGCAGGATATTGATCCAGCTCAAAGAATCGGCGGCCAGGCCTGGCTTTAAGGTTTCAGCTCTTCGGCGCGCAGGCCTGTTTTACAACGGTTTGCGCCTTTTGCATCAGTTTCGCGTCCACGCCATCCTGGCTGTCCAGGTCGGCAATTTCAGCGTCGGTGAAATTCTTCTTGATGGCTTGAGCGCCACAGTCGCAGTGTTTTTTCGCGGTCGCAGCGTCAACGCCCTGGCCGCTGGCCACTTGCGTGCACTGAGCCATGTAACCGGCCTCTTTCCCCGGTGGGAAGTTGCCAGCGTTCGCAGCCACCGGCAGCAGCAGGGCGCCAGCGGCCGCCAGGGCCAGAAGAGACGGAACTCGCATAACCAGTTACTCCTTGGGTTAAGGTCTCATCAAGAGTAGGTTGCTTCCCAAGGTCTGATAGGACTTTTTCCGCGTTAGTTCACCCGAAAGATGTAATTGCCAAATATTTCTGCCTGGGGTGCAACCCGCGTGCTAGCATGCTCGGCTTGTGGTCGCCCCGTTGCCGGCCGCAGCTATCTTTTTTCTTTCCAGTCACTCTGGTTCGTCCCTCGCAAGCCGAAAGGCTTCTGCCACTGTGAGGCAGGCTTCCTTTTAAGGAAGGCAGGTCGGATCTTGTACTGGCTCATCCCAACCCACGTGACCTTTGGTAGGGGTCACCACTAGGAGAGGAGGCGCCATGCCCGTTATTACTCTTCCCGATGGCAGTCAACGTTCGTTTGATCACGCCGTATCCGTAGCCGACGTTGCCGCATCCATCGGTGCTGGCCTGGCCAAGGCCACCGTGGCCGGCAAGGTCGATGGCAAACTGGTCGACGCGTGCGACCTGATCAGCCAAGACGCCACCCTGCAGATCATCACCCCTAAAGATGCAGAGGGACTGGAGATCATCCGTCACTCGTGCGCCCACTTGGTTGGCCACGCAGTGAAGCAGCTGTACCCGACCGCCAAGATGGTCATCGGCCCGGTCATTGACGAAGGCTTCTATTACGACATCGCCTACGAGCGCCCCTTCACCCCAGAAGACATGGCCGCCATCGAAAAGCGCATGATGGAGCTGATCGAAAAAGACTACGACGTCGTCAAGAAAGTCACCCCGCGCGCCGAAGTCATCGACGTGTTCACCGCCCGTGGCGAAGACTACAAGCTGCGCCTGGTCGAAGACATGCCGGATGAGCAGGCCATGGGTCTGTACTACCACGAAGAATACGTCGACATGTGCCGTGGCCCGCACGTGCCGAATACCCGCTTCCTCAAGGCATTCAAGCTGACCAAGCTGTCCGGCGCCTACTGGCGTGGCGATGCCAAGAACGAGCAGCTGCAGCGCGTGTACGGCACCGCCTGGGCTGACAAGAAGCAGCTGGCTGCCTACATCCAGCGCATCGAAGAAGCTGAAAAACGCGACCACCGCAAGATCGGCAAGCAGCTCGATCTGTTCCACCTTCAGGAAGAAGCCCCGGGCATGGTGTTCTGGCACGCCAACGGCTGGACCGTGTACCAGGTACTCGAGCAGTACATGCGTCAGGTCCAGCGCGTAAACGGCTACCAGGAAATCAAGACCCCGCAGGTTGTCGACCGCATTCTCTGGGAGCGTTCCGGCCACTGGTCCAACTATGCCGAGAACATGTTCACCACTTCGTCGGAAAGCCGTGACTACGCGGTAAAACCGATGAACTGCCCGTGCCACGTGCAGGTGTTCAACCAGGGCCTGAAAAGCTACCGCGACCTGCCGCTGCGCCTGGCCGAGTTCGGTGCCTGCCACCGTAACGAGCCGTCCGGCGCCTTGCACGGCATCATGCGCGTGCGTGGCTTCGTGCAAGACGACGCGCACATCTTCTGCACCGAAGAACAGGTGAAGAAAGAAGCCGCCGACTTCATCAAGCTGACCCTGGATGTGTACAAGGACTTCGGCTTCACCGACATTGCCATGAAGCTGTCGACCCGCCCGGCCAAGCGCGTGGGCTCCGAAGAGCTGTGGGACCGCGCCGAAGGTGCACTGGCCGACGCCCTGAACGAATCGGGCCTGGAGTGGGAATACCAGCCAGGCGAGGGCGCCTTCTACGGCCCGAAAATCGAGTTCACCCTGCGCGACTGCCTCGGCCGTAACTGGCAGTGTGGTACCCTGCAGTACGACCCGAACCTGCCAGAGCGCCTGGATGCCAGCTATATCGCCGAAGATAACAGCCGAGTGCGCCCGGTCATGCTGCACCGCGCCATCCTCGGTTCGTTCGAACGCTTCATCGGCATGCTGATCGAGCACTACGCGGGCGTGTTCCCGGCGTGGCTGGCACCGACCCAGGCGGTGATCATGAACATCACCGACAAACAGGCCGATTTTGCCCTCGAGGTGGAAAATACCCTGAACGGTAGCGGTTTCCGTGCCAAGTCGGACTTGAGAAATGAGAAGATCGGCTTTAAAATCCGCGAGCATACTTTGCTCAAGGTCCCGTACCTTTTGGTTATAGGGGATCGCGAAGTCGAAACGCAAACCGTCGCTGTGCGCACTCGCGAAGGCGCTGACCTGGGCTCCATGCCCGTCGCCCAGTTCGCTGAGCTGCTGACACATGCGGTTTCCCGGCGTGGTCGCCAAGAATCGGAGTAATGACTATTAAGCGTGAAATGAGAAACGATAAGCGTGCTGTACCGAAGGCCCCGATCAACGAGAATATCTCGGCCCGCGAGGTTCGGTTAATTGGCGCAGACGGCGAGCAGGTTGGCATCGTCTCGATTGATGAAGCGCTTCGTATCGCTGAAGAAGCGAAGCTGGATCTGGTGGAAATCTCTGCAGACGCAGTACCGCCTGTCTGCAAGGTGATGGACTACGGCAAGCACCTCTTCGAAAAGAAGAAGCAGGCCAACGAAGCCAAGAAAAACCAGAAGCAGATCCAGATCAAAGAAATCAAGTTTCGTCCAGGGACGGAAGAAGGGGATTACCAGGTAAAACTACGCAACCTGGTACGTTTCCTTACCGATGGGGACAAGGCCAAGATCTCTCTGAGATTCCGTGGTCGTGAGATGGCCCACCAGGAGCTGGGCATGGAGCTGTTGAAGCGGGTTGAAGCTGACCTGGCTGAATACGGCGCCGTTGAGCAGCATCCTAAGATGGAAGGACGCCAGCTTATGATGGTCATCGCCCCCAAAAAGAAGAAGTAATCTCCCGGGCACGGCAGGCCTGATGATTATTGTGTAATTTTTATCGAATGCGGAGTTCCAACATGCCAAAAATGAAAACCAAGAGCGGTGCTGCGAAGCGCTTCCTGAAGACCGCTTCCGGCTTCAAGCACAAGCACGCTTTCAAGAGCCACATCCTGACCAAAATGTCGACCAAGCGTAAGCGTCAACTGCGCGGTGCCAGCCTGCTGCACCCGTCTGACGTGGCAAAAGTCGAGCGCATGCTGCGCGTACGTTAATTCTGGTTTAGATAGAGGAAGTTACTCATGGCTCGTGTTAAGCGTGGCGTCATCGCTCGTAAGCGTCACAAGAAAATTCTGAAACTGGCTAAAGGCTACTACGGTGCACGCTCGCGCGTATTCCGCGTTGCCAAGCAGGCTGTCATCAAGGCTGGTCAATATGCCTACCGTGACCGTCGTCAGAAAAAGCGTCAGTTCCGCGCACTGTGGATCGCTCGTATCAACGCCGGTGCCCGCACCAACGGTCTGTCCTACAGCCGTCTGATTGCTGGCCTGAAAAAGGCTTCGATCGAAATCGACCGTAAGGTTCTGGCCGATCTGGCAGTGAACGAAAAAGCGGCGTTTGCTGCGATTGTCGAGAAAGCTAAAGCCGTTCTGGCTTAAGTACCCGCGACAATCACCCGGCGGTGCTAGCGCCGTCGGGCATTGAACGTCATCGATAGGGGAAGAGCCTTCAAAGCTCTTCCCCTATTTTCGTATCTGGAGTCTGTACATGGAAAACCTGGATGCGCTGGTCTCCCAAGCCCTAGAGGCCGTGGAGCGCGCTGAAGACATCAATGCCCTGGAACAGATCCGGGTTAATTATCTCGGCAAGAAGGGCGAGCTGACCCAGGTGATGAAGACCCTGGGCAACCTGCCAGCCGAAGAGCGGCCGAAAGTCGGCGCGCTGATCAACGACGCCAAAGAGCGCGTTACCGTTGTGCTCAATGCCCGCAAGGCCGCCTTTGAAGAGGCCGAGCTCAGCGCTCGCCTGGCTGCCGAATGCATTGACGTCACCCTGCCAGGCCGCGGCCAGGCCACCGGTGGCCTGCACCCGATCACCCGTACCCTCGAGCGCATCGAGCAGTTCTTCACCCACATTGGCTATGGCATTGCCGAAGGCCCAGAGGTGGAAGACGACTACCACAACTTCGAAGCGCTCAACATCCCCGGCCACCACCCGGCCCGGGCGATGCACGATACCTTCTATTTCAATGCCAACATGCTGCTGCGTACCCACACCTCGCCGGTGCAGGTGCGGACCATGGAGTCCACCCAGCCGCCCATTCGCATTGTCTGCCCAGGCCGCGTGTACCGTTGCGACTCGGATATCACCCACTCGCCGATGTTCCACCAGGTCGAAGGCCTGCTGATCGATCGCGATATCAACTTCGCCGACCTCAAGGGCACCATCGAAGAATTCCTGCGCGTGTTCTTCGAAAAAGAACTGGCGGTGCGTTTCCGCCCATCGTTCTTCCCCTTCACAGAGCCGTCCGCTGAAGTCGACATCCAGTGTGTGATGTGTTCCGGCAAAGGCTGCCGCGTGTGCAAGCAGACCGGCTGGCTGGAGGTGATGGGCTGCGGCATGGTGCACCCGAACGTGCTGCGCATGTCCGGCATTGACCCTGAAGAGTTCCAGGGCTTCGCCTTCGGCATGGGTGCCGAGCGCCTGGCCATGCTGCGCTATGGCGTCAACGATTTGCGTCTGTTCTTCGACAACGACCTGCGCTTCCTCGCGCAATTCCGCTAGGTCAATGCCCGACGCAACTTTCAGGAGAACAGCATGAAATTCAGTGAACAGTGGCTGCGCGGTTGGGTAAACCCGCAAGTCTCTCGTGACGAACTGGTCGCCCGCCTGTCCATGGCCGGCCTCGAAGTCGACAGCGTTACCCCCGCTGCCGGCCAGTTCAGCGGCATCGTGGTGGGCGAGATCCTCGCCACCGAACAACACCCGGACGCCGACAAGCTGCGCGTGTGCCAGGTGACCAACGGCCAGGAAACCTTCCAGGTCGTGTGCGGCGCCCCTAACGCCCGCCCAGGCATCAAGGTGCCGTTCGCCATGATCGGCGCCGAGCTGTCGGGCGACTTCAAGATCAAGAAGGCCAAGCTGCGCGGCGTCGAGTCCTTTGGCATGCTGTGCTCGGCAGCCGAGCTGGAAATCAGCGAAGAGAACGACGGCCTGCTGGAACTGGCAGCCGACGCCCCGGTCGGCGAAAACATTCGTACCTACCTGAGCCTGGATGACGCCAGCATCGAAATCGGCCTCACGCCGAACCGCGGTGACTGTCTGTCCATCGCCGGCCTGGCCCGCGACGTCAGCGCCCTGTACGACACCCCGGTCACTCGCCCGGTAGTGCCGGCCGTAGCCGCTGCCCACGACGAAGTACGCCCGGTTGAAGTCAGCGCCCCGGCTGCCTGCCCGCGCTACCTCGGCCGCGTTATCCGTAACGTCGACCTGAGCAAGCCAACCCCACTGTGGATGGTCGAGCGCCTGCGCCGCAGCGATGTTCGCAGCATCGACGCCGCCGTCGACATCACCAACTACGTGATGCTCGAACTCGGCCAGCCGATGCACGCCTTCGACCTGGCAGAAATCAACGGCGGCATTCGCGTACGCATGGCCGAAGAGGGTGAAAAACTCGTCCTGCTCGACGGCCAGGAAGTGGCCCTGCGCGCCGACACCCTGGTCATCGCCGACCACACCCGCGCCCTGGCCATCGCCGGCGTCATGGGTGGCGAGCACAGCGGTGTGAACACCGAAAAAACCCGCGACCTGTTCCTGGAAAGCGCCTTCTTCGAGCCGATTTCCGTCGCCGGTAAAGCCCGTTCCTACGGCCTGCACACCGATGCCTCGCACCGTTACGAGCGCGGCGTCGACTCGCAACTGGCCCGCGAAGCCATGGAGCGTGCCACCCAGCTGCTGCTGGACACCGTTGGCGGCGAAGCCGGCCCGATCGTCGAAGCCGTCAGCCAACAGCACCTGCCGCAAGTAGCTCCGGTCACCCTGCGCGCCGAACGCATCACCCAGATGCTCGGCATGGAAATGGACCCAGCTCAGGTCGAGCAACTGCTCAACGCCCTGGAACTGACCACGGTAAAAAGTGCAGAAGGGCAGTGGACCGTCACCGTTCCAAGCCACCGTTTCGACATCAGCCTGGAAGTGGACCTGATCGAAGAGCTGGCCCGCCTGTACGGCTACAACAACCTGCCGGTTCGTTACCCGCAAGCCCGCCTGGCCCCACAGGGCAAGCCGGAAACCCGCGGTGACCTGCCGACCCTGCGCCGCCTGCTGGTTGCCCGCGGCTACCAGGAAGCCATCACCTACAGCTTCATCGATCCGAAACTGTTCGAACTGTTCAGCCCTGGCGTAGAGCCGCTGCTGCTGGCCAACCCCATCTCCAGCGACATGGCCGCCATGCGCGCCTCGCTGTGGCCGGGCCTGGTCAAGGCACTGCAGCACAACCTGAATCGCCAGCAAGACCGCGTGCGCCTGTTCGAAAGCGGCCTGCGCTTTGTCGGCCAACTGGGTGACCTGCAGCAGCAGCCAATGATTGCCGGCGTCATCACCGGCAGCCGCCTGCCAGAAGGCTGGGCCAACGGCCGCGACGGCGTCGACTTCTTCGACGTCAAAGCCGACGTCGAAGCCCTGCTGGGTTACTCCGGCGCCCTGAGCGACTTCACCTTCAGCGCCGGCAAACACCCAGCCCTGCACCCAGGCCAGACCGCCGCCATCGAGCGCGACGGCAAACTGGTCGGCTACCTCGGCGCCATCCACCCAGAGCTGGCCAAGGCCCTGGGCCTGGACCGCCCTGTGTTCCTGTTCGAGCTGGTGCTGGGTGACGTGGTCGAAGGCCGCCTGCCGAAATTCAGCGAACTGTCCAAGTTCCCGGAAACCCGCCGCGACCTGGCTTTGATCGCAGGACGTGACGTCGCTTCTAGCGCGGTGCTTGAATTAATTCGTGACAATGCAGGCGAATGGCTCACAGACCTCAGGCTGTTTGATGTGTACCAAGGTAAAGGCATTGATCCTGATAGAAAAAGCCTTGCCGTTGGCTTGACCTGGCAGCATCCATCGCGCACTCTTAACGACGATGAGGTGAACACTACCCTGCAAAACATCCTCACCTCGCTCGAACAAAGGTTGAACACCACGTTAAGGAAATAACGGCATGGGTGCTCTGACGAAAGCTGAGATGGCCGAAAGGCTGTACGAGGAGCTGGGGCTTAACAAGCGTGAGGCCAAGGAGCTGGTCGAGCTGTTTTTTGAAGAAATTCGGCACGCACTTGAAGAGAACGAGCAGGTCAAGCTGTCCGGATTCGGCAACTTCGACCTTCGCGACAAACGCCAGCGGCCGGGCCGCAACCCCAAAACAGGGGAAGAGATCCCGATCACCGCACGGCGCGTCGTCACCTTTCGTCCAGGGCAGAAGTTGAAGGCCCGGGTTGAGGCCTATGCTGGAACCAAGCCATAACGACGAACTGCCCCCCATACCGGGCAAACGCTACTTCACCATTGGTGAAGTGAGCGAGTTGTGTGCCGTAAAGCCACACGTGCTGCGGTATTGGGAGCAGGAGTTCGACCAGCTGAACCCTGTGAAGCGGCGGGGGAACCGGCGGTATTATCAGCGGCAGGATGTGCTGATGATCCGCCAGATTCGTGCGCTGCTTTATGAGCAGGGGTTTACCATTGGCGGGGCGCGGTTACGGCTCTCCAGTGATGAGGCTAAAGATGAATCTAGCCAGTACAAGCAGCTGATTCGGCAGATGATTGTTGAATTGGAGGATGTGTTGGTGGTTTTGAAGAAGTAAACCGGGTTTCTGATGAATGGAAATTTTTTTGAGAAAAAGCTTCCATTTATCAGAGGGTTAGGGTAAATTCTTCAACGTTCTCGGCAAGATTGAGAACATGCTTCAAGCCCAGTCGGGGCGTAGCGCAGCCCGGTAGCGCACTTGCATGGGGTGCAAGGGGTCGAGTGTTCGAATCACTCCGTCCCGACCATAAAACTCCAAAGAATCCAGTCACTTAGCGGTGACTGGATTTTTTTATGCTTGTGCGTTTTTTCTGGTTGGCAATTTTGCCCCACTTTTTGCCCCGCCGGATTTCAACGACCCTCTACGCAAGAAATTCGGAATCAGAGAATCTCGAGCGCTTACACCCGCTCTTGCAGATGGCAAGGGACGCTCCGTTGTCGCTTAAGAGGAGCCGCTTCTTGCGGCTTGCTGAAGTCTAGTGAGCAGCGCCCGGGCTGCTGGAGAAAAGTGCTTCGATGTTTTTCTATGGACTGTAAAGCCCTGCGGAGCGGGTATCGGGTCTGTTTGTACGAACATGCGGGAGCTTGAGCAGCAGAATGCCGGAATGTGAATCGCCCGAATTGCAAATTTCATGAAAAGTTAGCCAAAGATTTCCTGTGCCAGGTGCAAGAAATCTCTGTTGCTAGGCGATTTCGTGCAATTTAGTAAATCTCTGTTGGCGTCTTCGCGAAAAAAACGCAATCCAGACAAACCACAACGGGTTTAAATTGGATCCAATGCTTTGATTAAACGGTCGCCGCATCCAGCGGCCCATTACAGTCATCGATAGGCCAAGGAGAACGCCGCCATGATGTTGAAGGATCCTTCCACGAAATACCGCCATTTCAACGTGGTCGACCTGCCGGACCGCACCTGGCCGAGTCAGGTACAGCAAAAGGCACCTGTCTGGTGCAGCGTTGATATGCGTGACGGTAACCAGGCGCTGATCGAGCCGATGAACGCCGAGCGCAAGAGGCGCTTCTTCGACCTGCTGGTCAAGGTCGGCTTCAAGGAAATCGAGGTTGGCTTCCCGGCCGCTTCGCAGACTGATTTCGATTACGTGCGTGAACTGATCGAAAGCGGCGCCATCCCCGACGATGTCACCATTCAGGTAATGACCCAGGCGCGCACGCATCTGATCGAGCGCACCTTCGAAGCGCTCAAAGGCGTGCCGCGGGCGATCGTGCATGTCTACAACGCCACTGCACCGGCATTCCGCGAGGTGGTGTTCGGTGTTGATCGCGCTGGCTGTATCGACATCGCCACCCAAGCCACCCGTGAGATCAAGGCGCTGATGCAGGCCAATCCCCAAACCCAGTGGACCTATCAGTATTCGCCTGAAACGTTCTGTTTCACCGAGCTGGATTTCGGGCTGGAAATCTGTGATGCGGTGATCGCCGAGTACAAGCCGACGCCATCCAACAAGATGATCCTCAACCTGCCCACCACTGTCGAAGTGTCTACCGCAAACGTGTTCGCCGACCAGATCGAATGGTTCTGCAGGCATGTGAGCCATCGTGACAGCGTGATCATCAGCGTGCACCCGCACAATGATCGTGGAACCGGGGTTTCCACTGCCGAGCAGGCCTGCCTGGCCGGTGCGGAACGGGTCGAAGGCACCTTGTTCGGTAATGGCGAGCGCACTGGCAACGTCGATATCCTGACCTTGGCCATGAACCTGTACACCAGTGGTATCAGCCCTGAGCTGGACTTCTCGGACATCATCCATGTCCAGCGTGAGGTCGAGTATTGCAACCAGCTGCCCACGCACCCTCGCCATCCCTATGCCGGTGAACTGGTGTTCACCGCTTTCTCCGGCTCCCACCAGGACGCGATCAAGAAAGGCTTCGCGCACCGTCGCGACAACCCTGATGGCTACTGGGAAATCCCCTATCTGCCGATCGACCCCGCCGACATGGGGCGCAGCTACGAGGCCGTTATCCGGGTCAACAGCCAGTCGGGCAAGGGCGGGGTGGCGTACCTGCTGGAACAGCAGGGCATCGTGCTGCCGCGTCGCCTGCAGATGGAGTTCAGCGGCCTGGTGCAGCGTGTTGCCGATGCCAAGGGCCAGGAAGTGACCAGCGACATGATCCTGTCCTGTTTCAACGAGAATTATCTGCAGCAGGGCAAGCCCTACATACTGACCCAGCCCATGCTCACCAGTGACGAAGCCACTACCTACGTGAATGCGCAATTGCTCTTCGACGGCGGCCGTTTGCCATTGAGCGGTGAGGGTAACGGGCCGCTGGCCGCGCTGGTCAACGCCTTCGCCGCGCACGGCCTGCATTTCGACATCGCTGACTACCATGAGCATGCGGTACGTGATGGCGCCCAGGCCGAAGCGATTGCCTACGTGGAGATCCGCGTCAACAGTCAACTGCTGTTCGGAGTCGGCAGAGACAACAGCATTCTCCAGGCCTCGCTGCAGGCACTGGTCAGTGCCGTTTGCAGGGCAACTCGCCAGGGCCTGCTCAAGCCTTTGGGCAACGCTGTCGTCACGGCCTGAGGCACTAGCGGCATGGAAGCGTTAGGAATGGACTACGGGCACGGTGAGGTGGTGGCCAGCCACTGCCACGCCGATGATCAGCTGATCTACGCCGCCAGGGGTGTGATGCGAGTGAGCAGCGACGGTGGCAGCTGGGTGATCCCCTACGGCCACGCGCTGTGGGTGCCAGCGGGGGTAAGCCACGAGATCCGCATGGAAGGCGATGTCTCCATGCGCACCTTGCTGCTGAGCTCGCGGGTCGACCACTGCCAGGTAATCGTGGTTTCCGGCTTGTTGCGCGAGCTGATTCTGGCGGCTTCACGCATGCTCGGGCAGCGCGACGAGTCGCTGGGCGAACACGTTCGGGCGCTGATCCAGCGCGAGCTGGAAGCGGCGCAGCGGATCAACGCGTTCGTACCGGTGCCACACCATGCGAGGCTGCGCGCCTGGTGTGAACACTTCTTCGATGACCCCGCGCAGGACGTGACGCTCGAGCAGTGCGGCGAGCAACTGAACATGAGTTCCCGCAGTGTGGCCAGGCTGTTCCAGCGGGAAGTGGGGATGTCTTACGGCGAATGGCGTGCGCGCACGCGGATGATGCTCAGCCAGCGTTGCCTGGCTGATGGCATGCCGATCATCAACGTCGCCCTGGAGCATGGCTACCAGAGTGCAAGCGCATTTTCCGCGGTGTTCAAGCGCATCTTGGGCTACACGCCCAGTGACTGGCAGGTCAGCGTTCAGGAGACCAGCGCTGCACGCGCTCATTGAACCCAAGGGCTGAGGGGAGCCGGGCGCAACACCCGGTTCGCCGCCTGGCAAAGGTTGTCCCGATTGCGTGTGTGGTTGTCCGGCTTACGGCAGAAGTGCCTAGCCTCGCTCGTTAATCTGGCATCACTCTCCCAGACGTGACATCCCGTGATGCCTGTATCGCGTTTATTGCCGTTTCCGGCACTTACCTGCTCCCTTGTCCTCTTGGCGGCTTGCACTGCGCATGCTCCGCTGGCCCCGCCTGCGCAGACGCTGCAGGCCGACGCACTCAGCGGGCTGCCCGCCGGGGTGAGCCGGCAAGCCTTGTCTGAGGGCTGGTGGATGCTGTACCGCGATCCGCAGCTCAATGACTGGGTGCAGCGGGCACTGGCGCGCAATCAGGACTTGGCGCAAGCCGAGGCAAACGTTCGCGCCCTGCTGGCTGGTATCGATGAATTCGACGCACAGCGCTGGCCATCCACTTCCACCACCTTTGCCGCGACTTACGGCAAGAGCGCCGACGACCAGACGCTGGCCGAGGCGACTGACAGCCATGCGCCGTCCCAGTGGACGTTCAATCCTGGCATCGAGCTGGCCTACCAGGTCGACCTATGGGGGCAAGTACGAAACGAAATCGAACGGGCCAAGGCTCAGGCCGATGCGTCGCGTGAGGCCTGGGGGTTGATGCGCCTGGAGGTCGTGGCGCAAACCAGCCGCGCCTATATCGATCAATGTGTCTACGGTGCGCGCATTCAGGAGGCCCAGCAGTCCATGCAGACGCTGGACAGGAGCCTGCAACTGAGCGAGCGGCAGCTACAGGGCGGGGTTGCCACCGAGCTCGATAGCCAGCGCCTGCTGAGCCTGCGTGAGCAGGTCAAGGCGAGCTTGCCGATGCTTGAGGCGCGCCGGCGTATGGCGTTGTACGAACTGGCCATGCTCAGTGGTCAGGACCCCGCAGCGGCTGCTGCTGAATCGGCAACTTGCCGGACGATCCCTTCGCTGGATGCACCGCTGCCGGCGGGCGATGGCTGGCATCTGCTGGAACGCCGCCCGGATGTGCGCAAGGCTGAGCGTGAGCTTCAGGCCGCGGCGCTGGATGTGAGCATCGTGAGGGCCGATCTGTATCCCAAGGTGAGTTTCGGCGCTTCGCTGACGTCGTCCGATCATCACCTTTCCAATCTGGGGGACAGCCGTGCGGTGGTGTTCGCCATCGGGCCGCTGATCCGTTGGGAGTTTCCCAACATCAAGGCCAACCGTGCACGGGTGAGCAAGGCACAAGCCCTGCGGGAAGCTGCCGTTGCGAAGTACCGGGGGGCGGCCCTGGCGGCGCTCAAGGACGTTCGCCAGGCGTTGGCCCACTTCGACGGCGAGCGGCAACGTGCGTTGGCGCTGCAGTCAGCACTGGCACACAGCCAGCGAGGCTTTGACCTGGCTTTGGTGAATTACCGGGCCGGGGCCCTCGATGCTTTGGAATTGCTCGATGCCGAGCGTGATTTGATCAGCGTACGCGATCGCCATGTGCAAGCCCTGGGTGGGCTTGCACGTGCCCAGATCAACGTGTTCCGGGCCCTGGGCGGAGGCTGGCAGGACACCGCAGCACCGACCACGGCCCAAGGGTTAGCTGCCGAGAGTGAAAAACGACCATGAATGTTGCCGTGGATGAACAGACGCTCGCTAACGACGGGCGCCAGGATGATGCTGTATCTCGCAAGCAGGCCCAGCGCAGGCTGGCGTTATACGGCGGGGGCGGCTTGCTGCTGGTTGCAGTGATGGTATTCGGCATTTACTGGTACAGCGTCGGGCGCTATCTACAGACCACCGATGACGCTTATGTGCGCGCTGACTGGGTGACGTCGAGTTCGCGCGTGGCGGGTTACGTCGCCAAGGTCGAGGTGGAAGACGATCAGCCAGTTAAAGCAGGTGATGTGCTGGTACGCCTGCAGGACCGCGACTACCGCGCGCGCCTGGAGCAGGCCAAGGCCGACGTGGCTGAAGCAGGCGCCGCCTTCACGGCGGCCCAGGCGCTTTCTCAGGTGGCTGGCGAACGCATCGCGCAACAGCGGCAGGCGATCGTGCAGGCGCAGTCGATGCTGCAAAGCGCTGCTGCCGAGCGCCGTCGCAGCGAACTGGATGTGGCGCGTTACAAGGGCTTGGTGCGCGACAGTGCGGCGACCTTGCAGCGCCTGGAAAAAGCCAACGCCAGCGCTGCGCAGGCGCAGGCAGCGTGGCAGGGCGCCCAGGCGCAGTTGCGCGAGCGTCGTTCGCAGCTGTTGATGGCCAAGGCCCAGGCGGCGTATGCCGACGCCCAAGTCAAGCGCCGTCAGGCTGGGCAGGCCAGTGCCGAGGCCCGTCTGGTGCTGGCCGAGCAGGATGAACAGGACACGTTGATTCGTGCGCCGATCGAGGGCGTTGTCGGGCAGCGTCGGGTACGTGCCGGCCAGCATGTGGTGGCCGGCCAGCCGCTGCTGGCGGTGGTGCCATTGCAGCAGACCTACATCGTGGCCAACTACAAGGAAACCCAGCTGGCCCGCATGCAACCGGGCCAACCAGTGCGGATCAGCGTCGACAGCTTTTCGGAGCGCGAGCTGCGCGGGCGAGTGGCGAGTTTCTCGCCCGCGTCGGGCAATGTGTTCGCACTGCTGCCTTCGGACAATGCCACGGGCAACTTCACCAAGATCGTTCAGCGTTTTCCCGTGCGGATCCTGCTGGACCAACCTGTGAGCGGGCAGCCGATCCTGCCGGGCATGTCGGTGGTGACCACCGTCGATACGCGGCCAACGGAGTCTGCTGATGAGCAGTGAGCAAGCGGTCTCGTTGCGCGCCTGGGTAGCGGTGCTGGGCGGCTTGTTCGGCTGCTTCATGGCGGGCATGAATGTGCACGTGACCAGCGCAGCGCTACCGGAAATCCGCGGCTCGCTGGGCGCCAGTTTCGAAGAAGGCTCATGGATCTCCACCGCTTACCTGGTCGCCGAGATTGTCATGATTCCCTTAACGGCGTGGCTGGTCGAAGTCTTTTCGATGCGCCGGGTGATGTGGACGGGGTCGTTCATCTTTCTGCTGGCCTCCATCGCCTGCTCGTGGGCGCCAAACCTTGAGGCGATGATCATCATCCGCGTCGTCCAGGGGGCTGCCGGCGCCGTCCTCATCCCGCTCTCATTCCAGCTGATCATCACCGAACTGCCAGCGAGTAAGATGGCCATGGGGATGGCGTTGTTCAGCCTGGCGAACAGCGTCGCCCAGGCGGCGGGGCCTTCGATCGGGGGCTTGCTGACGGACGCCTATTCCTGGCGATGGATCTTCTACCTGCAGCTGGTACCTGGCATCGCGCTGCTGGCAGCCATATCTTGGTCGATCGAAGCCAGGCCCATGAAGCTCGAACTGTTGCGCAAGGGCGACTGGCTGGGTATCACGGCCATGGTGCTGGGCCTGGGTGGGCTGCAGATCGTCCTGGAAGAAGGCGGGCGCCTGGACTGGTTCAGTTCGCGCTACATCCTGGCCATGGCTGTGGTCGCAGCCATCGCGCTGGTGGTGTTCGTGGGCACGCAGCTCTACGGTAAGCAGCCGTTCATCAACCTGCGGCTGCTTGGACATTACAACTTCGGCGTTGCCAGCGTTGCCATGTTCGTTTTCGGTGCTGCGACATTCGGGCTGGTCTTTCTGGTTCCCAACTATCTGTCCCAGTTGCAGGGTTTCAGCGCCAGCGATGTGGGTGTTGCACTGATTGCCTACGGCGTGGTGCAGCTGTTATTGGCACCGCTCATGCCACGCCTGATGGCCTGGACCAGCGCCAAATTCATGGTAGCCAGCGGCTTTCTGATCATGGCGCTGGGCTGCTGGCTGGGCGCAGGCCTGACCGCGGACAGCGCGGACAACGTCATCATTCCGTCCACGGTGGTGCGGGGTATCGGACAGCCTTTCATCATGGTGGCGCTTTCGGTGCTGGCGGTGGCCGGGCTGGACAAGCGTGAGGCGGGTTCGGCGTCGGCGGTTTTCTCGATGTTGCGCAACCTTGGCGGAGCGATTGGCACCGCGGCCCTTACCCAGGTGGTAGCAACGCGTGAACGTTTTCACAGCGAGCGCGTTTACGAGCATGTATCGGCGTTTTCGCCAGGGCTGCAGGAGCGGCTGGGGCAGACGTTGCAGACGTGGTTGCCGGCGCAGCAAAAGATACTCGAAGTGCTGGCAGCCACGGTGCGTCGTGAAGCCTACCTGATGGCTTACAGCGATGCCTTTTATGTTTCTTCCCTGGCGCTGATCGGGTGCGCAGTCGCAGCGCTCATATTGCGCACGCAGCGGGCCAAGTAGCTGCGATCAACGTGATTACAAGTGCTAACCAAGGAGCGACTGCAATGGATTGCCCATGCATTACTGATTAATAATAGTTTGATATGGCGACAGATTATGATGCAGGTAGCTTATGATTAAGTTGCCTTTTTGTCGTGCTTGGTGGTTTAAGAAAGTTTGAAATTTTCATTTATTTGTAGTTGATTTGTAACTTGTGATGGCATAGTTTTTCGGTGCCTGCAGAGGTCGGCGAAATAAAAAACAGCTTCAGTTACAAATAACCTGTTGAGCGAGGTAATCATGTACGATCAGAAAGCCGTTCTTGAGAACAAGAAGTCCGAACTGGGAAACCATCCGATCTTCGCTGAAATCGGTTCACTGCCGGTATTGCGGACTTTCATGGAGACACATGTTTTCGCAGTTTGGGATTTCATGTCGCTGACCAAGCGCCTGCAACAGGAGCTGACCTGCACTTCGCTACCGTGGTTGCCGCCAGTGGACCCGGCCGCAGCGCACCTGATAAACGAAATCGTTCTGGGTGAGGAGTCCGACCAGAACCTCAGCGGTGGGCACTACAGCCACTTCGAGCTGTACCTGCATGCCATGCATGAGATTGGTGCCAGTACCGCGTGCGTCGAGCAATTCGTCCAGCTGATGCGCGACGGCGAAAACCTGCAGGATGCCCTGCACCGTTGCCAGGCTTCTCCGGCGGCAGTGCGCTTTGTCTCCAACACCATCGAAACGGCCGTCAATGCCAAGCCTCACGAGGTAGCCGCGGCCTTCCTGCACGGGCGCGAAAGCGTAATCCCCCGCATGTTCCAGACCATTCTCGATGACTGGGACATCGGCATCGATCAGGCACCGACCTTCCGGTATTACCTGCAACGGCATATCGACGTGGACTCCGATGATCACGGCCCGGCAGCCGAAAAACTGCTCGAGCGCCTAGTCAAGGGCGATGCCCAGCGTCAACAGGAAATGTATGCGGCTGCCATTGCCGCAGTGGACAGCCGTCGTGTGCTGTGGGACGAGCTGCGCGCGGAAATGGCGGAGCAAGCGGTCGAGTGTGTCGCATGAAGTTCGCGGTCATCGAGCAGGACCAGGCGGTATGGCAAGCGGTCCCCAGCGAACGCGGCATCACCCTGACGGTATTCAAGGACACACTGGATGCAACAACCCGTACGGGCGTGCGCACGCGCCTGGTGCGTTTCGCGCCAGGTGGCGGAACGCGCGAAATATATACCCATGATTACCATGAAGAAGTGTATTTGATCGAAGGCGACCAAGTTGAACAGGCGGCTCCCGGTCGTCCGCTCAAGGCCTACGGTGAGGGCAGTTACTTCTACCGCGAAGCGGACACCGAGCACGGGCCATTTCATTCGGAAACGGGCTGTCTGTTGTTTGAGGTTCATTACTACTGAATGCCGGGACGCAAGCAGATGAATGCACAGGAATATCAATCCTTCGCCGAAATATGGGAGCGTCGCGCGACCATTCGTACGCGGCCAAGGCGAACAGTGGAAGATGACGGAAAGTTGATCTACCCGACCAGCCGTCAGCCGCTGGTAACCAGCGAAGTGTTTTTGCAGAAGTGCCCACAGCTCAGGGATTTCGCCCTCGTACAAAGTTTGTATAAGTTTATTAATGACGTAGTGATTTTCGAAACGGAGATTGTCGACAAGACGGCGCGCAGTATCGCCAAAGACAACTTCCCGATCCGCTTTCCGTTTGCCTGTCGCTATGACGCCATGACCGTTGTCGTCGACGAGGATTACCACGCGCTGGTGGCAATGGACTACTTGCAGCAAACCATCGAGCTTACCGGGATCGAGCCCATTTCCTTGCCTCAGGAAATCGAGCTGAGCCGTTCGATCCCCAAAGCGATGGAAATGGCGCCGGACCACCTGAAAGCTGCGGTCGAGCTGATTTGCGTGGCCGTCGCCGAAAATACCCTTACCAATGATGTGGCCGCATTCGCTCGCGACGACACCGTCAAGGAGTCGGTGAAAGGCCTGATGGCCGATCACCTGTCCGATGAGGGGCGACACTCCAGTTTCTGGGCGCGTCTGACGCGTATCTACTGGAGCACTGCATCGGCAGATGACCGTGCCACCATCGCCTCTATCTTGCCGGTGTTTATGCAGCATTACCTGACCAACGACATCCAGAAGCATTTCGACCTGCTGCTGGTCGATAGCCTGGACACCACCGAGCAGGTCAAGGTGGCCTTGCGCGAAGAGGTTGAGGCCATGGCTTTCCCCATCACTGCCGGGCACCCCCTGGTGGGCAACATCATGCGGTTTTTCCAGACGAGCACGATGCTCGAAGATCCAGCCGTACAGGCTGCCCTGGCCGCGTACCGGCGCTGACTTCAACGCAAGGAACTCCGATGAGACGTTTAGAGATTCTGCTGTGCGGAAGCAGCCGGGGGCTCGCCCGCCTGGCCGGCGAATTGCGCCAGATGGGCCATCAGGTCCATCTGCTGGAAACCCCCGCCAGCTTCGACCATTGGCAATTGCACGCCTCGGATCTGATTATCGACGACGCGACCCTGGCCGCCTGGCCAGAGCAGGGCAGCACTCGGCAGATCTCCCTGCGGGTGGCCGACGAGGGGCCTGGCAACCCCATGGCGAGCCTGCAGATGCACCTGATCACCCGTGAAGGCAACCGGCCCTGGCGGTCCCTGGAGGTGCTGGAGGTCGCTGGTGAAGCATCTGGAAACGGCGCCGACCTGGTGGCCAATGCCTTGCGGGAGCTGATCGAGGCGACGGCAGCGCATGTCGGCGGCTACTCGCGCAATGAAGACTATTTTAGCCAGGCGCGCCTGCGGCCTTTGCCGTCCGAAGCGTTGGTTGGGCTTGATAGGCTGGACGCTCTGGCCTTTGCTCACCGCTGCAACATGACGGCCGTACCGCCTATCCGTGAGGCGGCCGCCGTCTCGTTCATCCAGCGCCTGGCTGGCAGCCTGGTGACGCATCGAGACGCGCCGGCCCTGCTGGTCGAGGGGCGTTACATCAGTTACCGCGAACTGCATGCCATGAGTGTCGCGATCCAGGAACGGTTGTTGCCGCTGCTGGATGAACACGACGGCCAGGCGGTGGTAGCCGTCGCCCTGGGCAAGGGCCTGGCACTGTACGCTTCGATTCTGGCCGTGTTGGGTTGCGGGGCGGTCTATCTGCCGCTCGACCCGCAGCACCCCGCCGAGCGGCGCTCCATGATCGTCGAGCACGCCCAGGCAAAAGTCATCATCCACGAGGGTAACGTGGTAGCGCTCGATGCCTGCCAGGGGCTGGATGTCAGCCAGCTGAGCACGGTCCATCGAGGTGTCGGCGGCCATGATGCCATTGCCCTGGCAGCCGATCAGTCGCTGATGCGGGGCCTATGGGATGATCAGCGCGCCTGCGTGGCCATCTATACCTCAGGCACGACCGGAACGCCCAAAGGGGTGCTTCTTTCGGTGGCCAACCTCAGCCATTTCTGTGCCTGGTATGGCGAGCACGTCCAGGTCGGTCCGCAGACCCGCGCGTTGCAGTTTTCGACGATCAACTTCGATGCCTCCATGCTGGACATCTTCCCGACCTTGATCGCTGGCGGTTGCCTGGTCGTGCCCAGCGAAGATCAACGCCGCGATCCCGCTGCCCTGGCGTTGTTGATCGGGCAGGCTGAAGTCAGCCATGCCTTCCTTCCGCCTGCCTTGCTCAGCATCATGCCGCTGGAAAGCCTGCACGGCATACGTCACCTGGTGACCGGCGGTGATGTGTGCGAGCCGCATGTCATCGATGGCCTGGGTGCGCATTGCCACTTGCACAACATCTACGGGCCTACTGAGACGACGGTGCTGGCGACCAGCAGAGAGATGCGCCCAGGCGATTCCAATCGCCTGCTGGGCATGCCGATCGCCAATACCCGGCTCTACCTGCTGGACGAGCAGGGTATACCGGTAGCCCAAGGCGAAAGCGGTGAGGTCTACATCGCCGGGCCAGGGGTGGGGCTGGGCTACCTGAACAACCCCGGTGCGACCTTGGAGCGCTATTTGCCTGGTGCTGGCGGGTTGCAGGGTGAGCGGCTGTATCGCACCGGCGATCTGGCGCGTTGGGGCAGGGAAGGCCTGGAAATCATCGGGCGGCTGGATAACCAGGTGAAGATCCGCGGTTTTCGCGTCGAGCCCGAAGAGGTCGAGCACGTTCTGCGCGGCAGCAACCTGTTTGCGCAGCTGGCCGTGGTCATCGATGAGCAGCGCCGCATCGTGGCGTTTTTCGCCGAGCCGCGAACGCTGGATGCACAGCGTGCCCAACTGGCATTGCAGGCCCATGCCGAAAAGCACCTGCCCGATTACATGCGCCCGTCGCGGTGGCGTCTGCTGGACACCTTCCCGGCAACCGCTAACGGCAAGGTCGACCGCAAGGCATTACGCCTATTGCCCGACGACAGCCGCCCACGGCAGGTGCGCGAGCAGCCCCTGAGCGCGGGTCTGCAGCAGCTGTTGTCCATCTGGGCGAGCTTGCTGGAAATCGATGCCGACGAGATCGGCCTGGATGACAGCTTCTTCAACCTGGGTGGGCACTCGATCCTGCTTTCGCGCATGCTCATGGACATCCGCGATTCGTTCGGCAAAGGGGTGTCGATCAACCGTTTCATCGAACTGCCCACCCTTGCCAACCTGGACCGCCTGCTCGCCGAGGAGGATATCGCTGATGCCATTGTCAGCCCCAGGGCGCTGGCCGATGCCAATCTCAGTGTCGCGCTCGATATTCTGCCGCTCAGCCAGATGGGCGACCTGCACAAGGTCATTGTCACCGGGGCCAATGGCTTCCTCGGCGTGCATATCGTCGAAGCGTTGCTGGAGCTGGGGTCCACTGAAGTGGCCTGCCTGGTGCGTGCCAGCGCGGGTCAATCGGCGCAAGAGCGTTTCGATCAGGCATTGGTCGACAACCGCCTGGAACACTTGGACATGAGCCGCGTGCGCGTTCTGGCAGCCGATATCAGTCAACCGATGCTGGGGCTGGGCGCCGAAGAGTACGAGCGGCTTGATCGGGAGTACGGCGTACTGATCTACAACGCTGCCAATGTCAACCACGTGCTCGACTATGAGTCATTGGTCAAAGACAACGTCGCGCCCGTGATCGAGTGCCTGAAATTGTGCGAAGGGCGGCGCAAGAAAATCTTCAACTTCATCTCGACCCTGTCGGCGTCCAGTAGCGTCGACAGCGATGGTCGCGTGTTGGAGACCCCCCCTGCGGCGACCCCCCCGATCTATATCCGTAACGGGTACAACCTTTCCAAATGGGTAGGCGAACGCATCCTGTGGAATGCCAGCGAACGGGGGGTGAAAGTAAACCTGTACCGCCCCGGCAACATCGCCTTCAATACCCGTACCGGCGTCTGTCAGCCACACCAGAACCGTTTGATGCTGATGCTCAAGGGGTCTTTGCAACTCAAGGAGGTGCCGCAGCTGTCGCTGAACTTCGACCTGATGCCGGTCGACTTCCTGGCTCGGTTCATCGGTTTCCATGCCAGCCGCCACACCAGCAACCGGGCTGTGTTCAACCTGCACAACCCGCAACCCTTGAGCTGGGACACCTACGTGGAAGCGTTTCGCCCCATGGGCCACGACTTCAAATGGGTCACGATCAGCGATTGGCAGCGGCGTCTATCGACCATTGAAAGTGACAACGCGCTGTTTGGCGTGGTCGGCTTCTACCTCAATGGGTTCGAAGAAGACATCGGTGACATTTCGTTGATCGAACACGGCAACGCCCGCCAAGGCATCGGCATCATGGGCGAGGAATACCCGGCAAAGAGCCCGACGCTATTGCGTCTAGGGTGCGAGTTCTTGAAAGAAATCGACTTCATCTGACTAATCAAAGGAGCTGAACATGCAACATTGCGAACCCGATACCCTGATCCAGAACCCTGTTGGCGAGCCCGTGGTGGCCTCTATTTCGGTGAATGCCGATGCCCGAAGCGTGTGGAATATCGTGGGCAACTTTGCCGGTTTCCCGGTCTTCATTCCGGCACTTTCACATATCGAAATGACCGGTACCGGCGTGCGTTCGGTACGCAAGAAGCTGTTCAAGGACGGCAACGTGGTGATCGAGCAGCTCAACACCCACGACGACCAGCGCATGGTCATGACCTGGTCGCTGATCTATACCTCGCTGAATATCGGTAACCTCTGGGCCCGCATGGAGGTTCAAGAGCAGGGCCCGGGCCAGTCGGCGGCGACCTGGACCATCATCGGTGAGCCTTATACCGGCGGCCCGCAGGACCAGCCCGCATTCCAGGCGTTCTTGCAGGGGTTTGCAGACGGGGCGATGAACAACGTCAAACAGATGTTTGCCTGACTGTAACGGCGTTGCACCGAGGCCCGCGTGTTCATTGAAGGCGCGGGCCTTTTTTTGGCAGTGTTATTCCTGCGCCGTCGGCGCCATCCGCGCTTCCAGCTCGGCGACTTGCTTCTCCAGGGCTTCGAGGCGCGCGCGAGTGCGCGCCAGAACGACCATCTGGTTATCGAATTCTTCACGGCTGACCAGGTCCAGCTTGCTGAAGGCACCTTGCATAAGCACCTTGAATTGGCTTTCCAGTTCGGCTCGGGGCTGGGGGGTATCGCCGCTGAGCAGGCGTGAAGCCTGGTCGCTGAGGGCGTCAAGAAGGGCTTTGGGCGCAAGCATGTTCGACTGTCCACTGAAACTGGGAAATGGCCCGCAATGTAGCTCGCAGCCATTTGGCGTTTGGCCGTGGCCGGTGCCGGTGCCGGGGCAGCGTCCTCCGTGCTGGTCGGCGCGGGTGCCGTGTTGAGCCTGGCCGGAATCATCAACTCTGACGCGTTGAAGAACCTGTAAAACAGCCTGGCTGAACAGGTTATCGATCGTTACTTCAAGAACACGCCAGATGCGGCTTACCCGGAACATTGGCTGGCGCCTGATCTGCAATTAGTACCCTTCGAAATGATTACTAGCGTCTATTCGGGCAACGTAGCTGCCGTGCACTGGACCCTCTCCATCAACAGCGTTACTGCCAGCCAGGCGGAGTTCGTCGAAGACCCCGACAGCGGCGCGAGCGCGGGTTCGGGCGCAGGTGTCTGGTATGGCGGTGGCGGCACCGTGCCTGTGATTATCACGCTTCCCGACGGGCCGGTTGCAAGGATCGATATCGGCCCGCTGGAATTCCCCGATCCTAACCAAGACAGCTATGGTTGCTGCTCCGGAAGCCAGGACGGCTACTTCTGAAAAAAGCCTGATACGCTTCCTGGCGTCAACGGTTTGCTCCGAAATGAGTCAGGAAGAGTCATGCTGCATCTGATCGCTGAACACGCAAAGTTACCAGGCAGGACCAAGGCGCTCGTCTGCTGGTCTTTCGCCTTGACCAGCCTGCTTGTAGCGGGCGTGCTATGGCGCAATGCAGCGCTGCGCTCCAATTATTCGACGAGCTGTCGACCAGCAGGCTGCAAATGGCTCGGGTGAACATGCAGTTCACCCAGCGGAAAGGTCGCGATCTTAGCAAATCCGGTTGCGGCATGGTGGTCACATCCAGAGCGGTTGCAAGGTGTGCTGTCTGTCTCGCGATAATGGCAAAGGGTCAGCATGGACTTGCGCGACCCAGCCCTCGAAACTGATCCATTCGCATCTGGACCAGGGCCGGTCATGAATAACCTGCAACGCACACTCTCTCTCATGCTGCTGCTGGCCGCAGCTTCGTTGACCGCCTGCGTCCCCTGGAAACGCGAACGCGCCGCCTACGCGGACCTTTGCGAATCCGAGTTCCAGTTCAAAGTGCCAGGGCCGCAGGGGGAGACCACCCTCTACCTGGAAACCTACCTCTACGACCACGCCGCCCTATGGGGCGAAAAGCGCTATGAGCAAAGCCTGTACGTGCAGTACCCGGGCGAGAAGTACTCGCGGCAGGAATTCTTTGTGCAAATGATCGCCTACAACGAAGACCGCCAACGGCCATCGACCGATTCCAAGCGTGGCGAACCGCCGATACCGGTGCTGTATGACAGCCGTCAGGCTTACATCACCTTTGAAGACGGCTCGCGCCTGAATGCGCGGCCCGAGGTGTACTTGGGCCTCAACGAGACCTACGACTTTCCGTTGGTGAATGTGAAGACCGCCCGGCCATCGCCATATGACATCAACAGCGATGAAGTGCACCGGATGATTCCCAGGATGACCAACAACAAGCGCTATGGCTCGGCTTACGTGATCTTTCAGACGGACAAGTTCGAGGCAGATTCCAAGTGGACGATTCATCTGGGGGCACTGGATGTGCAGGGCCGCAAGGTGCAGATTCCGCCGCTGAAGCTCTGCTATCACCCCGTTAAGAAATGGATCGGGATCGAGCCGCTCATGCGGCCTTGAGTGGAAGGTGTCCGCCATGGGAGGTTGGGTGGCGGTGAGATCGCGCGCCGCCCGCGCGGCGCATCGCGAGCTGCGCTCGCTCCTTGTATGTTGTGTCTGACCTGGCCAGAGAGGTTATTCTCGTCAGGTTCAAGAAGCACTTCCGGGGAGACCGATCGCTCCTGAAGGCAGGGATTGCCCTGACCTTGTACGTAGAGAGGTCCCCCGCCTCATTGCCCACCACGAAGAGTATCGAGAAGCCGACAAGTCGGACTTCGCATTACAAGGTTGCAGCGGCATGAAGTTCGAGGTCGGGGAACCGGAGGCCATTGTTACCTATGTTGCTGGGGAGTGGGAAGGATGAGTGTCTTCGTTGGCCTGGATATCGGTTCGCGCACTT
This sequence comes from Pseudomonas sp. BN607, assembly GCF_029871175.1. Lineage (NCBI taxonomy): Bacteria > Pseudomonadati > Pseudomonadota > Gammaproteobacteria > Pseudomonadales > Pseudomonadaceae > Pseudomonas > Pseudomonas sp. BN607. The sequence continues at coordinate 153,120 of NZ_SSOE01000054.1, forward strand.
CAATCGCCGGGGTGCGCAAAGATGGGCGCCCTGCTGGTCAGTGGGAGATCGCCCAGACACCAGCCGGACGTAAAGCTGCGGTTAAGAAGCTCCAATCGCTCAAGCCCAAAGCCATCGTGATGGAAGCGACCGGTATCTATTACCTGGATTTGGCCATCGACCTGCACGCCGCTGACCTCCCTGTCTCGGTAATCAACCCCAAGAGCTTTCACAATTTCGCCAAGCTAATGCTGGTGAACAGCAAAACTGATGCGATTGATGCCCAGCTGCTTTCCGAGTATGCCGAGCGAATGACACCACGCTTATGGACCCCTCCAAGCCCTGCCCAGCTTGAGCTCCGGGCTATCGGGCGGCATATCAATCGTCTGGTTGGCCACCGAACAAGGGCGAAAAATGAGTTGCATGCGTTGCGGGCGACCAACACGACCATCGCCATGCTGATCGAAGACGAAGAAGAGGCGATAGCCTCATTGGACAAGCGTATTGAGCGATTTCGTAAGGCTGGCCATGACTTGATTGCTCAATGCCAAATGCTTAGTCGGCAGTACCAACAACTAATTGCCGCTCCTGGCATGGGAGAGGTGTCTGTATTAGCCATTTTGGCTGAGCTCACGACATTACCTGAAATGCTCAAGTCTTCGCAGGTAAGCCGCCATGCCGGTCTCGACGTTCGACAGACGCAGTCAGGTACAAGCATTGATAAGCCTGGTCGACTCGGAAAAAGTGGAAATGCCTACCTGCGAGCAGCGATGTATATGCCAGCGTTGACGGCGATCCGCTATGACCCCTACGCGAAGGGCTTTTACGAATCGTTGCTCAGCAGAGGGAAGAAGAAAATGCAGGCTATCGCCGCCGTCATGCGTAAATACCTGACAGGTGCCTGGGCATGCATGCGTGGCGATGAGCCCTTTGATACGGCCAAGCTGTTCAGCGCTGAGCACCTCAAAAAA